>NZ_NQMR01000030.1 GCF_002276045.1 Pseudoalteromonas sp. NBT06-2 | reverse complement strand
TTTAAATTGGAATCCAACCTTATGGCGCATATACGACTGTCAGATTCGATTAACAGAATTCAATTAAATCTGACAGTCGTATATGTTTAGGTTTTTAGATACCAGTCAGTATATCAATCCTGGCTACAACTCATAGATTGGGAGCTGGTGTCGAAAAAGCCTACATTGAGGAAACCGCGGGGTTTTGGCTCTGAATTATGGGGATTGTATGCTCATTTTATTTGGCTGCTGTGTTATTGCCTCGCCGTGCATTAATATTGCTTGCTGTAATGTACTTTTTAATAAGAATTTGTGCATTAAACCTCCTATTTCATTGCCATTTATCGCTCATTTCTGGTGTTTTGACCAGCATTAATCCTTACTAACATTTATTGATAATCTCATTATTATGTTTACCGTATCAGATATTGCCAATCTAATAACGGCGGTGCTCTGGGTAAATACTGATGTACTAGTATTTCTATTACTATCATGGGTGAGCCACAATTGGGGTAAACAAAACTAGGGCATGGCTCATGTGCTTTTGCACGATAATTCTTGAATTTAAAGCTAACGGTTTGCTCATCCATCGCAATCAGGCGGCTGTTGGCAATTGCCACACGATGTGTGTAGCGAGATAAATATGCCAATACAGCTTTTGGCCCCGCAAATGGTCGCTTGGCATACACAACCCACTCAATATTACTAAAAGCATTTAACCATTGTGTAAATTGAGATCCATTTTCAATAGATTTAAAGTCTTTAAAGAACAATAAGGTATCGAGCTTAAACGCATCACTTAACATTTTTAGATATAATCACCGAAACAGCCGAGATAAAACACGTACAGGCAAAAAGAACCCAGATTTACATGATATCCATTGTTTACCATCAAGTGATAAACCCCCTCCAGGCACAATGCCGTGAACGTGGGGATGATGTGTTATGGCACTTCCCCAAGTGTGTAATACAAAAGTGACACCTAAACGCGCTCCCAAATGCTTGGTATCTGCCCCGATAATCAGCAGTGTTTGAGCCGCTGCTTTCATCAAAATGTCATACATGACTGATTTGTTGTAATAAGCAAGTTCACTTATTTCCTGAGGCAAGGTGAATACTAGATGGTAATAATCAACGGGCAGTAACTGCATTTGCCTAGTTTCTAGCCAACGTTTAGCCGCACTCGCTTGGCATTTAGGGCAATGACGATTACGACTAGAGTTGTAAGCTATTTGCATCTGCTCGCAGCTTGAACAATATAAAACATGACCGCCAAGCACTTCACTACGACAATGCTCTATGGCTGACATGACTTTAAGTTGAGCTAAGCTAATATGCCCTGCATGGTGATCACGCCAAGATTGGCCATGAGCGTGAAAGATATCAGCCACTTCCAAATTTTGGTGAGACATCTGTGGCTCAATTTTTTATCAATATCACTGACTTTTAACGAAACAACTTCACTCACACGCAGACCCGCACCATAGGCAACGGCTAATGCAGCTCTAAATTTAGGATGCGTTGCTGATGCCATAAAGTACTTAGCTTCCTCAAAGCTTAATACAATGGGTAATTTACGCGCGACAGTGACGGGACAGATCCGGGTCACTACTTCAGGTTTATCTAAAGTAATTTGAAATAAAAATCGCAGTGCAGCAATGGTTGCATTGACGGTGATCCCAGAGATACCATTATTGACCATAAATAACTGGAATTCACGAAGCTCCTCTTGAGTTGCTGTTTCAGGTGAATGTTGTAAATGCTCACATAACTTATTAACCCCTCTGATATAAGCAATTTGAGTTTTAGTGGCAAGCTTACGTATGATCATATCTTGATTAATACGTTGACGAAGTGGTTCTGAAAAATATTGACTGATGTTCATGAGAGTTTCTCCATTCTAAGTGAGGCAACATGCCTCAAGTATTAGAGTGGAAAAAAGATAATATGTTACGAATACTGAAGCTGGAGGTGAGCACCATTACCGCAGAGCGGTTTAGTTCAATGTCGGAATAGCAGTCTTTTTCATAGCTTAAAAAATATGTGTAAATTGTCTGTTTAGTAACTGGCTGATATGCTATTTACGACAAAGTCGCTCGGTAATTAGACCGACAGTTTCCCTTGGTAATCACATTAATCCAATATATATGGTAAAACTGCTGATTTCATCAAATTTATATTCATACTGTTGTCTCATTTTTAAATAAATTATAGTTGTTTTTTAGCTTTCTTTTTTAACTTTTTATCGGTTGCATTGTTATATGCCCATTTAAATAAAGTTTCAGATTTATCCTGCTGTTTATTAAATTTATATAATTGAGCTAAGCGAAAGTGTGCCCATTGATAACGCTCATCGTTAGGATTGTTTACTTGTTTTATGTAATCTTCTAATGCAGTTATACCTATATCCAAGTGTTCTTTTGTTTCTATTGCGATTCTGCCCGTTAAGTAAAGTGTCTCTAAATGGTTATTAATTTCATATTGCTCAATTTTGTTGGTTTTATCATTAGGTTTGAGTGGTAATTTACTCGCTTTAATAAAAAACGCTTGGGCTTTGGTAAGTTGTTCATCACTCCAGTAGGCATGGCCTATTGTGATATGAACACCAATATCTTGTGGAAATTGCTTTTGTCCTTCCGTCATTAGTTTCTTTAAAGCACTATCGTCACCATCTTGCATGTAATATGCAAATCTGGCATCAAACCCTTCTCTTTTATCAAGAGTGTCAATTTTATCTACTAACAGCTTGCCTTGCTTCATATTGCCGCCAGCAATTGAAGGTGCATTGATATAAAACCGCATTAAAGCAGATAAGTAATTTAGGTTTTTTGGTTCAATTTGAGTTGCTTTTTTAAATCCTTTTAATGCTTTTTCAGCATAACTTAATGCACTGAAAATGGATGATTGCGCTTGTGCGGCCATAATGATGGCGTAAACATAATTGATTTTTGCGTGTTCAGGGAAATTTTTAAATCGAGGGGAAATGATAGCTTCAGCATCATCAATCTCATTGATACGGTAAAAGCTTTGCGCTAATAATATAGATTCTTCGAGTGTTCTTGTTTTTTTAGCCTCTATTTGGCTAATGATTTTATGATATTGTTTTTTTTCAAAAGCATGCTCGAATGATTTAAATGGAGTTGAATCACTTGACTCTGTTGCTAATAAATTAATTGAAAATAGCAGTATAGTTATGCTTAACGTTTTATATTTCATCAGGATAATCCATTCTTTTTCTTAGTGTATCATCGATATAATTTTTTATTGTGAAAAAACTAAAAATTATAAAGGCTTAGTTATGACTGTTTCCTTTCTAATAATTGGTTTAATTGTTCAATGCATTCACTTATGCCAAATGTGATTTTATCTTTTCACGGAGCATAGCGAGTAATACGCTGAAAAATTACACTGTGTCATTTTGGCGATACATAATCAAGTTTCCGTTTGAATAACATACAATTTGTTGTCATTGTCGAATTGTTTAAATACAAACCGTTTTTTGTACTTAATATAGTTTGATAAAGATTATAATAAAATTATCACTAGCTAAAGTTAAGCTAACGGGCTTATTACTGTTTATTAAAACTCCCGATTATAAGCATCGGGAATTTCATTTGAATTAAAGGTTATGATGTGGGAAGTTACGAAATATTTTGTTCTTTTAATTTTCGCGTTAATGTATTGCGACCCCAACCAATTTTTATGGCTGCATCTTGCTTGTGGCCATTACAATTGGCAAGCGCACTTTTAATTAAGCGCTCTTCTAATTGGCTTTGAATTTGAGGCCAAATATTTTCTTTGCCTTGTTTTAACTCACTATCAAGCCAGATCTGAAACTCATCTAACCAGTTAGCTTTTGCGATAATAGCTTGTTCATTGGTTATTTCTTCTGGTAAATCATCAAGAGCAATTAATTGTCCTGGAGCCATAACTGTGAGCCATCGACAGGAGTTCTCTAATTGCCTTACATTACCTGGCCAATTAAATAACTGGAGTTTTTTACTGGCTTCAGGGCTAAGCACTTTACATTCAACTTTTAAATCTTTAGCACTCTTCCTTAAAAAATTTTGTGCTAAAATCTCAATATCTTCAGGGCGTTCGCGTAATGGCGGTAGCTTTAATCTCACAACATTTAAACGATGAAATAAATCATCTCTAAATTGCCCTTTTAATACTAAATCTTCTAAATTTTGATGAGTCGCAGCAATAATACGTACATCTACTTTAATGCTTTGATGACCACCAACACGGTAAAATTCTCCATCGGAAAGGACTCTTAATAAACGTGTTTGTACATCAAGCGGCATATCACCTATTTCATCTAAAAATAAGGTACCGCCATTCGCTTGTTCAAAACGCCCTTTACGTATGCTATCAGCGCCTGTGAATGCGCCTTTTTCATGGCCAAAAAGTTCTGACTCTACAAGCTCCTTTGGAATAGCGGCCATGTTTAAAGCAATGAATTCTTTTTCACAGCGAGGACTATGATTATGTAGTGCACCTGCTACGAGTTCTTTACCAGTACCAGATTCACCGTTGATAAGCACACTCATACTCGATGCTGATAGTTTACCTATTGCACGGAAAACTTCTTGCATTGCAGGGGCTTCACCTATTATATCAGGTGTTTTTTTAGGTTCTTTTTTAGCTTTTACTTTGATTCGACTATTTGCTCTACAGGCACTTTCTACTAATGCAACCGCTTCATTTAAATCAAAAGGTTTAGCTAAGTATTCAAAAGCACCTTTTTGAAATGCTTGAACGGCTGAATCTAGATCTGAATGCGCGGTCATGATGATCACAGGTAAACCAGGATTATCTTTTGCGATTCCCTCTAATAATGTCATGCCATCCATACCAGGCATACGTACGTCAGATATAAGTACAGTAGGTTGGCTATATTCTAAGGCTTGTAAAACATCTTCAGCATTAGAAAAGCTTTCAGCATGAAATCCTGCACGGGTTAATGCTTTTTCTAATACAAATCTTATAGATGCGTCGTCGTCAACGAGCCAAACTGTTTTCATTTTTATTTCCTTTTTGTAGCTAGGAATTTATTGTTTTAATATTCAGTATATATATGTATGCGTTTACAAACCCAAAGGTAGATATATATTAAATTCTGTATGTCCAGACCAGCTTTCGCAATCTATATAACCATTGTGTTGATCAATTAAAGTTTGCGCAATTGATAGTCCTAAGCCTGAACCGCCTTCTTTATTGGTTACCATAGGAAAAAATATCGTTTCAATAATATCTTGATCTATCCCAGGACCATTATCTGATATTTGTATCTGTAAAGCGTTTTTCATTGATTTATTATGAGCACGCATTTGGTGACGTATTCGTGTTTTTATACGGATACTGCCAGATTCTATATTGTTAGCTTCATTGTTATGTATGGCTTGTTGTGCATTACGTATAATATTCAAAATCACTTGTTGCATTTTTCCTTCATCAATAGTGATATCAGGAATACTAGGATCATAATCTTTGACTAATTTAATATGGTTATAATTTTCTAACATAGCCAATTTAACAACAGATTCTAAAGTTTGGTGAATATTACATTCTGTTTTTTTTAGTAATTGATTTGGCCCTAATAACCGGTCAACTAATTCAGTTAATCTGTCAGTTTGTTCTATGATGAGATTAGTACATTCATCACGCTCACTCTGATACGTTTCATACTGCAATAACTGCGCCGCTCCACGTATACCGCCTAAAGGGTTTTTTATTTCGTGTGCTAAGCCTCTAATTAAGGTGCGAGCAGCAATATGTTGATGCATTTGATATGAAGCCTGATCATGTTTTATTTCTTCATCAAGCCTGCGAAATTCTATTAATGCGAGTGCTTGATTATCATTGGTTATTAAGCGCGAGCTTAATGCTATTTTTGCATGGCGAGAATCGACAAATACCACGTCGGCTCTGTGTTGATGGCAATCAATACCTTGCTCTAGGGTATGACTATATATTCTTGATATATCAATTGTGTGATGGCTAAATAAGGCGTGAAATTCTTGCCCTATAAAGCGCTTCTCTCCTAAAGCAAAAAGTTCTTTAGCGCTTTCATTGGCATAAATAACAATTAAATCTTGATTTAGTAAAATCACAGAAGTCGTTAAATTTTGCCAAGCAGAATGTAATAGTTTTGAGGTATTTATATTTTTTTCATTAATTGCATCATTTGAGAACATGTTTGCACCAATTTAGTGCGTAAGTATTTTTATGATTAAAAGCACGATACTTAAGCGAATTTAGTATAGGTATAATATCTCTAATTTACCTTAAGTAGTACTGAATACGTAGTCATTTTATAGTAGAGTTTTGGATGTTGTTGATAAAGTGAATTTTCTAGAAGACAAGTTTAAGTACCTGATATAACTGAGTTACGATGTAAGAATAGTTTAATGCTTTTGCTTTTGGCTAAAGACTTGCCTTTTTCATCAATGAGACCTAACTGAAGTTGATGTTCACCGCGGTCTATATTACGTATCACAAATAAAATAGAAGCTTGTGTGTGACCATATTTAGCCCCATCTAAGTACAGTTGCACTTTATGCCCAGGTATAAATCTAGGCCCTATTCGTCCACTAATATGGATAGAACCAGCATTATCTCTAATGGTTTCTTCATGGACTGGACTGGTAATTTCTATGGTGAATTTGATGACTTTATCTTTTTTATTATCATATAAAATACTGGTATCAATCGATTTCATTTCAATGGCTTTACTATTGAGTTTAATTTCTTCGGCATCGACCGATGGTTGAGGTGTATCAGAGAAAACAAGTACGCCTTTCGAGTCTCGCCAAACATATATTTTTTTAGGCGAAGCAAAGCTCTGATTTGTGAATACACACAAAAAAACGGTAAGGAGTATCACTGTAAAAACCATTTTAAAACCCAATTTTGCATCCTTGTTATTTTTGTTTTTATTATGCGAATAAAGCCTTGGCTTAAAACTATAGCAATAAATTAACATAACTGTGCTAACTCTAACCGAACTCTGTTAATTTTTCCATAAAAAAAGCCTGCTTACGCAGGCTTTTGGAACACACATTAAAAATTCTTTTAAGCTAGGCTTAAAATCAGCTACGAATTAACAGCTGTAGTACATTTCAAACTCAACGGGGTGAGTTGTACTGTTTAATTTTTCAATTTCTTGGTTTTTCAATGAGATATAAGCATCAATAAGATCGTCAGTGAATACACCACCTTGAGTTAAGAACTCACGATCAGCATCTAAAGCTGATAATGCTTCTTCAAGAGAACCTGCAACTGTTGGGATTTCTGCAGCTTCTTCAGCGGGTAGATCGTATAAATCCTTATCCATGGCATCGCCAGGGTGGATCTTGTTTTTGATACCGTCAAGACCAGCCATAAGCATTGATGAAAATGCTAAGTAAGGGTTCGCAGTTGGATCTGGGAAGCGTACTTCGATACGACGTCCTTTAGCTGAAGGTACTACTGGGATACGGATTGAAGCTGAGCGGTTACGTGCTGAGTATGCAAGCATAACAGGCGCTTCAAAACCTGGTACTAAACGTTTGTACGAGTTCGTTGAAGCATTAGCAAATGCATTTATTGCTTTTGCATGCTTAATGATACCGCCAATGTAGTAAAGTGCATCTTCAGACAGACCGCCGTATTTATCACCAGCGAATAAGTTGACACCGTCTTTAGCTAACGACTGGTGACAATGCATACCTGAGCCGTTATCACCTACAACAGGTTTTGGCATAAAGGTAGCTGTTTTTCCGTATAAGTGAGCCATGTTATGGATAACATATTTCATTTCTTGGATTTCATCTGCTTTAATAACCATAGTATTAAAGCGAGTTGCGATTTCGTTTTGACCAGAAGTTGCTACTTCGTGGTGATGCGCTTCAACTACTTGACCCATTTCTTCCAGTACTAAACACGTAGCTGAACGCCAATCTTGGAAAGCATCAACTGGTGCAACTGGAAAGTATCCACCTTTAACGCCTGGACGATGTCCTGTATTACCGCCTTCGTAATCTTTATCTGAATTCCAAGCAGCTTGTTCAGAATCAATTTTGTACATAGAACCTGACATATCAGTCTTGTATTTAACGTCGTCAAATACAAAGAATTCTGGTTCTGGACCAAATAAAACAGTATCTGCAATACCGGTAGAGCGCATGTAATCTTCAGCGCGTTTAGCAACAGAGCGCGGATCACGTTCGTAACCTTGTAAATCAGAAGGTTCAACAACGTCACAGCGTATGATTAAAGTTGTTTCTTCTGTAAAAGGGTCTAATTTTGCTGAGTCTGCGTCAGGTAGTAATACCATGTCTGATTCGTTGATACCTTTCCAACCAGCAATTGAAGATCCATCAAACATTTTACCGTCTTCAAAAAACTCTTCATCAACTTGATGATGTGGAACAGAAACGTGCTGTTCTTTACCTTTAGTATCAGTAAAACGTAAGTCAATAAATTTAACATCGTTTTCCTTGATAAGTTTTAAAACCGAATGTGACATGTGTGTCCTCCAACGTGATTTGGGTTGCTTTTATATTTAATTTTTTTACTTGAACTTATTTAGCTTATTTTATGCCAACATGATAAGTTATTGATATTTGGTTCCATTGTTTAGTTTTAGAGATGTTAACTCTACAAGTTTGCACTAAAATGATTCCTTATTGCACTTTTGTGGTGCAGTGAAGTGTTGGAGTAAATAGTATAGCCAATTATTTTGACTAATGTATAAGACAAAAAAACTTTATAAATAGATGCTTGAAAATCAACCAGTAATAATTTAATTTAAATTATTTTTAATTTTTACATTGGATAAACTTTCATCTGTGCAATTATTAAGGGATAATACGCGACCAATTTTTATCTCTATGCTGAGAAATCGCATTTAATATTTTATTAAGGTATTGAAGGGCGGCAAAGAGCGTAGATCTTTTTAGGATCAGCGAGATTAAATTCTCTGAGACAATTATATGAGCATCGAACAGTTACGTAATATAGCCATCATCGCGCACGTTGACCACGGTAAAACAACTTTAGTTGATAAATTACTTGAGCAATCAGGCACTTTAGAAACTCGTGGCGGTAATGAAGAACGTGTAATGGATTCTAACGATATTGAAAAAGAACGTGGTATCACAATTCTTGCAAAAAATACTGCAATCGAATGGAATGATTACCACATCAATATCATAGATACTCCTGGACATGCCGATTTTGGTGGCGAAGTTGAACGTGTACTTTCAATGGCAGATTCTGTTTTATTATTAGTAGATGCTCAAGAAGGTCCAATGCCTCAAACGCGTTTTGTAACGCAAAAAGCATTCGCACAGGGTCTTAAGCCAATTGTTGTAATCAACAAAATCGATAAGCCAGGCGCTCGTCCTGATTGGGTTATGGATCAAGTTTTTGATTTATTTGATAACTTAGGTGCAACTGATGAACAGTTGGATTTTAAAGTGATTTATGCTTCAGCTATCAATGGTTGGGCAACAATGGATTTAGACAAACCGTCTGAAAACATGGAACCTTTATTCCAAGCTGTTATTGATAACGTATTACCACCAGTAGCTGATGTTGAAGGTCCGCTACAAATGCAAATTTCTCAACTTGATTATAACTCATATGTAGGTGTAATCGGTGTAGGTCGTATAAAACGTGGTGCTGTTAAGCCTAACCAACAAGTTACTATCATTAGTGAAAACGGTTCTTCACGTAACGCTAAAATTGCAACAGTTCAAAGTTACTTAGGTCTAGAGCGTATTGAAACTGATGAAGCATTTGCTGGTAATATTATAACGGTTACAGGTTGTGGCGAGCTTAAGATTTCAGATACTATCTGTTGTCCTAACAATGTTGATGCATTACCACCTCTAAGTGTTGATGAGCCAACTGTAACTATGACTTTCTCTGTAAATAACTCTCCTTTCTGTGGTAAAGAAGGTAAATTTGTTACTTCACGTAACATCCTTGAGCGTTTACAAAAAGAATTAGTACATAACGTTGCATTACGTGTTGAAGAGACTGAAAGTCCAGATAGTTTCCGCGTTTCTGGTCGTGGTGAATTACACTTAGGTATATTAATCGAAAACATGCGTCGCGAAGGTTATGAGCTTGCAGTATCTCGTCCGCAAGTAATCATTAAAGATATAGATGGTGTTAGATCTGAACCTTTTGAATCAGTAACAATTGACTGTGAAGAACAACATCAAGGTTCTATCATGGAGCAATTAGGTTTACGTAAAGGTGAACTTACTGATATGGCACCAGATGGTAAAGGCCGTATGCGTATGGATTTCATGATCCCAAGCCGTGGTTTAATTGGTTTCCAAACTGATTTCATGACGATGACTTCAGGTTCAGGTCTTATGTACCATACGTTTGATCATTACGGTCCTCACAAAGGCGGTGAGCTTGGTCTTCGTAAGAACGGTGTTATCATTGCAAATGCAACAGGTAAAGCACTAACTAACGCAATATTTAACCTACAAGCACGTGGTAAAATGTTCATCGGTCACGGTGTAGAAGTTTATGAAGGTATGGTTATCGGTATTCATAGCCGTGATAACGACCTTACAGTTAACGCACTTAAAGGTAAGCAGTTAACTAATGTTCGTGCATCAGGTACTGATGAAGCACAAACACTTACTCCACCAATCATCTTATCACTTGAGCAAGCGCTTGAGTTTATCGATGATAACGAGTTAGTAGAAGTAACACCTTTAAACATTCGTATTCGTAAGCGTCATCTTACTGAAGGTGAGCGTAAGCGTGTAGGTCGCCCTTCTAAGTAATTATTTTTGATGTAATGTTGTGATTTTTAACCTTACACTTTAATTTAAGATTAAAAAAACGCTTTTTAGCTAACCCCATTCAGTCAAGCATGTTTTGACTGAATGGGGTATCGGATTTTGGAAATACGAACGCTCCTTCTTTTGGGGCGTTTTCTTTTTTCTGGCAGGATATATTGTTTTACCTTTTCGCGTATTGCTGTACAAAAGCTTATCCTTAGTGGTGATACGTTAGCCTCTTTGGCAATCAGTGAAATCTCAACCTGAATCAAATTATAGATAAGTAAAATACCGCATATCACCTGTCTAACATCAATTGCAGACTGACTTCGTAATAAAATACTATCGTCAAGTAACTGATGCTTTATTTCTCCATAACCGCATTCTATTTCCCATCTTTCAAAGTAAACATTACGTATTTGTTCTGTTGGATATATTCCACTATCCATTAATGAACTTAATAACTCTGTGATGTGGTTAAGTTGTTTTGTCTCAGGATATAGCACTAATCGAACTTGCCATCGTTCTGGCAAACTTGGGACTTATGTCCTGAAACATTCATTTCAACAAGGTAATTCCCCTCTTCAAATTTTTCTATAATTTCATATTTATACCCATGTTACTTCAAAATGCATGTTTGATGTAACCAAATGACTCAACATGCATATACCCAAGCCACTTCAAGATGTGAGGTTCAGGACTGCTGAGCAATTCATGATCTAGGCGCATTTTTGCATTAATGGTTACTCCCTTAAAAAAAGATGGACCGGCAATATGCTCCTGCATTGCTCTAGTACCTACATCCATGCAGGCAACAACGAGCATGATTTGCTCAGAAGTCCCTGTAAGGTTGGTTTATAAATACTTTATGCAGCGTTATTGATTTTGAAAAGGGAATAAGCATGTTCTTCAATCAATGCCTTGCCTAAAGTATTTCTAATTCCAACTGAATCCTGCACCTTGAAGTGGTTTGGGTATAGGTGTATCGTGGCTACGAAACTGAGTACTATCAATTGAAAATAGTTTTAAGTTATTCCATGTACCTTTGCTGTCTTCTTGCTCTGACCAATGCTTGGCCGTCATCGAAAATAATTGGGCCAGCGGTTCATCAGTAAGTTTTTGTCGTGCCTGAGGAATAGCGCTAGGGGCGACACTATTACCAAGTGAATCACAAAGATGCAACGCAGGAATAAGCTCAAATGAGTCTGAACGAAGATACTGATTAAACTACAAAACTGTAACTAATTTTATTTGACCACTTCAGTTTTCTGGTTCTAAATTCGGAAATGGTAATATTTTTTTGATTTTAAAAAGTTTAATTTCGGAAATATAAGTTTTAATAAAGGCTCTCTGGGTAAAGGCGATTGTACTTTTATTGAAGCTAAATTAGATAAGGAAATGCTGAATTTTTCTAAACCTGAAATTAATAATCATTTAATAACTTAAAAAACCTGAAAATATAATAGAATTAGACTTTAGCTTTGTATCATTTCAAAAGTCAGTAGATCTATCTGATAATTCATTTTATTGTGTACCTGACTTTACTCATACAAAAATGGCTCATCATTTAGGTTTGGATAACTTTAAAGATAAAAAAATTGTAGATAAAAAAGATATTGCAGAATCAAATAAAGATCATGAAGCTGCACTGGAATTAAATACCTTAGAGTTCAAAGTAAAACGATGGACTCAGTTTAATGTTGCTAAATCAAATTATTGATAAATTATATTCAGGTTTCAGTGATTATGGTCGAAGCATTGCTTTATCTTCTGGAGCGTTTGTAGTCTCAATACTTGTTCTTAGTGCGTATTATCTTTTTACGGCATCCAGTTAATTAAACTTAAAATTTTTAGGTTGTTCAATTGAATTAACTATCTATAATTCAGTGCCTTTTTATCTATTAATAAAGGCCTAAAGTCACATGTAATAGAGCAGTTATATGTGGATAAATTTCCCGATTTGTTTGAGATTATGAGTATTATTCAATGAGGTTTGTCATTTATATTTATGTTTTTAATTGGTTTGGCGATTAGAAGTAGGTTTAGGCTATAAAAGTGAATAAATACAAATTAAAAGAATAACATGCAAGACTGAAGTCACGTCTACTTTTAAGAGCTGTCAGGTATAAAAAAGCTTCACTTCGAAGCCTTTTTAATGTTTTGATACAAACCAAAAAACTAGCCTTGGTTCATTTGCTCTATAAATTTATTAGAATCTAAAATTGAGCTATTCATATCTTTTATTAAAGACTGAATATCTCGTTTTAAATTCGTAAATTCACCTTTAATTGCGCTGATAGCTTGTGCATTAAGGTTATGTTTTAAATATAATGTATTGTCTTTTAATGCCGCTAAAACAGGTGTCATTTTTTTTTCTGCTCTACGCATTGAACTTAGTAGTTTATTAAACTGTCTTTGGGTCGCACTTAATTTTTTTTGGCTTTCACGTTTAAGAGTTGCGCTTTGATATTGTTCAAGCTCAATTTCCCATTCTTGAAATAATGCAGTAGCGACATCTTCAACTTTATTGATTCGGTTTGATACATCTTTAGCAGCTGATTCACTCGTCAGGTAATCATCATTTAATTGTTCATATACACTTTGTAATTCGCCGCCATCAAAATTAATTAATGCACTTAAGTGCTCTAATGAAGACTGGAATTGTTTTTGTGATTTTTCTTGAGATTCTTTAGTTGCTTCAACTCTATCAACTAATATATCTCTTTTATGTACACCTACTTTTTCCATGGCAGAATAATAAGCAGATTGACATGCCGTTAATAAAAGCAATGTTGTGCTTATAAGTAATATTTTTTTCATTTGAGTAATATCCTTGAATTCACTTAATGCTATTATAGAGTATCAGACCACTAACTAATAATAAAAAATGCAACAGAAACTAGACGTTACCATTGATAAGTTTAAATCATTCTTGTACCAGCAATCAGTTTGGTGGAAAGCCTATTTATCAAGGTGTCAGCAAGATCAAATTACCGTAAATGCGGGCTATTTGGCTTATGTTACTTTGTTATCTTTGGTGCCTATGATCGCGGTGGGTGTTGCTATTTTTTCAGCTTTTCCTGTATTTGAGTCTTTTCGCACTGGCATTGAAAATTTTATTTTTAATAACTTTGTACCCACGTCGAGTGATGCGATTAAAGAACATATTAGTGCCTTTGCGGGTAATGCCAGTCAAATGACCAGTGTCGGTATTGGATTTTTAGTGGTGGTAGCACTGTTTTTGATCCGCAATATTGATATTACTTTAAATAAAATTTGGCGAATAAAAACTAAACGAAAAGCGATATTTTCACTTGCTATCTACTGGATGGTATTAACATTAGGTCCCGTTATTTTAGGTGCAAGTTTAGGTGTTACGTCATACTTGGTATCACTAGCGAGCATCGCAGATCAGGATATTCCTGGCTTTAGCGGTGTTTTATTGAAATTACTACCTTATATGATTTCAATGGCAGGTTTTATTTTGCTTTATACCCTGGTACCTAACGCTGATGTACCTATAAAGTGCGCTGTACCAGGAGCGTTTTTTGCTGCGGTGTTATTTGAATCAAGTAAAGCAGGCTTTGCTTTGTATATGAGTCACTTTCCATCGTATGAAGTAATTTATGGTGCATTAGCAACTGTTCCTATTTTATTTGTATGGGTTTATTTGTCTTGGATAGTTGTGCTTCTAGGCGCTGAGTTCACGGCTTTATTACAAGAGCAAAAAAAACAAAAGCACATAAAAAGAGCTTTACTTGAAGAAACTACATTAGACTAACTTTTCTATAGCTATACTCTTTGTATTGGATTTTGAAGTAATAATAAAAAGAGGAAAGTGATGCATCAATTATATGGAGTAGAAAAAGCATACCGAAGTTACCATTTAGCCGTTGGTGATGGTCATCAGATTCATATTGAAGAATATGGCTGTGAGGAGGGTATTCCCGTTTTAATATGTCATGGCGGACCAGGTAGCGGCCTTAACCCTCTTCATTGCCGTTACTTTAACCCTGAACATTACCGCCTTATTCTTTTTAGTCAAAGAGGCTGTGGATTATCAACCCCGCATTTCGAATTACAAGGGAATACGACAGCCCATTTAATCTCTGATATTGAGCTACTAAGAGAATTTTTAGATATTTCTTATTGGATGATTACAGGAAAATCTTGGGGATCAACACTCGCGTTATTATATGCTATTGAATATCCTCAAAGAGTCTTAGGTTTATTACTTTGCAGTACTTTTTTAGCACGTAAACAAGATTTAAATTGGTTATTTGGTGAATTAGGCGCTCCAGCACAAGCATTTCCTGAGCAGTTTGATAATTTTAGAGCGAGTCATAATAATGTATCATCTATTTTAGAGTATTATATACATCAACTTAATATGAATGATGAACTTGCATGTATAAAGGCTGCTAAAGCTTGGTGTGAGTGGGAATCTGTTTTATCAGGCATGTATCCAAATCATGATGCAGATTTACATTTAGTGAATAAAGAAAAAGTATTAGATGTAGCTCGTTTAGAAACTCATTATTTTATCCATAATTTTTTTATCGAAGATGATTTCATTTTAAATAATATTGAAAGGCTACAGCATATACCAATGTGGTTTTTGCATGGACGACAAGATTTAATTTCACCATTTGCAGGCGTATACTACCTGACAAAACAATTATCACAGAATTCAAATATTAAGTTGGATATATTAAATAATGTAGGGCATAGTTCAGAAAATATAAACTATGCTAATGCAATTCGAATCGCAGCTGACATGTTTTATTGTTTAATGAAAAAACGATTTAAATAAGGTAATTTAATACAGTGCAGGCGTTAATTCAAAGAGTATCAGAAGCTAAAGTTGTTGTAGATGGACAAATAATAGGAGAAATAGAACAAGGGATTTTAGTTTTATTAGGTGTTGAAAAAGAAGATGAGGAGAAAAAGTCAGATAGGCTGCTAAATAAAATATCAGGCTATCGCATTTTCCCTGATAATGAAGGGAAGATGAATCTAAGCCTAAAAGATATAAAAGGTCAGTTGTTAGTTATTTCTCAATTTACTTTAGTTGCCGATACTAAAAAAGGTATGCGTCCAAGTTTTTCATCTGCAGCTATTCCATCTGAAGCAGAACGACTATATGAATATTTTGTACGCCAAGCACAAAAAGTAGAATCTTTAACTAAAGTGGCAACTGGCGAATTTGGTGCGGATATGAAGGTCAGTTTAGTTAACGATGGACCGGTCACTTTTCGCCTAGAAACCTAAACCCTCGTTATTCATGAAATTGTATCTGCGTTGACTTTACTTATTAGCTCGAATCACTTATATGCCCACGTTTCTCGATTTGCTAAAATCGCGCATTTCCATGTAGCATGGATATAATCTATACCCAAGCCACTTCAAGATGTGAGGTTCAGGACTGCTGAGCAATTCATGATCTAGGCGCATCTTTGCATTAATGGTTACTCCCTTAAAAAAAGATGGAACAACGAGCATGATTTGCTCAGAAGTCCCTGTAAGGTTGGTTTATAAATACTTTATGCAGCGTTATTGATTTTGAAAAGGGAATAACCATGTTCTTCAATCAATGCCTAGCCTAAAGTATTTCTACTTCCAACTGAATCCTGCATCTTGAAGTGGTTTGGGTATATAAGCTCAACGGACCTCGTCAGTTTGTCGCCTTGCTACAATTTCAATTATTTAGAGGATTCACAGAAAACCATAAAGTTGCGTTAGTTGCGAATACTCAGCCTATCATTTACTCTAATTTTGTTCGTTTCTTTAATACCCTAATTTAGCATCAATTAAATTAATTAAAGGCTCGCCTTTTTCCATGTGTTGATAGTTTTCAGCGATTTGCTCAACTATGGTGTTAATGCTTGTAAGTGCTGATGTATGTGGCGTGCAAATAATGCGAGGGTGTAACCAAAATTCATGATCTTTTGGCAAAGGTTCTGTCTGGAATACATCTAAAATAGCACCTAAAATTTCATTATTATCTAAAGCTTTTAACAGGTCATTTTCGATTAAGTGCTCTCCTCGTGCAACATTTATAATGCAGGCGTGATTAGGTAAATGTTGAAAAAGTTCATAGTTTAAAATTCCTTTAGTTTGTTCTGTAAGTGGTAATAAACATACTAAATAATCTGATGATTTTGCCATTTCAATCAAGCCTTCATCACCATGATAACAAGTAATGTTATTTATCTTTTTCTCAGAGCGAGACCAGCCTGAAACTTCAAAGCCATTAAGATTTAAAAGTTCAGCTGTTTTTGTGCCAAGTTGTCCTAAACCTAAAATCCCGACTTTTGATGTTTGATGTGCTCTTTTAGGTTGCCATAATTTTTTTTGTTGTTTAACATGAAACTCATTGAGCCTTAATTTGAAGTTAAGAATTTGCCCAAGTACATAAAGCGCCATATCATCGGCTAATTTCGGGTCAACTATTCTTGCAACTGGTGCATTAGGTAAAGGCTCATTTTTTATTAATCCGTCTACACCGGCACCAAAAGAAGAAATAGCTTTGATATTTGGTAAGTTGCACCATAAATTTTTTGGTGGGTTCCATACTAAAACAAATTCTACTTTTAATGGGTCTACAATTTCAGGCCATATTTCAATGAGAATTTCAGGAAGGGCATCGGATAATAATATTTGTAGCTTTGTCATATCTCTATTTGGTACAGCAATCAGTAAACTCATTGTTTAGTTCTTTATAGCTTCAACTGATTTTAATCATACCTTGTCGACTTTAAACTTTAAACTTTAAACTTGGAGCCACAATAAATTATTACTAAATCCAGGTATTTTTATATGTTCAGCGGGTGACTTAAATACATATTTAAGTGTTTTTTTTAGCTGAATTAATTGAGATTCATGCTCTGCAACAAAATTAATAAATATCCAACCATTTGTATTGAGTACATGATAAATATCTTCATAAAAATCTTGTTTGAATAAAAAAGTAGGTGGGTCAACTTTACAAAATAGATCTACGATTATCCAATCAAATGTTTGCTGACCCTTGAGTTCAATCGTTGCATCTTCACAATGCAGGTTTGAAGCGGCAAAACCACCAAAATATTTTTTGTAACAATGTATTATCTCTGAGTTTTTTTCAACGGTAATGATATTGGCTTTAGGATAGTGTCGGAGTAAGTAATTTCGAATAGCGCCAGCGCCTAATCCAAGTTCTAAAACTGACAGAGGTTTTGTTAGTGGCTGCCAAATTTCTGATAATGTTTTTAAGTGAGGAAAAAGTAAATGCTCAGGATTATCTTTTTCAATAACTGATTGTAATATTTGATCTATGAGCAACCAGCGTAGTTTTTTGTGCTGTCTTACCTGTACGCTTTGACCGTATTGCTTATGCCAATAAATAACATGGCCAATATCATTACAATGCTTTATAAAGTTGTTACTAATGACACCTGTTTTGGCTTTAATGTAATCCATTTTTTTTAAGGATCCTGACTTCTCAGATTAAAATTGAAGGATTGAGTTCCTTCATATATACCCAAGCTACTTCAAGATGCGAGTTTCAGTTGGAGTTAAAAACGATTTAGGCAAGGCATTGATAGCAGAGAATACTAATTCCCTTGTCAAAATCAATAACGCGATATAAATCGTTTTTAAGTCAACCTTTCAGGCGTTTAACAGGAACTTACCATTTCTGAAAAGTTGCGCCTTGATATTAAGTCCCTGTGAAATGCTGAATCCTGCCCCTTGAGGTAACTTGAATAAATTTAATTATTAATCTGGATCATAGTCAAACTTTGCTGATCATGCCAATGATGTATTTTATCTTAAGGTTTTTTGATGTATGGTGTTTTGCAAATATAATCGCTGCAATAGGAATTTTTATGTTTAAGGTGACAACACCTAATAGTAGCCAAGACTGGCAAGATTATTATCAATTACGTTGGCAAGTTTTACGTGCTCCATGGAAGCAACCTAGGGGTTCTGAACAAGATGATTTGGAGCAAGATTCAGATCATAGGTTTATTAAAAATGATAAAGGCGAAGTTTTAGGTGTTGCAAGGTTACACTTTAATAGTCATGTTCAAGCACAAGTACGTTATATGGCGGTATCAGATGAACATAGAGGTCAGCATTTAGGTAGTCGATTATTAAATGAGTTAGAGTTATTAGCTTGGGAGCAAGATGTTGATGAATTAGTGCTTTTTGCTAGAGAAAGAGCCTTAAATTTTTATCAAAGCCATGGTTACGAAGTAAAAGAAAAAGCGCATTTAGCTTATGGCGATATTCAACATTATCGTATGATAAAAATGCGCCCATCTCAGCCTGGTTGGTTTAGACACCCTGATTGGGCGCAGGTTTTACAAAATACCTGGCGTGAATCTATCCCTATATCTGATGCAATGGGAATTAAAGTCGAAAGTTATACCGATTGGCAATTTACCACTCGCGCTGATTTTGGTGCGAATGTAAACCTTCATGGCTCGATGTTTGCTGGTTCTATTTATAGTTTAGCAACTTTAACAGGTTGGGGCGCGACATATTTAGCACTTAAAGAGCAAAAGCTTGAAGGTGAAATTGTTTTAGCTGATGCCAATATTAAATATTTAAAACCGTTAAAAACACAGCCAAAAGCAAGCGTTAAATTGAGTGATTGTGAGGGTAAACTCGATAAATTATCTGATGGCAATAAAGCTAAGTTTATTGTTCCCGTTACTGTATATGATGGTGAAAAAGCTGTCGCAGAATTTGAAGGTGTTTTTGTTGTACAGCCTAAGAATAAAAAGAGTCGGTCGTAAGCGACCGATTTTAAAAGAATACTAACTGATTTCAGTGAACTGTTTTTTATCTAATTCTACCAATTGGTTTTGCACATACTTATGAATAGTATCTTATGTTGCATTGCCAATTGTTGCTAAAAAACAACTCTGAGTCCAAAGTTTCCTCGCCCAGTAAAACCTGTACTTCGATACTTAGGTATCCTCATAAAATGATATATTAGGGGCTGTTGATCTTTTGAGATTACTTTTGCAGCGAATTGTTGGGAATTTATACAAGGCAGAGGCTTTGTCATGTGGTTGTTCCACATAAAAAAGTGATAACGCAGTAAAAATGCTCAACAAACGCTGTCCGAAGGATTCGGCTAAAAGCATTTTATTCTTTGTTGAGTCGTATTAACTTAGAATGACTAGGCTACACACTACTCGCCGCGACTAAAATACTTTTATCTCGAACAAAATTTAACCCTGAAAGATCAACAGCCCCTAAACTGATTAAAATGAAATTGATAACTGTAAACCACTATATAAATGCTCTTTTGCCTGCCAATTATGACCATCTATTTGGCGTAAGCGGGTAAATAAATCTAATCCTACTTCGCCATAAATTGATATATCAGAGAAAAAGCCAAACTTCACACTAGTATCCCATGTTAAGTAGTGATTGTTATCACCTGTTTTATCAGTGATATCTCCATAACCAATAGCAGAGGTCATATATACATCAAAATTAGTATGAGGACTGCCAAATGGGATTTCGATGCCTAAGCTAGAGATAGTGTCTTTGTTATGTTTTTCATTTTTTATAAAAATTAGCTAAGTGATATTTTATATTTATTTGTTTTGTGTATTATTATGGGTACTTTAACTTATGTGGGGTTTGGTTTGAACGACTATAAACAATCAATTACGGATATGTCTTGGTGTGGTTTAGTATCTCTGGCGATCGCACAGCAAAATGGTGATTGTGGCTTTAATGCAATACATGAAAATAGATTTTTAAGTAAGTGGTTATATGTTGCTTATAAGCAAAAAAGATTTTCGAAAACAATAGCGACAGATTTAGAGCATTTAATTAGAATAGCTAAAAGTAAAGGCCAATTTGCAAAATTAAAAGAGTTGTTAATTGAGTTATATCAACAACCATAAATTACAGCACGGTGGTTAGCTTAACCAGCGTGTTGTTCAAGTGACAAAATTTATAGTAAGTCGCTAAGCAGTATCCCGACACCAAAGCGCTCTACAGATGCGTTATAGTCAATTAAGCTTTCGCTATAGCCATTAAAATATTGTACATATCCGCGTAATCGGCCCCAAAGTGGAAAAGACCAATCAAGCTGCAAAGCACCACGGTTATTTTTGCTTAAATTATTACGGCTCATAAAACCAAATTCATGCGCTTTGTAACGATAAGCACCAGACAATTCGTAATATCCCATATATTTGTAAATATTAGGATTATCATCCCCTTCAGGTTGATTGGGTTCTTCTTTTTTATCTTCAGGTAATCGGTACCAAGGTTTAAAACTGAATACAAAACCGTTTTGCTCCCAAATTATGTTAGCATAAATTCGATTCCAAGAGCGGGATAAAGCAGTGCTTTTACCGTTAGATTGATGCTCAGCACCTACAACCACTATCATTTCATCACCCCAAAGCGTATTCTCTTTATCAAGTATATTTGCCCAGTATATTTCTGGCTGATAGTTAGTTTCTCTAAATGGTGCAGAAATATCTGAATTATAAACTTGCCAATATGATTGCATTGTAAAAGCAAAATAGACGGCTTGATCTTTATCTGAAAAGTTATCGAATAATGATACTTTTAATGATAATTGAAATTTAGCTTCAAAATTATCTAGTATTTCTTCTCCTTCTTCTAATCCTTGAGAGTTAATAATAGGAATATTATTAGGGCTACTCATATAAGTGAATGGTAGTATATAGTTACGTTTATGTGGTGTGATAACATTAGGATTGCTTTGAGAAATTAACTCCCTTGAAACACGTTTATTAATTGCTGTAAGTTGCTTTTCTTCGGCGAACTCTTTACATTTATTTTTTAAATCAGCAACTGTTTGCGAAGCATCACCAGAGAATAGCTCGTTTAAAACACATTGTTTTACCTGATGGGGGGATTTTCTTTGCTGCTCAGTTTGTTGTTCTGCGAAACTAGACAAACTAAAATTAAGTAGGGTTAAGCTAAAAAATTTGATAAATAAATTCATTTCTATCGTGTTTAAAGAGGTAAAGTCATACACAGTATACTGAATTTAGATATATCTAAAAAGAAAAAGGCAAACGATTTTCACCGTTTGCCTTGCTTAGTCATAAACTAAAGTCGATGACTCTCACGCAATACTGTCGCACCGAGTTTATTTGGCTAGGTGAGTTGTTTGTAATTAGTCATAAATTTATAAAGTTCAGTACCTTGGTTAACGCTGGCTGATGCAAAATGTAAAATTGTTATAGCATCTTGGTCTAAACAAATTGACTGTAAAGGCTGCTCGGATAAATATCTTTCCATACGTAATATATTAGCTATGGGTTCACCTGCCTTTATGTGGCTGCCAAGTGG
Source organism: Pseudoalteromonas sp. NBT06-2 (assembly GCF_002276045.1). GTDB lineage: Bacteria > Pseudomonadota > Gammaproteobacteria > Enterobacterales > Alteromonadaceae > Pseudoalteromonas. Next base: position 55,900 of record NZ_NQMR01000030.1, on the reverse strand, counting down.
TGCTAAGTATTCAACCATGCCTCCCATTGGCGCATAAAATGCGATGTAATCTTTTAACTCACATACATAACGTAACATAGTTTTTGGTTGATGTTTTGAATCTGTAAATGCTTCTTTATAAGTTAAATAACTTAAAATACTATCGGCATCGTTTTTAGCTTCTTTCAGATCGATTAGCTCTTGAGAGCCTAACTCAACGGTAAAGGCTTCAACGGCGACAGGAAACTCTTTATCTAAAGCAGAAAATGCTTCAGTTAAACTCCACCAAGGACAAAAATTAGCTTCATCCATCGCACCATCAAAATCATTTGGGATCATAAGTACATGTGGAATATCAAAGTAACTAGCACTCGTTTTTGCATATTTAGGGCAATATAAATGTTTACTTGAAATTGGGCCTGTATGTAAGTCGAGTACAATATCTGCTTTATGAGCTAGTTTTTGTAAGTTTAACGCGATGCGCTTACCTGTTGTGATAGCATAAGCTGGCCCATCTAATACTTTATCTACTTCAGATATAAGCGCTTGCCTAAATTCTTTTCTAATTGTTTCAAAATCACTATTTAGATGCTTTTGTACAAACTCTTTAACCAAGAAGGTATTATCTTGGTACATGCGATTCCAGTTAGTGCCAGTGATAGGATCAAAGCGACCTAAAGTAAATTCTCCTGACTTTTGATTACAGCCAATTGGATTTGCATAAGGAACCAAAGTGATATCAGCTGTTAAATGCATATGCTTTAGCTGTTCTAGTAATTGATAAATGACTGCATTACCTTGGACTTCTGCTCCATGCATATTGGCTTGAATATAAACTTTCGGCCCAGTAGCATTGCCTTTAATACGGTATACAGGAATGGTTAATGGTAAACCATTTGCAATTTCACCAACTTGAATATCTTCTTGGGTGATTTGGTTTGTTATTTGAGTTGTCATAACTTATTACCTTAATACAAATAGCTTTGAGCAAGTTGTGCTGGGCGAATACAGTGAGTTTGATTATTTACAATCACATACTCTGCAGCTAACTCATGGCATAAAAAATAAGGCATACTCTCAGTAAAACCATAAGCACCACACTGGTTGAATATCAACCAGTCATTTTCATTTATATCAATCGCTAAACTATGTTCACCTAGGTTATCTAATGCGGTACACAATGGGCCATGTATATTGAATGCTTTACTTGGTGCATTCGAATTTCTAAGTAATAAAGCAGGGAAATCTTGAGAGGTAACCGCTGGACGTAAAATATGATTGATACCGCCTGCCATAATGAGTTGATCAATCCCATAGTTTTGCTTTTGTTCAACCACAGGATTTGCGTAATAACCGTATTCACCCACGGCGTAACGGCCAAGTTCCATCCACAGTTGCTCAACACCCGCATTTTTTTTGATAAGGATAAGTGCTTCGATTAATTCAGGCCAATGTAGTTTTTTATCTTCCTCTGTATAGGGAATACCTAAACCCCCACCTAAATCAAGTGTTTTTAATACAAATCCTAAATCTGTGGCAAGTTGCTGTAAAGGCGCCACCATTTTTGACCATAAACCTGCTAGTTTTTCAGTGCTCAGTATATTGCCCCATTGAAAAATATGTAAGCCAGTAAAGTTCAGTTGTACGTAATCTGCAATATTAAGCGCTTGCCATTGCTCACAGCTTAAACCAAAAGGGGTAAGGCTATCACCGCCTAAAGGGTTTTTTTCCCCTTCAGGCCAACGTAGTTGTACTCTGAGTAATATATTGAGTTTAATTTCTTGTGCTGCGGCTTCTTCGTTTAACCATTTTATTTGGTTAATACTTTCAGCAACAAAAGTACGCACGCCTAAGTTAATAAATTCATTAATTTGGCGCTTACTTTTTGCAGGACCAGTATTGAGTACGCGATTAGGATCTATGCCTTGTTTGAGTACTTGCTTTAATTCACCACTACTTGCAACATCAAAGTTAAAACCTGATTTATCTATGGTTTTTATAATAGAGGAAAGCGGATTAGCCTTTACTGCGTACCATAGCTTAATACCTGCATCACTTACTGATGACGTTAAGTTTTGTAAATGTTCAGCTAAACCATCTAAATCATAAGTAAAGAATGGGTAAGCTTCATTTTGACTTATGCTATCGATATGTTGGCGAATAGAGGGGCTCAAAAAACTCATAATGATCCTAACTTTACTTATCTTAAAATGTCTTCAAGCTCTAAAGATGCGTCGCTTTGTTCATCGCGGTATTTCACGATTAATGCACAAGACATACTTAACCCTTGGGCTTTGCCCCACTCACTAGAAGATGGACGAGAACCAGGGATCACAATCGCGTTTTCAGGAATTGCCTCTCCTTTATCTAATACACGCTCGTTTACACAGTCATAAACCGGAATCGTGGCTGAAAGGCGTACACCTGGCGCTAAAACGGCACCTTTTTTAACAACAGCACCTTCAACTAATACACAACCTGCGCCAATAAAAGCGTCATCTTCAACAACAACTGGGCTTGCACCAATAGGTTCTAATACCCCACCAATTTGTACTGCAGCACTTAGATGTACGTTTTTACCAATTTGTGCACATGAACCAACGAGTACATTACTGTCGACCATAGTACCAGCACCAACATAAGCACCTATATTTACATATGCTGGCGGCATGATAATTGTGCCTGATGCAACATGAGCTCCACGACGAACACTTGAACCGCCAGGAACTATACGTACATTATCTTGGGCAGAAAAACCACGAGGTGCTAAATTGTCTTTATCTACAAAGCCGCCAGGAAATTCAGTGTTAGAGCCATTTTTGAATGCTTCTAAAATACCTTTTTTAACTTCAATATTGGCATGCCATTGACCATTTTCGTCTTGAGTTGCTGCGCGTACAGTACCGTTTTCTAAATTATTTAAAAGTGCTAACCAGTTCATTTTTAATATACCTATTCTTTAAATCGAAAAATTTTGTTACTGCCAAGATAAAATCGTGGCGTTTGCGTGTTCTAGTGCCGAAAAGTCGGTTAATTCTAGGTGGGTTAATGGTGGCCTTAAATCAGCTAAAGGTAAGCGACCTTGCTGTTGCATTAATGCTTTTACGGGAATTGGGTTGGCCACAGCAAATAAACTGTTGACGGATTTAGTCCAAGTTTGAAAAAGGTTAGGGCAAGTACCTAATAATGATCGACGTACAAATTCAGCAGTTTGTTCAGGCCAAGCATTGGCAGCAACAGAAACTAAGCCTTTTGCACCCGCTTGGGAAAAGTAAGGAAGTAGGGCGTCATCACCACTAAAAATAGCGATCTCGGGTGCGGCAGTTCTAAAGCTTTCAAATTTGCTAATGTCACCGCTGGCTTCTTTCATTGCCCATAGGTTTTTGTGATGGGCAAGGTTTTTAATAACTTCAGGTTCTATTTCTACAGCACTGCGTCCTGGTACGTTGTAAATCATACAAGGGAAATTGGCTGTCGATAAAAGTGTATCAAACCATTGAGTTTGACCTACAATGCCTGGTTTAGCGTAAAGTGGAGAGCCAAGTAAATATGAATCTATTGGCAATTGATTACAGTATGATACCCACTCTTGTTGTTGTTTTAAATTGCTGCCACCGACTGCAACCATTAAAGGTACGCTGGGCTTTAATTGACATACATATTTAACGATAGATTTATGTTCATCTAAAGTAAGGGCTAAGCCTTCACCAGTACTGCCTAATAATAAAATACCGTTATTTGCAGCAACTTGATCGGCTACTAAACGCGCTAAAGTTTCAAAATCAATATTATTTTGAGCATTAAAAGGCGTGATTAACGCAGTCCATAAAGGATAGTCATTTAAGTTATATTTTTGGTTCATCTCTACCGAACTCATATCATATTCGAGAGGCAGTTTTGGGGGCTAGCCCGTTATTACCAATCGAACATATTAAATTCGAAGAGCAATGGGCTTAAGAAGAAAAGGCTTAAAGCCTTAATTCTTTAAGACCAGAAGCTCTCCACCATTAGGTGACAGTCAATTGGGATTCAACCCAATCGCCCGAAACTTTATTAAAGCAAATAATAAAAATCTCTCGGCGTTAATTCCCATCACAAGTTCTCACTGGAGTTTGCTCTCCTAAAACTTGTTACCTGAATAACGCACCTCTTCTAGCCCTATCACTTATCGTCATGTGAAAATTCACATAACAATAAATTTATGAATAGGGGAATTAATGACTAATTAAATAATCAGTAATTAAGAGAATTTAAACATTTTAGACATCTACATGTCAATGAGGTTTTTTGTTATTTGTTATAACCAATTTTTAAATCTGTGGTAAATAAGGAGGGAGAAGTAAGGTTTTAGGTATAAAAAAACGCCGAACTGAAATAAGTTGGGCGTTTTTGGTGAAAATATCTTAAAGGTGATATAAATAAAGATAGTTTATTTTTCTGATTCGAGCCACTGCACTTCACTATTCATCCAAGCTTGTGTGAGTTGGGCTACAGCGCTATAAAATTGACCTTGATCGGTTTTATTTACTTGTACAATAAATTTATCTATCCAGTTATTTAAGCTGGTTTGTAAAAAGGTTAACTGTGAAGCTTCATTTTCATTTATTACTAAATGTTTTGTATAAGCTAATATCACTGCAATATGATCTGCAGGCTCTTTAAATTCAGGTTTAAGTTGTAATTGGCTTTGTTGTAAAAAGGCCGCCATTGCTTGATGCTGTTCGCCAAACAAAGTGGCATCTTTTTCGTTTAAATAGAGGCTTGCATAAGGAGATGCTGAATGTTTTGTGCCCACTAAAAATAAACCACAATAATCAGCCGCTAATTCTAAAATATCAGTTTTAGACTTTAGTTTTGAGAGTGTTTGCGTGATTACTTTAACGGGAGCTGAAAAGTCATCTTGTGTTGCCATTTGTTGCCAAAAATCTTGCGCTGGCAGTGAGTTAAACTCAGTAATAAAACTTTGGTCAATTTCTTGAGCAAATAAAGATGAAAGTAATTGATATACACGACCGCGAGCTAGATCCATTTCATTGTTTGTCATATTTTCACCTATATACTCATTATCCTTGAAACTGCAGCTTTGTTGGTAACATTTATTTACTGTCTCACTGCACTTCAATAATTTTGAGTCTAATCTAAAAATTTAAAAAGAATATGAAGAAAGTATATTCCCCATACAATTAACAGAGGCTTAATTTAATTAAATTTGCACTTCTATCGGGCCATTGAAAGAGCTTATTAGTGGTACTTTTCCTGTGAACTTTTCATAATTAACTAAACAAGTATAAGCTGAACATGCTTGCGCTAATTTAGATGTGCCAATATCTTGCGTTAAGGTATTTGGATCGCCATAACTACAAATTGCACCGACTTTTGCACCGCCTTCAACTGAGCCATCATCGCCTACAGGGCCATACCAAGCACCTTCTTCAATACGAATAACGCCACGAGAAAAGTTCTTTGATATTACTGCGCCAGCTAATAACTGGCCTCTATCGTTAAATACGCGAACGATATCACCGTCTTTAATGCCACGCTCTTTTGCATCTTCAGGATTTAAATAAACAGGCTCACGACCTTTTACCGTATATGTTTCGCGGAATTCTTTTGATTCACACATTTGAGAATGTAAACGTTTATCTGGATGACAAGACTGCATCCATACAGGATACTTATCTGATCCCGGACCACCGTGACTACGCTCTGTTTTTTCCATCCAAATTGGGTGACCTTTACAATCATCGTAATTGAACCTATCTATTTTACGGCTAAATATTTCAATTAACCCTGATGGCGTACCTAGTGGATTTATTTCAGGATCTTCTCTGAATTTAGCGTGGCGAGTCCAAGGTTTTCCTTCACCAAAATGCACATAACCATCTTGCTAGAACTGTTCAAACTCAGGCATTTTAAACTTGCCATCATTTGCAGATTTACAATCGTCATAGAGTTTTTTTAGCCACTCAAATTCACTCATATCACGGGTATATTCTTTTTCACGACCTAATATTTTTGCAAATCGAGTGAAGATTTCAAAATCTGATAGGCTATCAAATAATGGCTCAACCATTTTTTGCATTGCTATTAACCCGCGATTTGCATAACTACCATAAATATCAATATCGTTGCGCTCTAATGTGGTACAAGCTGGTAAAACAATATCTGAAAAACGACAGCTTGCTGTCCAGTTCATATCTACCGTAACCACACATTCTAATTTATGAAATGCTTGTTTCATGCGGTTACGGTCTTGATGATGATTCCAAGGATTATTACCTGAAATTACCATCATTTTAATATCTGGGTAAGTTACTTTTGAACCGTTTGCATCTATGGTTTTACCCGGTTCTAATATGGCATCAACCCAACGTGCAACGGGTATGGTTTTGCTTGCACCTTTAAAGTCATCGTTATCAAATAATGGTTTTTGACCTTCATCTAAATTTCTAGGGAAACCACCAGGCGCAGCGGCACCAGAAGAAGGTACGCCTATGCTTGAATAATGATGGCCATAACTAATACCGCCACCAGGTAAGCCAATTTGGCCTATCATAGTTGCCAGTACTGCAGCCATCCAATAAGGCTGCTCACCATGTTGTTGGCGTTGAATACACCAGCCCATTAGCATTTGAGTACGACCAGACACTAAGGTTTTTGCTAATAGCTTGATAACTTTTTCATCAACACCTGTTATGCCTGAAGCCCAAACTGTGGTCTTTTCTATGCCATCGGTTTCACCCATTAAATAAGGCACAAATTTATCAAAACCTAGGCTATAACCTTTAATAAAATCTTTATCATGCCAGTCATTTGTGTAAATTTCGTGTGCGATACCTAACATCAGCGGCACATCAGTTTGTGGATTTACATAAATGTTTTCACAGCCTAAATAATTTTGAGTTTTAGTTGTTACAGGATCTATGCTGATAACTTTGATTTTGCCTGCTTTTACTTTTTCTTTCAGTTGTTCTAAATATTCATAAGCGTCATGAGTTTCTGCATTCCAACCTACTTGTAGATTTTTATACGGATCATTTGCCCATAAAATAATGTTATCTGAATTATCTAAAATTAATGGCCATGATGTGCCTTGTGCATATACTTCGGTTGAACCCAGTATATAAGGCAAAATTGTTTGACCCGCACCTGTTGAGTAATCACCAATTTTTTTAACGTAATTACCATGCATATTCACAGCACGTTGCATATGGCTGGTACTTGAATGCAACTGTCCTGTTGCACGCCAACCCGTTTGACCTGCATGTAGTGCCGATGGACCATAGTTAGTTTGAATTTCATCTAATGAGTCTTTAAATAAATTTAAAGCTCGATCCCAAGTCACACGTACAAATCTAAAATCACCTCTTTGTGTGGTATCGCTTTTGTGACCTTTTAATAAAAAGTCGAGTCTTACCATAGGGTAGCGTACACGAGATGGGTTATAAACCAAACCTTTTATGCCATTGATCATATCACTTGGATATTTATCAGAATCAAAAGGTTTTACTTGGTCAATCACACCATTTTTACGTTTTATTTTAAATGCACCAAAGTGCGAACCAGTTGTTAACCAATCATCATTTTTACGTGCCCCAGCTTTTGCAAGTGCATTAAGAGGTGCTAGTACAGAAGCGCCGCTTACTACAAAGTAAGATGTTGATAGTAGGCCTTTTAAGAAAGTTCTTCTATTCATGATAACGCTCCTAATTAATGTTCTTCTTTAACAAAAGTTGATGAATGTTGTTGTAAGTACTTTTGCACTAAAGCTTGTGTATCTTGGTCCATGTTTACAAAAGCGATCATGCCTTGGAACATGCCTGGCCAGGTATTAGCATCAAAATGTGCCTCATCTGGTTGAGAGTGACATACGCTACAGCTTGTACGGAATGTATCGCGAGCGTAATCCCATAGTGGTTGTGGCTTATCTATCATGTAAGCAGCTTCTGTCCATACGGTTACTTCAACACGCTGCCATTTTAGGCCTGTCATATCATCTTCTTTTTCTTCAAAGCCGATGATCACACCTTCTTCTTCAGCAGCGTACTTTTCAAGTTGCGCAGATAGCATATTGATACCAAAATCGTAATAAATAACACGTCCTGCACCTATTTGTTTACGCCAGCCCTTAAGTGCCACTTTAATGCGTGAACCTTTGGTTTCTAATACTTCAACTTTAGTTGCAACATTTAATGTGCCTGCTTCAACATCTGTTTTTTCATTTAAGAAAATAGGTTTAGTTAAAGCGCTATAATAAGTTTGTTTATTGTTAAATGAGCTTGGGCCCGTGCCGACTTCAGCAATCAGTTCAGGTGCGCGAGCTGTGCCCATATCTGGTAGTGTATGCGCGATACCTTTATGACAATCTACACAGCTTTGGTCTGTATCAGCTGCACGTTTCATTTGTTTTTGCGCAAGCTTAGACATGTTTTCCCAGTCCATAGATTTATAATCATGACAGCCTTTACAAGCGAGAGAATCATCTCTTTCAAAACGTGTCCATTCTCTTGTTGCCATTTCTAATCGTTTATTTTCAAATTTCTCTGAAGTATTTACTGTTTCAAAAAACCAACCCCAAACATCACTTGAAGCTTCAATCTTACGTGCTATTTTACGACTCCAATTGTGTGGAACATGACAATCAGGACAGGTTGCTCTTACACCTGAGTGATTTTTCCAATGCACTGTTTTTTGCAATTCTTGATAAGGTTTACTTTCCATACTGTGACAGCTGATACAAAACTGTTCGGTATTAGTTGCTTCTAATGCGGTATTAAAACCACCCCAAAAAATAATACCCATAATAAAAGCACTAATGCTCACAGTACCTAAAGTTAAATATTTTACGGGTTTGGTTAGTGTTTGCCAAAGGTTGATTAGCCATTTCATAAAATGCACCTTATTGTAATCTTAAAATAAGTTAAATAGCCTAGTGGCCTGTCATTGGACCGAAAGCTTGCATCATCCAAATGATGAAACCGTAGGCGCCCACACTAAAAATGCTAAGCATGGGAAATAAAACAATAATGATGAAACCCAGTGCTTTGAGTTCATTGCCTCTCACTTTTTTATCTACTTTGTTTTTTTCTGGTTTGGCTATCACATTTAACTCCTGGGATGTATGACATCAAATGTTTGAATTCTTTGTTGATAGGCTAACTATATAGAAACGATATGAATGACATTAAGCTGGCTGTGAACAGAATTTAACAACTTGTGTAAAGATATGACAAAAAGGAGTTTAGGATTGAGCAAAGAAAAAAGGCTATCTGTAGGAAGATAACCTTTGCTAACTAGTCAGGATGATAAAAAACTAAAGCTGGTACCTTTAATTACTATTTACATATTTTAATAACTTTTACTTACTCCTAGTATTATGCGTTGTTCAAATATATCTATACCTTCAGGTGAACTATATACTTTATGGCTGCTATCCATATCACTATCGTGGTAACGTAAATCTAGAGTCAGACCAAATACTGTTTTACTTACTCCCATATTCCAATGAGTCCAACCTTCAGCGTCTTCGCCAGATAAATCTTGATAGCCGATTGCCGCTGAGAGTGTTATGCCATTATCAAAAGTGGTACTTGGGTGAATGGCATAGTTCACGCCGCTCCAGCCATCAACACCAAACCAGTCGTCTAAGGTGGGTGTTACTTCAACTTTAAGGTTTACTGGACCAAAATCTTTATCAGCTTCTATCCAAAGCTCTGTATAGTTTGAGTTTTCAGCCCCTGGATAGATGTAATGATATAAAACAGTATTGTAGTTAATACCTGTATCAGCTAATGTGCCAAATTTCCCAATGTAAGGTGAAACCGTTGATCTTATATCTGGAGTGGATGTATATTGACTTGTAGCACCCGATACGCCGACATAAAACCCATCATTGTGCGTCCAGCTGAATCCAGCTGAAATAGCTGGTATATCACCATCAACTACGGTTGATTCACCTCGAAATACTGAATCAGTTGCTATCCCTGCTGAGCCGCTAAAGGTACCGCCTAAAAATACTTCCTTTGGTTCTTGAGCTGATATTGAAGTTGATAATACAAGTGCTGATGTAAGTATGCTGATTGTTATTTTCATTATATAAGGCTCCAAAATACTGCTGTTGTATTGATCCAATCGACTTGAATGTGGATCTTTAAGTGACTTGGGTATATATGCTGTTTCAATGGGGCTATTATAAAAAGAAGATGTGAATAGCATTGCCGCTAAAGATGAATAGAATATGTAAATTTATGTCACAAATGCGTCATTTTTACGAAATAGAAAAATTAGAGGGTTTAAGTTGAAAAATAAACACATCTTAGTAGTAGAAGATGAAGCTATTACACGAGCTAAATTAGTTGGTTACTTTCAACATGAAGGTTATCAAGTTAGTGAAGCACAAAATAAAGATGAGTTAGATGATATCATGGCAAATCACATCATAGATTTAGTGATGTTAGATATAAACTTACCTGGCGAAGATGGTTTAACCATAACTCGAAAATTAAGAGCTGAATCTAATGTGGGTATTATTTTAGTGACTGGACGTACAGATTCTATTGATAAAATTGTAGGCCTAGAAATGGGTGCTGATGATTATGTCACTAAACCCTTTGAGTTAAGAGAGTTATTAGTAAGGGTTAAAAACTTACTTTGGCGAGTATCATTAGCGCAAATACTACCAGAACCAACTGTTGAAGCAGTAGAAAATGATGCATTTCACTTTGGAGATTGGCGCTTTGATATTCCAAAACGTAAGCTCACTAATGATGGCGAGCCAGTTAAATTAACCAAAGCAGAATATGAAATATTAGTCGCTTTTATTGCACATCCTGGGCGCGTATTAAGCCGTGATCGTTTATTAAATTTAATAGACCACAGAGTTGATGATCCTAATGATCGTACTATAGATGTACTGGTTCGTCGGTTACGTAATAAAATTGAAGCGCAGCCAAAATATCCGCAATTTTTAGTTACAGTTCATGGTGAAGGTTATATGTTTGCTGCAGATCTCACTTAATTTACAATTAGTGAGTATCTCCAACAGAATATAAAGGCTTGAAATCGCTAGGTGATAAAGAAGAAGCAACGTCAAAGTTATTGATGTTGTTTTGATCTAAGCTCAGTATTTCAGGCCCTTGGTTATATTTAACATCTCTTCCTTGTAAAAAATCAACAACCTGATTGATAGCCATTTTACCTTGATTAACCATTTGATCAGAATTGGCCATTAATATCTTTCCTCGACGAATACCGCGATATACGCCATGGCTAAAATAATGACTCAAAATTTGAGGTTTCTTAGGAGTTGTTAAATTAGCAACTTCACTGATCGCCATTTCAGCCATTACTGCATTGCCAGCCAGATAATCAATATTTGGATAGTTTTTTAAGGTTTGATTAATTAAAGCAAACTGTGAAATTTTTTCGTTTAATCCATATTGGGTTGTGACTAATTCTACTGAGCTATTTTTAAGCGCAGTTATTAACCCTTGGCTTGCTTGTGGTGTACCGCCGCCACTTTTAGGACCCGGAAGCCAAGCGAGTGTTACTGGTTTTGAGCCTTTTGGGTGTTTTTTTGCTAGATATTCACCTAATTTAAAGCCCATTTGTGACCAAGATACACCTGTACTTGCTACTAACTTGGTGGCTGAAAGCTCATTTACTAAACCAAAAATAGGAGTATCTAGATTGATTAATTCTAATTGTTCACTGACAGATTCAAAGTAAATCGCGCCAATCAAAATGGCGTCGGCTTTAAAGGTTAGGCACTTTTCAATTTGTTGCCATTGTTCATCATGATTATTGTAACCGCCACTTTCTAATACCTTTAAGTTAATTGCTTTTAATTTGGCTTGATTGGTCATGCCAAAGTTAATGCTCAGCCAATATGAATCTTTTAAGTGAGGATAAACAGCACAAACACGCAATTTAGATGTTTTTTCCTGTGCCATTATAGGTAAAGAGATAATTAAAAGAATAAAAATACAAATGTGTTTAAACATATTTAAAGCCACTGATATGATTAACAAAAGGATACACTAGGAGCTTACATTGCAGTTTCATCAAAGTATAGGTAGCAAGCTTTTATTCGCGTTTAGTTTTATTACAGGCTTATTGTTATTTGTGAGTTTGATCTCTTGGTATAGCCTAAATTTGATTGCTAATACTGGGGAGTATATAAGTCAACAAACCATTCCTAGTCTAACAAGTGCGCGAGAACTGGCTAATGTCAGTTTAAAAATAACCCATGCCACAGCGTTATTAAAAAATGCAGAAAGTCAAAGTGTGCGACAAAAGCAAAGTAAATATTTAGCAGAACTTAATCAGCAAATAGAACAAAAAATGCAGTCCTTAGACGTACTTGAATATTCTGATAAAGGTTTATTATATTTACGAGAAAGGAAGGTTGAACTCATTACTGATATTGATTTGCTTGATAGCTACGCGCAACAAGCAATTGATAAAAAACAACAGATAGCAAAGCAATTCAAGCGAGCCAATAAAGCAATTAAGGTTATTTCTAAGGCATCTCAATCGCAAATAGCGAATGCAAATACTTTCACTGAAGTGAGGTTAGCGGGGTTGTATGATTTGATTGCACTATCGGTTGATAAAGAAATACTTTACCAATCTTTAGATAAGGTGATTGAGCAAGATTTAAATCAATTAGATAAGGTTTTTGCATTACAGCAGTATAGTTCGAAGTTGAAGCAAGTAATTGACTTAGCGAGAGATGCACAAAGGACATCTCAAATTGAAAAATTGAATAAACAGCAGTTTTATTATGTTCATATTATAAAAAAATTAACGGGATCAATCGCAGATCCAAATAGATTAATTCAAATAAGTTCAGCCCTAGAACATTTAAGTTCATTGGATGAGTTATTTAAACTCAAAAAACAAATATTGCAGTTGGATGAACAAAGTTATGTTTTAAACGAACAAATTTCAGTACTGCTAGCTAGACTTAATCAACGAATAAGCTTTTTAATAAAAGAAACAACTGCATCTGCTCAAAGCACCAGTGAGAAACATAGCCAGCTAGTATTATGGTCGCAATACATATTTTTCAGCTCAATTATTTTGTCGCTTGTAGTTGTGATAGGCGTGATGTGGAAAGTGGTATATCAAGGCATAGTATATCAGCTAATACGTCATACTCGTATTATTGAAGATATTGCATCTGGAGATTTGACTGTAAAACCTGACTCCGACTCAGTGGATGAGCTAGGTAAAATGGCTCAAGCAATAGAGGTATTTAGAGCAAATGCCCTTGCAAAGCAGGAATTAGAGCAGCAACAAATTGTCACGGAAAAAGAGTTAAGGCAGCATAAAGAAAATTTAGAAAATTTAATAATAGAACGCACAAAAGCATTAAATGAGAGCAATACTAAATTAAATCGAGAAGCTGTAGCACATGGCGAAGCTAATCGCGCTAAATCGGTATTTTTAGCTAATATGAGTCATGAAATTCGTACGCCTATGGGTGGCATGATAGGTACTTTAGAGCTGCTGTTAGATACTAAGCTCTCAGCACAGCAACTCGGTTATGCAAATACCATTTTAAGTTCTGGCGAGAATTTATTAGATATATTAAATGATATTTTAGATTACTCAAAAATTGAAGCTGGCCATATTTCATTATCAATAAGAGCGATAAATTTAGAAAAATTAGCTCACGATATCATAGGTCTAATGATGCCGCGCGCACAAACCAAAGGGCTTAATTTACAGTATGAACTAAACCCTGATGTACCACTGTGGGTTATGGCTGATTTAGGCAAGCTTAGACAGGTAATTATTAACCTAATCAATAACGCGATAAAGTTTACTATTTCAGGCAATGTCACTTTAGCTATCTCTATGGCTGAAAGCTTATCCCATATAAGTTTTTCAATAACAGATACAGGCGTAGGGATCCCAAAAGATAAACAGCAACAGATCTTTAAGGCATTTAGCCAAGTTGATAATATCAGCACCACAACAGGCACTGGATTAGGTTTGGCGATTTGTCAGCGTTTAGTATTGGCTATGGATGGTGAACTCATGATTGAAAGTGAGGAACATCAAGGTAGTTGTTTTTCATTTGGAATTGCATTACCAGATGCGCCTGAAACGTTAATAGCTAAACAACAAGAGTTACTACCGGCCAAAATAAATATAATGCGCAAGTTAAATATTTTGATTGTTGAAGATAATAAAGTGAACTTAGAAGTAGCGGTTGGGTTAACTGAAAAATTAGGTCATGACGTCATAGCTGTATCTGATGGTAAAAGTGCAATAGATGAAATCCATAAGCAAGACTTTGATTTAGCTTTGTTAGATATAAATTTACCAGATACCGATGGCGTTACACTATCTAAAGCGCTTAAATCACTGGCTATACAACAAGATTATCAGTTGAAAACCATTGCTGTTTCTGCGCATGTATTTAAAGAAGATATCGAAAAGTTTATAGCTCAGGAGTTTGATAATTTTATTGCTAAACCAATGCAAATGAAACGTTTAATACCTGCAATTCAAAAGGTCATGACTAATTCTGAAGAGCAAGCTGTTGAGATGGTGATAAGGGATAAACAAGGTTTGTTTGATGAAACGATTTTAAATGATGATTTACCTTATTTGGGCATTGATAAAATTAAACATTTGGTCAGTTTATTTGAGCAGCAGGCACAAGCTTTTATAGCTGAACTGAGCCAAAGGACTTCAATAGAACAAAAAGATTTATTACATAAATTTAAAGGTGCAGCACACGGTGTGGGGTTAATAGAGTTACATAGTTTATGTCAAAAATATGAGCAACAGATGTATGAAGAGGTTTTATCTAAAAGTGAGCTCACTACATTAGCTGAAATGTTAATTGACTCATTACCCTTATTACGAAAATACAAAGATAATTTATAACTTGATTTGCAGGCAATAAAAAACCAGCTAATGCTGGTTTTTTTGGTTAGGAGCTTTGGATAACTATATTCTATGGTTACTTAATTATCGGAAATGGTATTAGTTACTTACTTTTACGTCACCAACGCCAACTTCTACTTCAATACGGTATAACCCTGAGCCTGTGTATGCACTAGAAGAGCTTACCATTTGACGTTTTTGACTTGAGTCGCCTGAAAAACCTGAAATGCGTGTATCGCCTACACCTGATTCTAAATCAATACGTTTAAAGTCATTAGTATCTGTATCAATTACAACAGAGCCTACGCCTACATCTACTTCCGCTGAATTTGATAGGTTATCTATATCAACACTACCAACACCTAAATCAATATCTATCTCTGCTGAACGAGGTATTTTAATGTGCCACTCTTGATTTAAGTCATCTTCATCAATTTCTAATGTGACATGTGAACTATTAATATTTTTATCAAGCTTAATGTTGCTCAAATCTTTTTTTGAAGAAAACCAACTATTCCAATTAGAGTTTTGTGGTTTTAACTCAATTTCTATTTCAAGTTGATCGCCATCAACAACTTCAATATCAACACTACCTACTGGGAATTTAATATCTAAGCTTTGACCTGCTGTTAATGTTAGATTTTCTACAATACGTTTTTGTGAATCAGCAATAACTGACGAGCTTAAGATAGTTGCGATTATACCTGAAGCGATAAGTGATTTTTTCATTTTATTATTCCTTTTTTCTAACTTATTTTTGGGCTTTCTAGCCGCTTAATAAGTTAGACGCAGGTTTTTTAAAAAGGGTTTAAATAAAGTTAAATTATTTTTTAGTGATTTTATAACCTTGGTTTCTTAATTGTTGAATCAACCCTTGTTCGGAGGCTAAATGTAATGCACCCACAGCGATAAATAATGATTCATTTTTAAATCGTGGCGTTAGTTGAGTTAACCAGTTTTGGTTTCTATCAATTAACATGACTTTTTCGCCTAATTTACCAAACTCATCTTTGGTGAAAATTTCTTTGTAGTAAGTATTTAAATCCTTTAATGACCCGTTTTTCCAACTGTTCATCAAGCGATCAAAATGAGCGCCCATGTCCTTTAATTGTGAAAATGTATCTGAAACCATAACATCGTTATAAGGTGATAATTGACTAAAGATAGATAGTTGTTGCTCTAAAGTCTCAAGTTGTCCCACTTTAATTTTATTTTTATTAGCAAATGCGATGACTTGTTTATCTATACCATTGTTTTCGTTATAACCTGCGTTTTGATATTCCATTTGGGTAATGATTAGCATAACAGCCCAAGGTTGCATGGTACTAAACAGATTTATATCAATAGATTTTTTCTTAAAGTAGTTATCGATGGTTTTATAGTTTTTTGTTTTAAGTTCAGTCTTTAGTGTTTTACCTGTTGGTAGCATCATAAAAGGCATCGTTTTCGATTTAATTTCAAAAGGTGTGAACTTTGAAATATCCACTTCAACTATTACTTCGTCAGTCTCTTTTATGGCTGTTATCACTTTATTGGGTAGCTTTGCCATACTGCTATCACCAACATGAACTGTGCCAAATATATATGATTTAGTCAAAGGTGAATCTTGCTTTTCTACTAGCCACAGTGAAGGCGATGCAAAAGTAGAAACACTAAAACATATTAGAATGAATAGTGTGCTTAGTTGAGTGAGTTTTAATATGGATTTCATTAGAAGTCCTTTTTGTTATTATATAAATCAAAAATGTTATTTTTAAGTAAATAGCACCACTTGTCTAATTTTAAAATTGTAAAGTGAAATTATTTAAATATATACGATTTAGTTATAAGTGATTTTAATAGAACTGAATATGCATTGTTTTGATAATAATTTGGTTGTTTGATTTTAATATCTTTGTATGTATTGAATATATAATTCATTTTTTAGCTTTAATTAGTTTCTTGGGGGAGGTTTTATGCTCATTGGTGTGGAATTTAAAATTATTTATATCTTGACATAGTAGCCTGAAAAAGTTAAAAATTAGCCAGTAAATAAAGTTGAGATTAAGATCCTTTATTTTTTAACCGAATTTTAAAAATAAATTTTAAAAATAAATTTTATAAAAAAGTGATTATTTATTAATGTTTAATACAGCAAACTCTCTCGTCAAAATTATTATTATCGTGGTGATTATTATCACCGCGGGGGCGGGTTAGTGCTGTAATTTAAGCAAGAATAACTAAAACCCCTCGCACCTACCGGTTCGAGGGGTTTTTTGTTTTTAGGTTGTAAATTTTTAGTTAGCATTTTTTTTAGTACAGGGTTGGGATTGAGAATGACAGGCGCAGAGTTATTAATTGAGTTATTAGCTAAACATGGCGTTAAAGATGTATTTGGTTATCCAGGTGGCGCTATTATGCCTATTTACGATGCGCTTTATGGTGCGCCAGTTAAGCATTACTTAACACGTCATGAGCAAGCCGCTGGTTTTTCTGCAATCGGTTATACCCGAAGCACTGGTAAGTTAGGTGTTTGTTTTGCGACTTCCGGTCCAGGTGCAACTAACTTAGTTACAGCAATTGCAGATGCTATGATGGATTCAATTCCATTACTAGCGATCACTGGACAGGTACCTACAGCTGCTATTGGTTCAGATGCTTTTCAGGAAGTTGATGTATTAGGTATTTCTTTAGCAATAACAAAACATAGTTATTTAGTTGAACGTGCTGAAGACTTAGCTGAAATTTTACAGGAAGCAATTCACGTTGCAACGTCTGGTCGTCCTGGCCCTGTATTGGTTGATATTCCAAAAGATATACAGTTAGCACAAGTGAGTTTTAAACCTTGGTTAGCTGCGGACGATTATCAACCTGAAGTTAACTTAAATGAAGTTGCTAAAGCTAACGAGTTACTAAAAGAAGCTAAAATGCCTGTTGCCTATGTAGGGGGTGGTGTTCATGCTGCTGACGCCCAAAAAAAATTAATGGCATTTTTAAATGAAACTAGTATGCCAGCTGTATCTACCTTAAAAGCGTTAGGCTCAGTATTACCTGACTACGAATATGACTTAGGTATGTTAGGTATGCACGGTGGACAAGCTGCAAATTTGGCAGTGCAAAAATGCGATTTATTAGTGTGTATAGGTGCGCGTTTTGATGATCGTGTTACCGGTAATTTAAGTAAGTTTGCATCAAATGCAAAAATCATCCATTTAGATATCGATGCTGCTGAAGTGGGTAAACGTAAACCCGCAGAGGCATCTTTAATTGCAGATTTACATGATTCATTGCCTTTATTAGCGCATCCGCAAACTGATGGATCTTGGTTAACGCATATGAAATCAATGATGGTGAAACATGCTTGGCGTTATGACTACCCTGGTGAAAAGGTATTTGCCCCTTACTTATTAAATAAATTAAGTCAAACAATGCCTAGTAATGGAGTGGTGTGTTGTGATGTGGGTCAGCATCAAATGTGGGTCGCGCAGCACATGAAATTTAATAGTCCTAGAAACCATTTAAGTAGTGGTGGCGCAGGTACTATGGGCTTTGGTTTACCGGCAGCAATCGGTGTGCAAGTTGCACGTCCTGATGATTTTGTCATCACAGTGTCAGGTGATGGTTCTATTATGATGAATATACAAGAGCTAGCAACGATACGTCGTAATAATTTACCAGTAAAAATATTAGTAATAGATAATCAAAGATTAGGCATGGTTAGGCAGTGGCAACAAATGTTTTTTGAAGAACGCTACAGTGAGACTATTCTTTCTGATAATCCTGATTTTGTTGCTTTAGCGGCTGTGTTTGGCATTAAAGGTCAAACGATTACTAAAGCAAGTGAAGTGGATGATGCAATTCAAGCATTAGTTGATTCAAAAGGTCCTTATATATTACACGCTTGCATTGATGAGCAAGAGAATGTTTGGCCGCTTGTCCCCCCAGGCGCAGCAAATGATCAAATGGTTACTGAGGTTAAATAATGAAACATCAATTAAAAGTTGAAGTAAAAAATCAAAGTGTAGCTGTAGAGCGTTTTTTACGTGTTGTACGTCACCGAGGCTTTTCTTTATTGCAACTACAGTTAGAGGTCGTTGATGATAAGTATTTTGTAAATATGACAGTTGATAGTGACCGTCCTATTCATTTACTTACATTGCAATTAGCAAAATTAATTGATGTTCACCAGGTGGAATTAGCTGAACAGCATCACCAACAAGCAATTTAATAAATTAAAATATAAAGGGTATTTGTCATGTCAAATCTAATTTGGTTTAACGGTAAAATGGTTCCAGCTGAACAAGCGACAACAAGTGTGCTTAGCCATGCTTTGCATTACGGTAGTTCAGTATTTGAAGGTGTCAGAGCATATGATACTCCTAATGGCCCGGCTATTTTTCGTTTAACTGATCATATTCAACGCTTATATGACTCAGCTAAAATCTATCGCATGGAAATTCCTTATACATTAGAAGAAATTACTCAAGCGTGTAAAAACGCAGTAAGAGAAAATGGTTTAACAAATGCCTATTTACGTCCTTTTGCTTATTTAGGCAATGTTGGTTTAGGTTTAAATCCTAAATCTCACCTTGCTGAAGTATCAGTTGCAGCAATGGAGTGGGGCGCATACTTAGGTGATGAAAGCTTAGAATCGGGCGTAGATGTATGTATTTCATCTTGGAATCGCTTAGCACCTAATACTATGCCAACAGCGGCAAAAGCGGGTGGTAATTATTTGTCGTCACAGTTGATATCAGGTGAAGCAAAACGTAATGGTTATGTAGAAGGTATCGCATTAGATACAAATGGTAATTTAAGTGAAGGTGCCGGTGAAAATCTTTTTGTAATCAAAAAAGGCATTCTTTATACGCCACCTACCACGGCATGTATTTTACCTGGCCTTACACGTGATACTTTAATGACATTAGCACGAGAGCGTGGTTATGAAGTACGTGAAGAGTCTATTGCTCGCGAAGCATTATACTTAGCCGATGAATTTTTCATGACAGGAACAGCTGCAGAAGTAGTTCCGGTAAGAAGTGTGGATCGTATTGAAGTAGGTAAGGGTAAGCGTGGACCTATCACAAAAGAATTACAACAAGCTTATTTTGACTTAGTAAAAGGTCAATCTGAAGATAAGTATGGTTGGTTAGAATATATAAACAAATAAATCTGCTACGCATCTTTATAAAAACCACTGCGTGGTAAATAAAGAAAGAAGTTGGGTATGAGGAAATGTGGCAAAAGCTACAGAAATGAATTGAGGTAAATGATGACTAAATTAAGAAGTGCAACTACAACAGAAGGTCGTAAGCGAGCAGGTGCAAGAGCATTATGGCGTGCGACAGGTATGACAGATAATGATTTTGGTAAACCAATTATTGCGGTTGTAAATTCATTTACTCAATTTGTTCCTGGTCATGTACATTTAAATCAATTAAGTGAACTGGTTGCCGATGCTATCACTGAAGCGGGTGGTGTACCAAAAGAATTCAATACCATTGCAATAGATGATGGTATTGCAATGGGTCACAGTGGCATGCTGTATTCCTTACCTTCAAGAGATTTAATCGCTGATTCAGTTGAATACATGGTAAATGCCCATTGTGCCGATGCCATGGTATGTATTTCAAACTGTGACAAAATCACCCCAGGTATGATGCTTGCTGCATTTAGATTAAATATTCCAGTGATTTTTGTATCTGGTGGCCCTATGGAAGCCGGTAAAACTAAGCTAGCGTCAATCGATGTGAAATTAGATTTAGTGGATGCCATGGTACAAGCGGCTGATCCAACAGTAAGTGATGAACAATCCGAACAAGTTGAACGCTCTGCTTGTCCTACATGTGGTTCTTGCTCTGGTATGTTTACTGCAAATTCAATGAACTGTTTATTAGAAGGCTTAGGTTTAGCATTACCAGGTAATGGTACTACTTTAGCTACTCATAAAGATCGTAAGCAGTTATACCTAGATGCGTCGGCACGTATTGTAGATTTATGTCGTGAGTATTATCAAAAAGATAATGAAGCGGTATTACCACGAAATATAGCCAGTCGTGCAGCATTTGAAAATGCAATGACACTTGATATTGCTATGGGTGGTTCATCAAATACGGTATTACATTTATTAGCTGCAGCCCAAGAAGCGGGTGTTGATTTTGATATGACGCATATCAATGAACTTTCTCTTAAAACGCCTTATTTATGTAAAGTAGCACCTGCAACACCTGAATACCATATTGAAGATGTGCATCGTGCTGGTGGTATTATGGGAATTTTAAATGAGTTAGGTAAAGCGGGTTTACTTGATTTATCTTGTGAGCATGTTGCTGGTGGTAGCATTGGTGATTTAATTAATAAATGGGATGCAACAAAGCCTGATAATGTTAAAGCACAGAAGTTTTATAAAGCAGGCCCTGCAGGTATTCGTACAACTAAAGGTATGAGTCAAGAATGTCGCTGGTCAGAGCTTGATATTGACCGTGAAAATGGCTGTGTTCGCAGTGTGGAACATGCCTTTAGACAAGATGGCGGTTTATGTGCGTTGTACGGAAATATTGCTGTTGATGGTTGTATTGTTAAAAGTGCGGGTGTCGTTGATGACATGTTGACATTTACAGGCCCTGCCAAAGTTTATGAATCACAAGATGATGCTGTTGATGGCATTTTAAATGAAGAAGTTAAAGCGGGTGACGTTGTTGTTATTCGCTATGAAGGTCCAAAAGGTGGACCAGGTATGCAAGAGATGCTTTACCCAACAAGCTATTTAAAATCTATGGGCTTAGCTGAGAAGTGCGCCTTGATCACTGATGGTCGTTTTTCTGGCGGTACATCAGGTTTATCTATTGGACATGCCTCTCCTGAAGCTGCTGCGGGTGGTGTGATTGCATTAGTTGAAAATGGTGATCCTATTGTAATCGATATCCCTAATAGAGGTGTAAAGTTAGAAATTTCTGATACTGAGTTAGCGGCACGTCGTGAAAAACAAGATGCCAGAGGCAAAAAGGCCTACAAACCATTAGATAGAAATCGCGTTGTAAGCCCTGCGTTAAAAGCATATGCATTATTAGTAACAAGTGCAGATAAAGGCGCAGTAAGAGATATCGTTAAATTAGATGAGCTTATTTAGTGAATAAATCTGCTACGCATCTTTCTTAATACCACTGGGTGGTGAGCTTTATTATTTATTGAAAGCTTATCAAAATAAAGGTTATGAGTACGTTTATAAGTCGATCTTTACATGTTTAGAGCTAAGCAGCAGAGTAACTGAAATGTCATGTCTGGAAGGCTGAAAATGTACTTACTCTCTATTTGATTGGTGATGCTTTTTATAGCGCAGCTATACCCATAAAAATCCCTGTTTCCGCGAAGCGGAAGTGATTCAGGGGGAATTTTATTTAGGAATGTAAAATGGTCAGTAAAGAATTAGATTATTTCAGAGCTATCATCCAAGCTAATATGGCGCCTTTAGCTAAGCTAACTGATGTCAGCCCAGTTACTAGTCTTGACAAAAAGCTAGAAAATAAAATTTGGCTTAAACGTGAAGATCAGCAACCCGTGTATTCATTTAAACTGCGTGGTGCTTTTCATAAACTGAAAAAGCTACCAGCTAATTCAAAAGTAGTGACAGCCTCAGCTGGCAACCATGCACAAGGCGTTGCATTAAGTGCAAGTCACTTAGGCCATACTGCGGCAATTGTTATGCCAGATACCACGCCTGAAATTAAAGTAAATGCAGTAAAAAGTTTAGGTGGTGAAGTCATTTTACATGGTCATCACTTTGATGCAGCCAATGCTTACGCAAAAGAGTTAGCTGAAAAGGAAGGGGCTATTTTTATACCGCCATTTGATGATCCTGATGTCATTGTTGGTCAAGGAACCATTGCACGTGAATTAATGCAGCAACTACCAAATTTGGATGCGGTATTTATTCCTGTTGGTGGTGGTGGTTTACTGGCTGGTATGGCAGTTTATATTAAATCACTTAACCCTGAAATTCAGGTGATAGCTGTTGAATTTCAAGAAAGTGCGTGTTTACAAGCGGCATTTAAAGCTGGAAAACCTGTAGAGTTAGACCGTGTTGGCAGTTTTGCTGACGGTGTAGCTGTTAAAATTATTGGCACTGAAACCTTTAGATTAGCGCAACAATTTTGCGATAAGGTGATTACAGTATCAAGTGATGAAATATGTGCGGCAATGCAAGATATTTTTGTATCTACGCGGGCAGTTGCAGAGCCATCTGGTGGATTAGCATTAGCTGGTCTTAAAAAATGGTGTTTAGATACAGGGGTAAAAGGTCAAAACTTAGCTGCAGTGCTGTCGGGTGCAAATCTTAATTTTGATCGTTTGCGTTATGTTGCTGAACGCACTGCGCTTGGAGAAAAGAATGAAGCACTTTTAGCAGTCACAATCGATGAAGAAAAAGGCAGCTTTAAGAAATTCTGCCAAGCACTCGATGGCCGCACCATTACTGAATTTAATTATCGTTATGATAATAGTAATGTAGCTGAAATTTATGTGGGTATAGGGTTAAGAAATGGCCAGCAAGAACTTGATGAGTTGAAATCACAGTTAACTTCTCAAGAATATAACTTTATTGATTTATCTGATAATGAACTTGCTAAGCTTCATATTCGCTATATGGTTGGTGGTAAGCCTTGTAGCCCATTGATTGAAAAGTTATTTAGGTTTGAGTTTCCTGAGCACCCAGGTGCATTAGAACGCTTTTTAGATACATTAGGTGCTAATTGGAATATCAGTTTATTTCATTACCGAAATCATGGTTCTGCCATAGGCAATGTATTGGCTGCTTTTGAAATTGCAGAGCAAGATATGGATGAATTTAAGCAACATTTAGATAAACTGGCTTATGTTTATCAGGAAGAAACAGATAACCCTTGTTATCACAGGTTTTTAGCCGCCAATAATACAGTTTAAACTTTTCTTTTACTTAAAAATCACGCTATATTTTATAGCGTGATTTTTTAGCCCCTTTGTGTTCTTTTGAAAAATAAACAATTTTTTACAGCAATATATTTACTAGGCTGTAAAATTAGCATTTTTATAAATGGTCAAAGTCAGCTATGTCCTCATTTAAACTCAATCTCTCTCTTTTTTGTTCAATACTCGCAATACTATTCTCTGGATTGAATTTGATTCAAACTAATCTCGTTACAAATGATGCGACTAAAATATTTACACATGCACAAAGTAATCACATTGATAACACTAATAAGCAATTACAGGTTATGAGTGATTCTGAAGATACAGCACTTAATAATGATGAAGAAATGACCAACTTGCTAGCGCGTATAACTACGTTAGAAGCGCGTATTAGCTCTTTTACTTTACAAGATCTAGCTCAAGTTTCAGAACAAGATCCACAAGCGCTTGAGTCTGTGGTTTTTTTACTGATTGAAAAGCATGAACAAAAAAAAATTGATGAGATGAAAGCCGAGAACCCTGTTTATGGATTTTTAGAAGAATTACCGGAAGATTATGATTTACGAATCAAAACAGATTCTGATTTTGCACATCAAGTGAGTAATGAATTAAAGCAAAAAATATTGAATGATAGTTTATCGGCTGCGGAACGTTTGGCTGCAATTAGCCAGTTACAGATGAATATGTACATACTTAACAAAAAAAGCTTGAAACAGTATGATTACCAAGCTGTTGAAGCCATTTTAGATATGACAAACAATATGGAAGATGAAAGCCTTCGTTTGCAAGCGCTAGAACTAGTTTCAAGAACACCTTTAGTAGATGAAAGGTTATCACAATCATTTACTAAAATGCTTGAGCAAGAGCCAAGTGATTACGTAAAAAGCCTTGCAGCTGAGGGGTTAATGTCTCAATACTTCCAATCTGGTTCTAGCCCTAATAAACAAAAGAAAATAGCTAAAAATTTATTGTTTCTATATGAAAATACCGAAGATCCAAAAGTAAAATTGATTCTTGAAAATACAATGGGAGACGAAAGAATGCTAGAGGATCTGACTACATTATTGAAAGACTAAATAGAAATTTTTCCAGTAGCCCATTTTTAATGGGCTATTTTAGATAGTCTGTTTAGATATTAAAGTCATAATTATCCGTTTATGGGTTTTTTCTACGTGTAATCTTTGGTATTAACCAGACTAAAATGAATAATAAAGCGGCACACGAAAGTAAAATATATGCCTTATATTTCCCTTGTTCAGAGCTTGGTAATGCATATTCCTCATTATCAATAATCGCATTGATTACTTCAGCTATTTGCCATCTAGGGACATTTTTAGCGTTAGCAAG
The DNA here is from genome assembly GCF_002276045.1 of Pseudoalteromonas sp. NBT06-2. GTDB lineage: Bacteria > Pseudomonadota > Gammaproteobacteria > Enterobacterales > Alteromonadaceae > Pseudoalteromonas. The sequence continues at coordinate 30,748 of NZ_NQMR01000030.1, read as the reverse complement.
TATGATAATGGCGCGTTTGGTTTCTGGGTAAGTAATTAGTAAAGATTTAAACCCAGTAATGGAACCTAGGTGTTGAGCAATTAATTTGTCGTTCTTTGTATATATTTGCCAACCTAATCCCATTTCTATTTTTCCCCATGATGTTTTTCTTATGGGTGTGAGTATCTCTTGAAATGAGGTGTTTGCTAATAGTTGTTCATCATGATTTAAAGTGCTTAATGGTCATTTTGATAATTCATCAACAGATGAAATAAGTCCTTCACTTGGTAAGTAATTCATATCGTAAGGTCTTATTGGTGCATTAAAAATAAAACCATAATTATAACTTGGGTGAACATCTGGTTTTAAGTTGTTTGTGGCTAATCTAAAGCCTGAATGTGTTAATCCTATTTTTCTGAAAATATGATGATGGATGTAATTGTTATAAGTTTTTCCTGAAACTATCTCAATGATTTTACCTAGAATATTAAAATTTAGATCTGCGTAATTAAAGCTTTTATTTTTGGCTGTATTATTGAGTGCCAAACTTTGTTTAAGGTATGTATCAAAGTTGTGCTTATTTACAAAAGAGACAGGCTTTATCACATCAGTTAATCCAGATGTATGGGTGAGTAGATCTACTATTTTTATATTTTTTCCTGAAAATAAATTAATGTATTGAGCGATATCATCATCTAATTTAACTTTATTTTGCTCTACAAGCTGCATTATTTCTTGGGCAGTAAATAGTTTGGTAATGGAGGCGATTCTAAATAAAGTATGTTCAGTAACAGGCTGTGATGAACAATATAAATAGCCAAATCCGGCACTATACATTGGTTTTCCTTTATCTATTATCGCAACTGAAAGTGCAGGGATATTATGAGAATCACAGATAGTACTTAATACTTGCTCTAATAGTTGTTTTTTAGAAGGGGTATTGGCAATGTTAACCCCACTGAATATGATGCTAAAGATTATAATTGATTTTTTTAACATGAATAACCTAATAATTATAATTTATAGTTTATAAGTTTGCATATAAATGCTCTGCAGCAGCTTTTCCCATTAATCTATAGTTATGACCAATATTAGGAATGATTTTTAATTGCCACTTAATTGGTGTCTTTAAATCTTTGGCTGCTTTTTTTGCTGTTTTATAAAAATATTGCGCACGTGCATAGTGGTGGAGTCCTTGTTTATTTAATGTTGGAGAATGTAATAAAGTGCCTCCAGTGCCATTCCCATTGTCCAATTCACCAATAAATAAAGTTAACTTTTCTTGAAAGGCTTCCTTTAAATCTTGTTCAGACAATAGCGCGTCCTGAATGCCAAAAGGCAGTTTAGTTTCAAACACAGGTGCCGTATATACCCAAACCACTTCAAGATGCAGGATTCAGTTGGAATTAGAAATACTTTAGGCAAGGCATTGATTGAAGAACATGGTTATTCCCTTTTCAAAATCAATAACGCTGCATAAAGTATTTATAAACCAACCTTACAGGGACTTCTGAGCAAATCATGCTCGTTGTTGCCTGCATGGATGTAGGTACTAGAGCAATGCAGGAGCATATTGCCGGTCCATCTTTTTTTAAGGGAGTAACCATTAATGCAAAGATGCGCCTAGATCATGAATTGCTCAGCAGTCCTGAACCTCACATCTTGAAGTGGCTTGGGTATATAATCCTGAATTAGATGCTAAAATACGGTTAACTTTAGTATTTGGTTTAAATAAAGCGAGTCTATGTGCAATTTGCCCCCCTGCAGAATGACCGAAAATGTCATATTGCGTTTGTTTTGTGGCTAAGGTGCTTATTGCAATATCAAAGACTCTATCAAAATCACTAAAAATTAAGTTTTTTGAATCTTTATATGGTTTGAAGCTAATATCTTCATCATTTATTTTTAAGACATAACGTTTATTGTATTTTACTTTTTTAGGCTTTTTATTAAATTTAAAGTTATTAATTAAACCTGCCATATGATAATTTGAAAAATCATAATTCTTTTCACTATAAGAAGGTGAAAGGATTAATACGTTGTATTTATTGGAAGCTTCAATCCAAGAATCACGATAATCATCTCCATTGCGAGCAGCGCCAGGAATAACAATCAAAACTTGTGAATCGGCGTTAAACGCTTTTGGCTTATAGTAAAAAATATTAAGTATATCGTTTTCATGACCATAACCACCTTTCATTAAAAAATGACCCGATCCGACAATGATTTTTAATGGCTTATTAAGCGTATTGTTTGCTTTCGTTTGAGGAATAAAAGCGAAAGGTAATATGATCAAAAGTAAAAAATTAAGTAAATGCTTCAAGTGATGCTCCTTTATATATTCTATAACGATGATGTATTCATCTGAGTTGGAGCATGTCACTACTGGCATTAAAAGGTCTTGCCGATTTTGAAAAATACTCGTCATTTTCAAAATGGAGATGAGTATTTTAGTTTTGATTAATCTATTTCATTGGGCTCTAGATATATTAAGGCTTTATGTATTGCTTTCTATACTCCGTTGGTGTTTTACCGGCAATATCTTTAAAAGCACGGTTAAATGGGCCAATAGAGCCATAACCAAGATCTAAGGCAATACTTAAAATAGGCTTTCTAATATTGTTGATATCCTGAAACTGTGAGCAAGCTGCAGGAACTCTATGGCTATTTAAAAAAGATGAAAAATTTTTAAACCCTAATTGTTGATTTATTAACTCCCTTAACTGATGTTCCGGAATTGATAAATTAATGGCTAATTTTTTGATTGTTAAATTTGTTTCAGTAAATTTTTTTTCTTCAATAAATAAATTTAGTTTATCTAACTCAGCTTGAAAAAGGTTGATTGTCTTTAGCTGAGTATTTTTAATTTCTTTTGGTTGTACTTCATTCGTTTTATGTATTTCTTGCTGTGATTTATATTGTTTTAATAAAACTAAATAAAAAATATTGGTAGCAATAAATATTAAAGCAGAATTAGCTAAACTAAAAATAGAGGTGTGTACAAAAGTACTTTTTGTTAGCTCAAACAGCACTAAAATTGAGCCATAAAAAGTAGTCAATAACACAATAAACATGCGAATCTTCCGGCGTTATCTATGAGATCATCGTTAATGTCTTTTAATACAAGATAAAGAATGTGGACTAAAACAACAGCTTCAATGGCATGGTTTATTTGGTGAAATGCGCCATTCCCTTGTAAGAAAATGAAAAAGTATAGCATCCATAAAAGCGCACCGATTAAGCAGGTTAGAATAGCTAAAGACCAATTTCTAGGGTGGAAATCATCATTTAATAAGGAACAAGCATAAAACCATAAAACATAAGGCATAAAATCAGTAAAAAATAACAATACACCTCTAAAGTAACCGTAATGATGATTAGGTATTTGCGGTGTTAATAATAAATATGCACTAGCGCAAATAATTAAAGTGATCACTAATTGTGATTTAAAGGTGATGTTTTTGGTTAAATAAATCACAGACACTAAAAAAATTGCCCAATAATGGCAAACCTAAAAAATAAATCAAAAATGTCTATAAAGGATCAATACATACTTACAGTTAAATTTTACTCGAATACTCATAAATTACCATCAAGTCACTTTTTCCACTAGATAAATGATCATATGCTTGCTATCGCTGCTATAATTAGCCATCGTTTTTTGTTATGTCGTTTTATGAATTACCTCGCTCATTTTCAACAGTTAGATCAAATTTTAATTGCGACTCGTCAATATTGGCAGTTACTGGCTTTTTCTCAAAATACACTGCCATGGCCTCAGTTATTCGATAAGCTTAATGATTTAAGCTCAGAAAAGTTACTAGAATTAGAAAAAAATCCAGATTTATCTTATGTATACTTTTCTGATGTGATCCCGCTATTACCTGAACTTAAAAAACTCACTGACATCTTTTCTATGGTAAAAAAAGAAGTGGAATTTCCATTTTGGTTAGAGGCAGGTATTAAAGGTCGCAAACTTGCTCAGTTAAAATCATTTGTTGCAGCTGTTGATGAAACAGAATTACCGGTACTTGAATGGTGTGCAGGCAAAGGTCATTTAGGTCGCATGCTCGCCTTTAAAGGCACTAAAAAAGTACATAGTGTTGAAATACAGCCTCACTTATGTGATCAAGGTACTGCCTTGGCAAAAAATTTTCATATGAATATCGACTATACTCAGGCCGATGTTTTACAAGATGATTTATCACAACAAATTAAACAAAACCAGCATGCAGTGGCATTACATGCTTGTGGCCAATTACATCAAACTTTAATGAGGCAAGCAGTTTTATCTAAAACAAAAAAACTCTCTTTTTCACCCTGTTGTTATCATTTAATGCAAGACTCAGAACATTATCAAGCGATGAGTTATGAAGGCTTACAGAGTGAATTAAACTTATCAAATTATGACTTGAAATTAGCATTGCAAGAAACGGTTACGGCAGCTGATCGGATCACGCAAAAGCGCACTATTGAGGTAGAGTGGCGTTTAGGTTTTGATCAGTTAATGCGAGATGTCACGGGTACAGATACATATATTAGTGTGCCATCGGTTAGCAAAAGTATGTTTTCAACTAACTTTGAAGCATTTTGTATGTGGGCGGCAGACAAAAAATCTTTAGACTTACCTAATAATATTGATTTTGAAAGTTATTATCAAAAAGGGAAAGCAAGAAAGAAAATAACTGAAAAAATCGAATTAGTACGTCATTTGTTTCGAAGACCAATTGAAATTTGGCTAATTTTAGATCGCGCTTTGTATTTACAAAACCATGGTTACCATGTTTATGTAAATCAATTTTGTGATAAGCAAGTGACACCAAGAAATATATTAATTCAAGCGTATAAAATTTAACTATTTTTGTATTACAGGGGATAAAATGAAACATTTAAAAAATTTATTTGATAATAACCGACACTGGGCATGTCAAACGACTCAAGATAATCCTGAGTTTTTTAAAGTACTTTCAATGCAACAAAATCCAGATTATTTATGGATTGGTTGTTCAGACTCTCGTGTACCAGCAAACGAAATCGTAGGTTTATTACCTGGTGAGTTATTTGTACATAGAAATGTAGCTAATGTTGTCGTTCATACAGATCATAACTGTTTGTCAGTAATGCAGTATGCTGTTGAAGTTTTAAAAGTTAAACATATTATGGTAGTTGGCCATTATGCCTGTGGTGGTGTGAAGGCTGCTTTAGATGGTGAAAAACTTGGCTTAATTGATAATTGGTTAAGGCATGTTGTTGATGTTAAAGAAAAGCATATAGATAAATTAAACTTAATTGAAGATTATGAAAAACGAGTAGATACTTTATGTGAATTAAACGTAATTGAACAAGTAAAGAATGTTAGCCAAACATCAATTGTTCAAGATGCTTGGGATAGAGGGCAAGAACTAACAGTTCACGGTTGGGTTTATGGCCTAAAAGATGGTCATTTAAGAGATCTTAATTCTTGCACAACTAATAGCAAAGAGCTGTTAGGTATCTACCAGCAAGCAACTAAAGAAGTATTTGAACGTTAATTTTTATTTTAGGGCTAAATCATTTTATTTAGCCCTAAAATAAACTAACCCTTTTAATAAAAAGTTTCCAACTGCACTCTTAACAGAAGATAGTTAAAACTTATTCTTTTTCAGCTAATAAAACTTCAAGTTGCGCCACTTTCTCTTCTAGCCTAGATAACTTTTCACGTGTTCGGATCAAAACTTGTGTTTGCACTTCAAACTCTTCGCGAGAAACAAAGTCCATTTGTGATAACTTATTTTGTAAAACTTGCTTTGTTTTACTTTCTACTGTTTCAGCAATTTTTTTAACGCCTTGAGGCATATTTTCAGTAATTTGTTTAGCAATTTCTTCTATTTTTTTAGGGTTTATCATTTGTTTTAACCTTCAATTATTTTAGTTAGCGAATACCCATGTTACTTCAACATGCAGGTTACAGAGCTATCTGAGTGAGCCCAATTCAAGGCGTGTTGATGCAGGAATTTAGGCACCTTTGGAACCAACGCAACGATGAAGTGGGTTTGCTCATAAGCTCCGTCTCGGCGAGTTTAAACAGGGTTTATGTTGCGTTATTAATTTTGATAAGGGAACAACCATTATCTTCAATTAGTGCCTTACTTAAATCCTGTTTAATTTTCGCTGAAATCGCGAATTTTTAGGTATCATGGGTATATTTTGTTATATGGTACCCATGAGAGCAGTATTTTAATAGTTAATTTGATAAAATCTCGCTTCTTATTTTTTCATTTCTTTTTAGATAATAGTTCAGGAATTTTGTTCACGATGCAAATGAACCCAAAGCAAGATGAAGCTGTAAAATATATTAGTGGACCATGCTTAGTTTTAGCCGGCGCTGGCTCAGGTAAAACTCGTGTAATTATTAATAAAATTGCATATTTGATTCAAAAATGTGACTACAAAGCACGTAATATTGCGGCGGTGACTTTTACTAATAAAGCCGCTAAAGAAATGAAAGAAAGATTAAAGCAAGCTTTGGGAAAACAAGAATCAAAAGGAATTTGGATTTCAACCTTTCATACATTAGGTTTGGAGATCATAAAAAAAGAAATAAAAACTTTGGGATATAAACCGGGATTTTCCTTATTAGATGATCAAGATACCACACAATTGTTAAACGATTTAACAGAAAAAGAGCTTAAAAAAGATAGGGACCTACTAAACTCTTTAAAAATGCAAATATCCAATTGGAAGAATGAACTTATAATTCCAAAGCAAGCAATTGCAGAATCGAGAGAGCCGCAAAAGGTATTATTTGCACAACTTTATGAGCGCTATCAAATTCAATTACGTGCCTATAATGCGCTGGATTTCGACGATTTGATTATGATCCCAACTTTATTACTTGCTAAGTTTCCAGAAGTGACTTTACGTTGGCAAAATAGATTTCGTTATTTATTAGTGGATGAATATCAAGATACTAATACCAGTCAATACCAGTTAGTAAAATATTTAGTAGGTGAGCGTTCGCGTTTTACAGTGGTAGGAGATGACGATCAATCTATTTATTCTTGGCGTGGTGCTAAACCACAAAATTTAGTATTATTGAGTAAAGACTTTCCATCACTAAGATTAATCAAACTTGAACAGAATTATCGTAGTTTTCAACGCATATTAAAGTCTGCCAATATTCTAATTGATAATAACCCGCATGTTTTTGATAAAAAGCTATTTAGTGAATTACCTTATGGTGAGCAAATTAAAGTTATAGGCACACGCGATGAAGAGCATGAAGCAGAACGTGTTGTAGCTGAAATAATCTCACATAAATTTATGCAGCGTACCAACTATAAAGATTACGCCATTTTATATCGCGGTAACCACCAAGCACGAATTTTTGAAAAAGCTCTGATGGCTAACCGCATACCATATAAAATTAGTGGTGGGATGTCATTTTTTGCTAGAACAGAAATTAAAGACATTATGGCTTATTTAAGATTATTGGTTAATCAAGATGATGATAATGCATTTTTACGTATTGTTAATACACCAAGGCGTGAAATAGGTACTGTGACTCTTGAGAAGCTAGGTACATTAGCAAATGAAAAACATATCAGTTTATTTGAAGCATGTTTTGATAACGAATTAACAAATCGTTTATCGGGGCGTGGTTTTAATGCCCTGCAAGGTTTTGGTCGTTGGGTAGTAGAGCTATCTGATAATGCAGTAAGAGGAGATACCTTAGAAGCGGTAAAAACCATGATCCATCAAATTGATTATGAAGATTATTTATATGAATCATCACCGAGTGGTAAAGCCGCTGAAATGAGAATGAAAAACGTTTCTGAGTTATATAAGTGGATCACAGATATGTTAGTGGGTAACGATGAAAATCTACCTATGACCTTAGCTGAAGTGGTTACTAAGTTAACCTTAAGGGATATGATGGAACGAAATGAAGATGAAGAAGAAAGCGATGCAGTGCAATTGCTAACTTTACATGCTTCAAAAGGCTTGGAATATCCATATGTATTTATGGTTGGCATGGAAGAAGGTTTGTTGCCTCACCAAGTGAGTATAGATGAAGACAATATTGAAGAAGAAAGGCGTTTAGCCTATGTGGGGATCACGAGAGCGCAACGAGAATTGATCTTTACTTATGCTAAAATACGTCGTCAATATGGCGAAACCTCAACGACTGAACTGAGTCGATTTGTACAAGAGTTACCGCAAGCTGATTTAGCATATGAATCGAGACAACAACCGACTAGCCAGGCTGAAAGAATGGAAAAAGGTCAATCTAAGGTTGCAGGACTGAGAGCTATGCTTAAAAAATAACTTATGAATATAGGTTTTCTTTGTCATTAGCTTTATGGTGAATATATTCATATTGGCTTGAGTATAGAGTAATACCATATTTTTTTAATGATTTTTGATAATTTAAAATACTTGGGCCTTTGGCAATAACAGAGGCTTGAGTTAGATTTACAACAGCTAAAACACCTTGCAATTGAAGCTGATGCGCTTTGTTTTTTATTATTCTTTTACACATTAATGAACTAAGTAAAATAAAATCAAACTGGTATTGCGTTAAAATACTTAAATCACAACGTGTATGTCCATAGTCATCTAAGCCAATTTTGATTCCAAGATTTTTTAATTGAGTAATATTACTTTTCTGGTCATTACTGATATGACGTAAATCATTTTCATTAAATAGTAAGCATAATCTACTCAAAATGTTTAAATTTTTAAGTTGAGTAAATAATTCATGGAACAGTTTGTTTTTTAAAAGTTCAATACTACAACTGACTAAAATTGCATGTTTGCATCGAATAAAATCCCCTATCTTTGGTAATAATGATATTTCAGTCTTATGAAAGTCAATCTCTTCAGGAATGTATTGCTTGATTTGATTAAACTTTATTTTGCCAAGTGTTGGATGAAACCAAAATCTATCTATCATGCAAGCTATATGGTTTTCAGTGTTAAGATCTATAATAGCGTTCGCTTTAAAATAAACTTCATTAACGTCAAACGAGTTTAGCAGAGCGAGTTCTTGAAAGTTATTTTTACAGTTGTCGTTTTGATAAAGTGCATATTGGCCACGGCCACTATTTTTTGACTGATACATCGCAGAATCAGCATGTTTCATTATCTGATCTGTATGTTTATAGCCATAATCACTGCTGGTTATTCCAATACTCGCGCCTGAATTTATTACATTATTATTTTGTTGGAACGGGCGAGATAATGAATCAATGATACGTTCCGCGACTTCGAGGGCTTCATGGCGGTGATATATATGAGTGAGCAAAATTACAAATTCATCACCGCCTAAGCGAGCTAATAAATCATGCTCTCTAATGCATAGACCTAAAGTATTTGCTATGTGGATTAAAAATGAATCACCTACCTGATGTCCTAACTTATCGTTTATTTCTTTGAAATTATCTAAGTCTATAAATAAAACGGCAAAACCAGGCTGTGGGTGTCTTAAATGTTGATTGAGCGTTTGTTCAAGTCTTGACATAAATAAACTGCGATTAGCTAATCCAGTTAAAGGGTCATGATGCGCATCATGATATAACTGTAACTCTATTTTTTTTCGTTCTTCTATTTGCAGTTGCAAGAAGTGATTACTGCGTTGTAACTCCTGTGTTTTTTTAGTTACGCGAAGTTCAAGTTGATCATGGCTTTGTTCTAATTCAGCCATGGTTAAATGCTTTTGTAGTACATTTGCAATTTGTTGTGAAACGAAGTTAATTAAATCTACATCTCCGCCTGTATAGGAATATGTATTAGCATAAGATTGACAAGCTATAATACCAATAACACCATTTTCTGAAATGAGCGGGGCACCTAACCATGAAGTTGCTTGCGTATTTTTTGAGGTGCGTTTGATTGTGCCGAGATCAATTAATTTATTTGCTTTAGCACGGTTCAAAAGCTGTGTACTTCCTTGGTTGATCACATACTCTGAGTATCCTTGGGAAAAAACTCTTTCATGATAGTTGCCCGTTATGCTATCAACCCAGTAAGGAAATGTGAGTTTATTATCTTTTTTATCATATAAACATATGTAAAGATTTTCAGCATAAGTTATTGATTTCATAATCTGATGTATTTGAAAATAAAAATCGTCTAAGTCTTTACTTTGTGTCGCTAGTTCTGAAATTTTAAATAAAATTTGTTGCTGTTTTAATGTTTTTTTTCTATGTTCGATTTCTATTTGAAGTGCATTGTTTGTATTTGTTAGTTCAGATGTTCTGTATTTTACTTCGCTTTTTAAAGATTCTCTTTGTTTTACACGCTCGATAGCTGTTGAAAGGTAAAGAGAGATAATTTCAACTAATTCTATCTGAGAGTTAGAGTATGACTGTTCTGGATAATAAGATTGAGTCACCATAACACCAAGGATAATCTCATCTTTGTATATAGGAACGCCCAACCAGTGTTCACAAGGTGAGTCTTGTAGCTTAAATTTATTAAGTTCAGTGTTTTTGAGAATTGAATTTTTGGTGTAATATTGGGTTTTTCCAGTTTTATATACGTAACCAGTTAAACTATGAGCAAAATGGTTATCTTCAGTTAACAGAACTTTGATACTATCTTTTTCATCTATAAAGTAATTTAACTCTAATTTTTGAGTTTCTTCATTTATTAACACAACATAGAAATTTTTGCTGGGTAAATATGAGGCTAAAATTTGATGTATAGCTGGGTATAAAAGTGTCAGTTCAGACACTGTGCTTGCTTGTTCGGAAAGCTGAATAAGTGCATCTTGCATATTATGAAAATGCTTATATTTTTTAAGTAATTTTTTAAGGCGTTGGTTATATTTAATAACCTTATTTAACGCGATTGTTGAATCTTCCACTGACCCGAACCATTGTTATAATTGTTGTGGTTAATATTTGTTCAGTATAATTTCATTTTTATGAAGCTAGGTCAAGATAAAAAAGACTAAATGAGTAAGCTATAGCCTTTTTGAATAAATTATATATAAACCTATCATTTAACCTAATAAAAACAGCTCATTAGCAGATTTTATATAAAATTTATTATTAATTTTTTTTGCTAATTGGGCCCATTGATAATATACGTTTCTGCTGACTTTAGCAGTTAAGCCATGATTTAAGATTAAATAAGGCAATAGCGTACCTTTTTTACCTTCTGAATTATTCTCTTTTAAAGTTAAGGGGTGATTTTTACATAAAAGATATTTTCGCCCTAAATTATCTATACAGCATAAAACATCACCTTGTTCGCTTTTTTGCCAATTCCAGTCGGTAATTAAAAAAGGGGCATCTTCAACTTGAATTTTTATTTTTTCAACAGGAGTTTTGAGAAAATATTCATTAGACTCTTGTATTAATACAGTGGAAAATAATTTTACCATAGATTTTCTATCTATAGGACTATTCATATAATGCCACGACCCATTTTTTTTTATTTCAATTGGCATTTCACCACAATAATCAGGATCCCAAGTGTCTAGAGGTGGTGTACCTACCTCTAATAATTCACTTAAGTTCATTAATTAGCTTTTTTGAGTGTTAATACAAAAGATACTGGTATGGAATGAGTAATAGCAGGTAGTTTTGCAAGTTCCTGTAACTTATCGATACCAGAAGTTAAATTATAGTCTGATGGGTTTATGATCACAGGCATAAATGATGTAACAACAATATCGCCATTAGCGAGTTGCGTTGCTAATACTTCAATAGTGATTAGTTTGTTGATGCCATTTAATGCTAAATCCGCTTTTGTTTTTAAAATACTACTTTGTCCTTTTTTAAGGTTCTTAAGTTGACTTGACAGATCCGATGTTAAATTCAGTTTAGGAAATACTTCTGTATTAAATAAAAATTTTTGCATTCTTTCATTACGAATGGGAATTAAAGTTTCAACACTTACCAAGTTAATCTCTAATTTAAACAGACCGCCATCATTGATAGAAGCGCTTAATTTTTTAAAATAATGACTTTCACCTATGGTGTTGTTTTTGACAGAAACAAAGTTAACGCGTGATAGTTCGTTATCTAAATTCCAATGAGCAAAAGTAGCTGTACTGAATAAGCAAAGCGCTAATCCTGAAAGAGAATGTTTAAGCATGACATACCTATAGTTAGTGATTAATAAATTCTGTTTTTTAGTATAGTTGATTTTAGCTTAGTGAAAATACTCTATATAAATTAAATTGATAGTTAAAAGTATATAATATGAGCATTGGAAGGTATTTTTATTATTTATCAGGTCGTTTTTTAATTTTTTAATTATTTCACCATTAAATTCAATCGCTTTGTTTTAACCCTTATTTTTTATGGTCTAACGCTAAGATTTAACTTCTAAGTTTGCTTGACAAATATGCTTGTCAAGTCCTAAAATTGATATTCGTGGTAAATGGTGGGTAAAAGTGGTTTTTAAAGGCTAAAAAACAATAAAAAGGTTTATTTTATGTTCCGTGGAGCACATTCAGTCAGCTTAGATAGCAAGGGACGCTTGGCAATTCCAACCAAGTATCGCGAAATGCTGCATGCTGATAATGATGGCCACATGGTGTGTACAGTTGACTTACAGCAAAGATGCTTATTACTTTATTCTTTGCCTGAATGGCAAGTGATAGAAGCACGATTACTCAAGTTATCTAATATGAACCCTAGTGAGCGCAGAGTTCAAAGAGTTTTACTTGGTAATGCAATGGATTGTCAGATAGATAAAAATGGACGTATTTTGCTTTCATCACCTTTAAGAGAGCATGCAGGCTTAAGTAAAAAAATTATGCTTGTGGGACAACTCAATAAATTTGAGTTGTGGGACGAGCATATATGGCATGAACAAATGAAATTAGATATAAAACAAGAACAAGCGGGTGAATTTGAACTCTCAGACGGTTTGAAAGACTTTTCTTTTTAGCTAAAAAATAAATTTATTGTATCTGTATATAGGAATACGAACAAAAGTGGAAAAATCGACAGCAACACAAGAGCATATATCGGTATTACTTGAAGAAACAATTGAAGCGCTGGCGATTAAACCCAATGGTATTTATATTGATGGTACTTTTGGACGTGGTGGTCACTCAGGCCAAATACTTAAAAAGCTAAGTGAAAATGGCACATTACAAGCCATTGATAGAGATCCTCAAGCAATTGTATCTGCTTTGCAGTATAAAGATGATGCACGCTTTTCAATTGCGCACAATATTTTTTCTGAAATTAAATTGGTTGCGGAAAATGCGGGGATTTTAGGTAAAGTTGACGGAATTTTATTAGATATAGGCGTGTCTTCACCCCAGTTAGATGATGCTGAACGTGGTTTTAGTTTTATGAAAGACGGTCCATTAGATATGCGGATGGATCCAACTAAAGGTCGAAGTGCAGCACAATGGTTGGCTGAAGCTGAGTTAGAAGATATTGTTTTTGTGATTAAAAAATATGGTGAAGAGAAGTTTGGTCGCCGTATAGCTCATAAGATTTTAGAAACGCGAGATGAAACGCCTATAACAAGTACTGCGCAATTAGCTAAATTAATTGACGAAGCTGTGCCTGTAAAAGATAAACATAAGCACCCTGCGACCCGTACCTTTCAAGCTATTCGAATCTACATTAATAGTGAGTTAGAAGAGATCGAAACAGCTCTTAATGGGTCGTTAGATGTATTAAAACCGGGTGGTCGTTTAGTGGTTATTTCATTTCACTCGTTAGAAGACCGCATTGTTAAGCAATTTATTAAGCGTCAAAGTAAAGGTAAACCAGTACCAAGAGGTTTGCCTTTAACAGATAAGCAATTAAAGCTAGATTTGACGTTAAAATCAATTGGAAAAGCGATTAAGCCAAGTAAAGAAGAGCTTGAATTTAATTATAGGGCTAGGAGTTCAGTACTGAGAGTGGCTCAGAGATTGGAATGAATACAAAAAGTAGTGCTATAAAAAATAGCACTAGGCAGCCTAACCTCTTCAGTGAAATATTGAAAGGTTTTTTTAAAGAGAAAATAGTATGTTTATTACTTTTTCTCATTTTTATTTCTGCACTATCGGTCGTGCAGGTAACTTATGCCTCTAGGCAAGAATTGATTTCACAAGATAAATTATTGCAACAACGGGATGATTTAGATTTGCAATGGCGTTACTTACTAGTTGAACAAGAGTTTTATGCTCAGCATGTGCGTATTGAGGAAATTGCAAAATCTAAATTAGGTATGAAAAGACCACAAAGTAAAGATGAACAGGTAGTGATCTTGCCATGAGAAATGTGCAAAGAAAAAAAGTAAAATCAAACTTTCATCATGGTCGATTTATCATCGTCTGCTTTTGTATATCTATTGTTTTTGTTGGTTTGGCCGCTCGTGCTGCTTATATTCAAATTATTAAACCAGATATGGCTGTAAATGAAAGTAATAAAAGAACTTTACGTGTTAAAAAACTGCATGTTCAAAGAGGCATGATATTTGACCGAATGGGCAAAGAACTCGCTGTAAGTGTTCCTGTTGTCAGTGTTTATGTTGACCCTAAAAGATTAAATGAAGGGTTGGTAAAAAAAGTATTAAAACAAGCTAAAAAACAAGGTGAGAATATTAAATTATTAGCTGAAAATGATGCTTTATTATCAAAACGTGTAAAAGAGCATTATAAGCAAGATATTCGCTGGAAAGAGCTTGCTGATGTTTTAAGAGTAAAACAAAATAAAATTGATTATCGTTTGGTGGGCGATCCAACAAAACGCTTCATTTATTTACAACGTCAAATTACACCAGCTGTCGCTGAGTATATCAAACGATTAAAATTACCTGGCATTCATTTAATTGATGAATCTAAAAGATACTATCCGGCAGGAGAAGTAACAGCTCATGTGCTTGGTTTTACCAATATTGATGGTAAAGGCATTGAAGGTATGGAAAAGCTTTATGATAATGCTTTAACGGGTACTGATGGGCGAAGAACTTATCGTAAAGATGCTCAAGGTCGTGAAATTGAAATTTTAGATGAAAGAGAGCGGGTGGAGCCTGAATCTATTCATTTGAGTATTGACCAACGTATTCAAGCTATTGCATATAAAGCACTAAAGTCCGCAGTATTATCTTTTAAGGCAACGTCAGGTTCAGCAATGGTTGTAGATGTAAAAACTGGAGAAATATTGGCTATGGTCAACAGCCCTTCTTATAACCCTAACAATCTAAAAAATGCATTACCTCATAAACGAAGAAACCGTGCTATTACTGATTTATTTGAGCCAGGTTCAACTGTAAAGCCTTTGGCTATTTTAGCAGGTCTTGAATATGGCACCATTGCAGAAGATACGATAATTAATACTTATCCGGGTTATATGAGAGTCGGTGGTAGTATTGTTAAAGATACTCGTAATTATGGCAAGATGACTTTAAGGCAAATTATTAAAAAATCTAGCAATATGGGTGTTGCTAAAGTAACAAAAGAGCTGCCAAAAAATTTTGTAGTAGGTCTATATGAAAAAGTAGGTTTTAATGAAGATACAGGCACAAACATGATAGGTGAAAGTAGCGGTTTGTTTACACCCAGACGCCGTTGGTCTGATCATGAAATTGCTTCTTTATCTTTTGGTTATACATTGGCTATTAGTACTGCACAATTATCTCGTTTTTATGCCACCTTAGGCTCAGGTGGTATTTCCCGTCCTCTGACAATTTTAAAGCAAGATACGCCTATGTATGGTGAGCGAATATTAGAACAGAAAAATATCAATGCTGTACTTAAAATGATGGAAAGTGTTTTTGAAAGAGGTGGCACAGCACCGAATGTTAAACTTGATGGTTACCGTGTTGCTGCAAAAACGGGTACTTCTAAAAAAGCGGTAGCAGGCGGTTACGGTGATGAATATGTGAATTATTTTGCCGGTGTTGGTCCAGTGTCAGATCCTAGGTTATCGGTTGTGGTAATGGTTAATGAACCAGGTGGTGATGAATATTATGGAGCCACTACAACAGGCCCAGCGTTTACTGAAATTATGTCTGGCGCTTTACGCATATTAAATGTTGCACCTGATCTCAATACTATTGCAGCAACTAAAGTAGGAGCTAATCGTGATTGATATTAAAGAAAGTTTAGCTCTAATAGGTGTGAATTCACCTTCAACCTTAATTAGTAACCTTGTATTAGATAGTCGAGAAGTAAAACCGGGTGATGCTTTTATTGCTATTAAAGGCTATGAATTAGATGGTGCTAAATTTATATCATCTGCATTTAATAAAGGTGCAAAATTAGTAATCGCTGATAGTAAGTGTCAGATTGATAGCGCAATTGAATTATCTAAAGTAATTAAAGTCAGCCAGTTAAATAGAAAGTTAGCAAAGTTAAGTGCACATTTTTATAAAAACCCGAGTCATAAGTTACAACTAATAGGCGTGACTGGTACCAATGGTAAATCAACTATTAGTAGTATGATTGCTAATTTGGTTGCAGCATGCGAGAAAAAGTCAGCTGTAATAGGTACTTTAGGTTGGGGTAGCTTAGACGACTTAGCACCCTTGAATAATACGACACCTTCTTCTATTGCACTACAGCACATGTTATCAACTTTAAAACAAAAAAATATAGATTTAGTTGCTATGGAGGTTTCATCTCATGGTTTGAATCAAGGGCGTGTTGATGAGTGTCAATTTAGTGCTAGTGTTTTCAGTAACTTATCTCGAGATCACTTGGATTATCATGGTGATATGGCAAGTTATGCAGAAGCTAAATTACAGTTGTTTACTCGATATGAGGCAAATTTAAATGCATTTAATTTAGACGACGCAGTAACAACTGATTGGCTTAAATCGTATAAATTTAAAAATACAGTGTTATTTGGTAAAGGTGAAGAACCTTTGTCAGACCATTTATATGTTTTATTTAATGAAGTGAAATACACATCTAATGGCATAGAAGCCCAATTTATTACTAGTTGGGATGATCCTGACGTTAATAATGAAATAACGTGTCCTTTATTTGGTGAGTTTAACCTTTATAACTTAGCTGCTGCATTTGCAGTGGTTTTAGGTTTAGGTTACCCAATAAAAAAAGTATTTGGAGCTGCAAATAATTTAAAAACCATTGCAGGAAGAATGCAGCCTTTTTATGGTTTAAATAAACCAACTTGTATCGTTGATTATGCTCATACACCTGAAGCTTTAGCATTAGCATTAAAAGCATTACAGCACCATGTACCTGGCGGCGTTACTTGTATATTTGGTTGTGGTGGTGATAGAGACAAAGGAAAACGAGCCTTAATGGCTCAGGCGGCACAAAAATATTCAAATAAAATAGTGGTTACCAGTGATAATCCAAGAACTGAAAATCCAGATGATATTATCAATGATGTTTTAATTGGATTTTCAAATATGAATAACGTGCATGTGGAAACTGATAGAGGTAAAGCAATTACTTTGGCAGTGTCACAAGCATCAGAAAACGAAGTTATTTTGATTGCAGGCAAAGGCCATGAAGCCTATCAAATCATAGGCAATAAAATAATAGACTTTTGCGATAGAGCTTGGGTTGAACAGCTGTTAATAGGTGATTACTAATGATCCCAATGGATTTTAAATGGATAGCAAAAGTTTTAAGGGTGACTGAAAACCTAAAGTATATTAATGAGAATAATAAATCTGTAAGTAATATAAATACAGATACACGCACAATCACTTCAAATGAAGTGTTTTTAGCGCTTAAAGGCGCTAATTTTGATGGTCATAAATTTGTTCAGCAAGCGATAAACCAAGGTGCAAGTGCCGTTATTGTCGAAAAAGATATATTAAGTGAACTTAATACAAAAGATATTGTGCAATTTATTGTCGAAGATACACGACTTGCGCTGGGCTTACTTGGCAGTGCAGTTAAAGCCGATGTTGCACCAAAAACAATTGCAATCACAGGCAGTGTTGGTAAAACCACTGTTAAAGAAATGACAGCTAAAATTCTAAGTTTAAACGCTAAAGTATTGGCAACAAGAGGTAATTTCAATAATGACATCGGTGTACCACTCACTTTATTACGCTTAAAGCCAGATGATAAATATGCTGTTATAGAACTAGGTGCAAATCATGTAGGTGAAATTAACTATACCAGTAATTTAGTTAAGCCTGATGTTGCAACCATCTGTAATGTAGCTGAAGCGCATTTAGAAGGTTTTGGCAGTATTGATGGTGTAGCGAAAGCAAAAAGTGAAATTTTTAATGGTTTAAGTGATGCTGGTACAGCTGTATTAAATTTCGATAGTACTTATCATGATTTTTGGTTTGATAGCTTAACATCTAAAAAAATAATGCAATTTTCAAGCTCTGAGCAAAAAGATGTTTGGGCAGACAGTATCAAGTTTGATCAATTAGGGCGTGCTAGTTTTAATTTGAGCATTGAAAATGAAACCGCTTTTGTTCAGCTTCAACTACCTGGTGAGCATAATATAAAAAATGCTTTAACGTCTGCAGCACTCACCTTATCGCTAGGTATTCCTCTCAAACAAATTTCTCAAGGTTTATCTCAAATAAAGCAAGTTAAAGGTCGAGTAAATTTAATTGAACTCAATAATGACATAACCATTATAGATGATAGTTATAATGCAAATGTGCAATCTGTAAAAGCAGCTATAGATCTACTTAAACAGATACAAGGTCATACAATTTTAGCTTTAGGTGATATGGGAGAGTTAGGTGAAAATGCATTAATTTATCATCAAGAAGTAGGCGCTTATGCTAAATCAGAAGGAATAGATCAGCTTTATACTTTGGGTACTTTAAGCCTAGGCGCTCATGAAGCATTTTATGAACATAATCTTTCATATAAAAAAACACAGCATTTTATGGATAGAACTGCACTTTTAAATCAGCTTTTAATGGATTTTTCTCAACATAATAAAACTGAAAAAATAACAATATTAATTAAGGGGTCGCGCAGTGCGGCTATGGAATTATTAGTGCAAGATATTATAAATAAGAAAAAATCATGTGATCTTCAAAGTAAAATCTCAGGAGATTTCTCATGTTAATGTGGTTAGCTGAGTATTTAACGCAATATCATTCTGGTTTTAATGTATTTTCTTATCTGACATTTAGAGCTATTTTAGGTATTTTTACTGCTTTATTAATCTCTTTGTCTTTTGGTCCCAAATTAATTAAAGCATTACAACGTATGCAGATAGGACAAACAGTACGTGATGATGGACCTGAGTCTCACCTTGCTAAATCTGGCACGCCAACTATGGGCGGATTATTAATTTTAGCTTCTATCTTTACCAGTACTTTATTGTGGGCTGACTTAAGTAATAAATATGTTTGGGTAACGTTATTTGTTATTGGTTCTTTGGGGGCAGTTGGTTTTGTGGATGACTATCGAAAAGTAATTCGTAAAGATAGCAATGGTTTAATTGCCCGTTGGAAGTATTTTTGGCAATCAGTAATTGCTTTAATAACAGCTAGTTTTTTATTTTTCACACAACAGTTAGATGCCGAAACTGCACTTTTAATACCATTTTTTAAAGAGGTTATGCCCCAGCTTGGTATTTTCTTTATTGTTATGAGTTACTTTGTGATAGTTGGTACCTCTAACGCAGTTAACTTAACCGATGGTTTAGATGGTTTAGCAATAGTACCGACTATTTTAGTTGCCGCTGCATTTGCTTTCATTGCCTATGTTACTGGTCATGTAAACTTTTCAAATTATCTTAATATTCCCTACATACCTTTGACTAGTGAACTTGTTATTGTTTGTACAGCCATAGTTGGAGCTGGGCTTGGTTTTTTATGGTTTAATACCTATCCGGCTCAGATATTTATGGGAGATGTTGGCTCTTTAGCTTTAGGTGGTGCATTGGGCATTATCGCTATTTTAGTTCGACAAGAATTAATATTAGTTATTATGGGAGGGGTATTTGTTATGGAAGCCTTATCCGTCATTTTACAGGTTGGTTCATATAAATTAAGAGGTCAAAGGATCTTTAGAATGGCACCAATACATCATCATTATGAATTAAAAGGTTGGCCAGAGCCAAGAGTAATTGTACGTTTCTGGATTATTTCAGTCGTTTTAGTTTTAGCCGGTTTAGCAACGTTGAAGATTAGATAAATGACATATTTGAAGCAGTTAAAAGAAATTAATATTATTGTGCTTGGTCTGGGAATTTCAGGGCTCAGCACGGTACGCTTTTTACTGCAACATAACATTACCCCAAAAGTGGTTGATAGTCGTTTAAATGCACCCGGTTTAGATTGGTTACAAGAAAAGGCACCTGAGGTAGAAGTAAATTTAGGTGAATTAACGGAAGCTAACTTGTCACAGGCTGATTTAATCATTATTAGTCCAGGTATCGCATTGGCACAAAAAGATGTTTTTTTCGCTGTTTCATTAGGTGTTGAAGTGATTGGTGATATTGAGTTATTCGCTCGTATTAACTCAAAACCCGTTATTGCAGTGACTGGCTCTAATGGTAAGTCAAGCGTAGTAACTTTAACTGCCAAAGTATTAGAAAAAGCAGGTTTTAAAGTAGGACTAGGTGGAAATATAGGTACACCAATCTTAGATTTGTTGACACAAAATATTGATGTTTTTGTTTTGGAGTTATCAAGCTTTCAATTAGAAACAACATCAAGTCTAAAAGCTGTTAGTGCAACAGTGCTGAATATTTCAGAAGACCATCTAGATAGATATGCGGATATGACTGAATATACCCAGACTAAACATAAGATCTATGAAAACTGTGAATATGCGATTTATAGTTTGGACGATAAAAAAACTTATCCTACTAATGTGAAAAACAAACTGAGTTTCTCTGCTGAAAGTGCTGACTTTTGTTTGCTTGAACAACATGGTAAAAATTACTTTAGTGCTTCAGGAGTCGTCCTATTTGAAACTGAAAGCTTAAAAGTTGAAGGAAAGCATAATCAACTAAATGCATTAGCCGTAATGGCATTATTATCTCCTTGGAATTTAGAGTCTGTTATTTTCAAAGAAACTTTTAGTGAATTTTCAGGATTAGATCATAGATGTCAGCTAGTTTCTTCATTTAATAATGTGAAATACTTTAATGATTCTAAGGCAACCAATGTGGGTGCATGTATTGCATCTATAGAAAGTTTGGCAACAACTAGTGGTGATCAAAATATCATTTTAATCGCAGGTGGTGATGGAAAAGGGGCCGACTTTTCAACTTTAAAGCCCTACTTTAACAAATATGTGAAAAAGTTAGTTTGCTTAGGTAAAGATGCTGAACGAATATCGACTTTAAGTCATGGGGCATTAAAAGTTAAAACGATGGCAGAGGCTGTAAACTTAGCTTTTGATCAAGCCATATCAGGTGATATCGTTTTATTAGCACCCGCTTGTTCGAGCTTAGATATGTATGCCAACTTTATGGCTCGTGGAGATGATTTTTCACAATTAGTATTACAAAAAAAGGTTAACCCATGACTTCGTTTGTTAACCTAAAAAGCAAATTGCTTTTAAATAATGATAATGGAGCTTCATCAATTTATGATCCTGTCATTATTTATTGTATTATTTTATTGATAGGTGTTGGCTTTGTGATGGTAACAAGTGCATCTATGCCTGTTGCAGAACGTTTATATAATAATCCATTTCATTTTACCGTGCGCCATGGCATATTTTTAGGTTTGAGCTTTCTTTACTTGGCCGTGAGCGTAAGTTTGCCTATGTCTTGGTGGAAAAAAGCCAATCCTTATTTATTGTTAGTGGGGATCGCTTTATTAGTTCTGGTTCTCATTATAGGGAGAGAAGTTAATGGCTCAACACGTTGGATTGGCATTGGCCGTTTTAATATGCAAGTTGCAGAGATAGCTAAATTATATTTCTTTAGTTATTTAGCTGGTTATTTAGTACGTAAACGCACTGAAGTAAAAGAAAACTTTAAAGGCTTCATTAAACCAATAGCTGTATTTGTAGTTTATGCAGGTCTTATTTTAATGCAACCAGATTTAGGTACTGTCGTCGTAATGTTTGTTACAACAGTCGGCTTACTATTTTTAGCTGGTGCTCAGTTATGGCAGTTTTTTATGTTGTTAATGGCTGGTGGGGGGTTGATTGGTGTGTTAATTGTCTTTTCTCCCTATCGTTGGGCAAGGGTCACATCTTTTTGGGATCCTTGGGATGACCCTTTTGGTAAAGGTTACCAACTAGTACAGTCATTAATGGCATATGGTAGAGGTAGTTGGTGGGGCCAAGGTTTAGGTAATAGTATTCAAAAACAAGAGTACTTACCAGAAGCGCATACCGATTTTATTTTTTCAGTAATAGCTGAAGAAAATGGTTTTGTTGGTGTTTTAAGTATATTAATTGTTTTATGTGTTTTAGTTTTTCGCGCTTTAATTATAGGTAAAAAAGCACTTCAATGTGGCAAAGAATATGAAGGTTACTTTGCACTTGCTATTGGGATCTGGTTTGCATTTCAAACTATGGTAAATATTGGCGCTAGTGCTGGTATATTGCCAACAAAGGGCCTTACTTTACCTTTTATTTCTTATGGTGGTTCCAGTATGTTGATGATGACAATTGCCATAGGGATTTTGTTAAGAATAGATTTTGAAGTGAAAATGGCAACCAGACAGGCAACATCCGGAGGACGAAAAAAACAATGAATAAAAAACAACAAAAATTAATGATAGTCGCCGGTGGTACGGGTGGACATATTTTTCCTGGTATTGCAGTTGCAGAGTATTTGATAAACCAAGGCTGGCAAGTTGTTTGGTTAGGCACATCAGACAGAATGGAAGCGGAAGTAGTACCAAAATATGGTTTAAATATAAGGTTTATTGATGTTCAAGGTGTTCGTGGTAAGGGTCTAAAAAAACTTATTAAAGCACCTTTTATGGTGTTAAAGGCGATTTTACAAGCTCGTAAAATAATGAAACAAGAAAACCCAGATGTATTATTAGGCATGGGCGGTTATGTTACAGGGCCGGCAGGTCTTGCTGCAAAAACATTAGGTATTCCTTTAATTGTGCATGAACAAAATGCAATTGCAGGTATGAGCAATAAGCTATTAGCAAAGTTCTCGAATCAAGTCTTAGCTGCTTTTCCTGGGGCATTTCCTAAGATGGACTATCAAGTCGTTGGTAACCCAGTAAGAGAAAGTGTCGCGAATATTAAACATGAATTTTTACCTGAGTCTTGCCGTATCTTAGTTGTAGGTGGTTCGTTAGGTGCAAAAGTATTAAATGATGAATTACCGGCTGTATTCTCTCAATTAAATACAATTAAACCAATAGAGGTTTGGCATCAAACAGGTAAAGGTAGTTTAGGTGCTGTCAAAGAATCTTATCAAGACTTAGCACTAAATACTAAGGTAGAGCATTTTATAAATGATATTGAAGCTGCTTATGCATGGGCTGACATAGTTGTATGTCGTTCAGGCGCTTTAACGGTAAGTGAAATTACAGCGGCAGGAAAGATGGCTTTATTTGTACCATTTCCACATGCGGTTGATGATCATCAAACTGCAAATGCGGAATTTTTAGTTTCAAATAAAGCCGCATTACTATTACAACAAAGAGATTTAAATCTACAAAGCTTAGTAAAGTTATTACAACCTTTTATAGAACAACCGCAATTAATCAAAGATATGGCAGATAAAGCTAAATTATATGCACAAACCGATGCAACAGAACAAGTGGCTAATTATATAAAACAGCATAGTAATAGTAACTATGCCTGTAGAAATTAAAAAGAGATTTTAGTGAGCAGAGTAAGTGAAGTAACAGCAATGAGAAAAGTAAACAGTATCCACTTTATTGGTATTGGCGGTGCAGGTATGGGAGGTATTGCCGAAGTTTTAGTGAACGAAGGATATTGTATTACTGGCTCAGATATAACTCAAAGCCCGATGACAGACAGGTTAAAATCTGCCGGAGCGACTATTTTTATTGGTCATAAAAGTGACAATGTCAAAAAAGCCAGCGTTGTAGTTGTTTCTACTGCAATTGATGAGACAAACCCTGAAATAATTGAAGCAAAAGAAAATCGTATTCCGATTGTTCGTCGTGCAGAAATGTTATCTGAACTTATGCGTTTTCGACACGGTATTGCAATAGCAGGTACCCATGGAAAAACAACAACAACAAGTTTGATTGCGAGCATTTTTGCTCAAGCCGATTTAGATCCAACATTTGTTATTGGTGGTTTATTAAATAGTGTAGGTACAAATGCGCGTTTAGGAAAAAGCCAGTTTTTGATTGCTGAAGCTGATGAGAGCGATGCATCATTTTTACATTTACAACCTATGGTTTCAGTAATTACAAATATTGAAGCGGATCATATGGATACTTACCAAGGTAACTTTGAAAATATGAAAGATACCTATATTGAGTTTATCCATAACTTGCCTTTTTACGGTGTTGTAGTTGCTTGTATAGATTGCCCTGTTGTTACTGATTTACTACCTAGATTTGGTCGTAAATTTATTACTTATGGTCAATCAGAACAAGCGGATTACAGATTAACTGAATTTACTCAAACAGTGAATACTAGCCAGTTTAAGGTTATTAACAATTCAGGTGCTGAGTTAGTTGTGAAGCTAAACATGCCTGGTAAACACAATGCATTAAATGCGACAGCTGCGATAGCCGTTGCAAAAGATGAAGGAATTAGTGATGAAGCTATTATCCGAGCGTTAGACAAATTTGAAGGAATAGGTCGACGTTTTCAGCAATATGGTGAATTTGAAACGGGTAATGGTAAAGTGATGTTGATTGATGATTATGGTCATCATCCAACAGAAGTTTCAGCCACGATTAAGGCTGTTAAAGACGGATGGCCTGATAGGCGTTTGGTAATGGCTTACCAACCTCATAGATATTCAAGAACAAGAGATCTATATGAAGAAACAGTTAAGGTACTGACAAATGTTGATCTTTTATTATTACTTGAAGTTTACTCTGCGGGGGAATCGCCGATAGCGGGAGCAGATAGTAAAAGTTTATGCAGAAGTCTACGCCAAAGAGGCAAAGAACCTGTTTATATTGATGAGCCTTGTGAGTTACCGTTTGTTTTAAGTGGTGTATTACAAGATGGCGATATTGTTTTAACTCAAGGCGCGGGAAATATAGGTCAATTGGTGAAATCTTTAGCTCTAATGAAGTTAAATATAGAGCAATTAAAGCAGGTGAATTCATGAATGGGCAACAGTTTGGTAAAGTTGCCGTCTTAATGGGAGGAAGCTCTGCGGAAAGAGCCGTTTCATTGAATTCTGGAAAAGCGGTATTGTCCGCTTTACAAAGTGCGGGTGTAAATGCATATGCTTTTGATCCTGCAGAGCGAAACCTATTCGAATTAAAATATTGCAATACTGATCGTGTGTTCATTGCACTGCATGGACGCGGTGGCGAAGATGGCACAGTTCAAGGCGCACTTGAGTTTTTAGAATTACCTTACACAGGTAGTGGTGTTTTGGGTTCTGCATTAGCAATGGATAAAGTACGCAGTAAAGAGTTATTTAGGGCACGTAATTTACCGACAGCTAACTTTATAGCATTAGAAAAAGAGAGTTCATTTGATGTTGGACAAATAATTCATGAATTTGGTGCCGTTATGGTCAAACCTTCTCATGAAGGATCAAGTATCGGTATGGCAAAAGCAAGCACATCTGATGAACTGACAACTGCACTTGAAAATGCCTTTAAATATGATGACATTGTTTTATTAGAGCAATGGATTTCAGGAAGAGAATTTACAGTAACTATCTTAGTAAATGAAGCACTACCTGTTATTGAAATGGTAACCCCTAGAAGTTTTTATGATTATGAAGCTAAATATCAAGTAAATAGTACTGAATATTTTTGCCCAGCTAATTTATCCAAAAAAGATACCGATTTTTTACAGAAAATATCAAAACAAGCATTTGATTTAGTGGGAGCTAAAGGCTGGGGTCGTGTAGATATAATGCAAAATTCAGATAATCAGTTTTATATATTAGAAGTTAATACGGTGCCAGGCATGACTGAGAAGTCACTTGTTCCTATGTCTGCTAAAGCAAGTGGTTTGTCGTTTGAGGGATTGGTTGTGAATATATTAGAACAAACTTTAGGTAAATAAATTTAAATGAATCAAAAAATAGAATCTTTTTTAGAATGGCAAAAAAACGTGCATTGGTCACGATTCTTTGGCATGGGGTTCTTTTTAGTTGTGCTTATTACTTTGTGCCAAATATTTTTTTCAATTAGTCACTATTTGCAAAATGAACACCAAACACAAATAAAGCATGTAGCTGTATTAGGGGAGCCAGTGCATACATCAGAGCAGCAAATCATAAAAGCGATAAAGAAAGCTGATTTATCTCGCTTTTTTGATTTAGATGTTAATCAAGTTCAAGATCTTGTGATTGCACTACCTTGGGTAGAAACTGCGTCTGTTCGTAAACAATGGCCAAATACCTTAAAAGTCTTTGTTGTTGAACATAATCCAGTTGCGATATGGAATGATGATTTACTGCTAAATTCTGATGGTATTGTATTCCAGGTGCCTAAATCCACTATAACAAAAAAATTACCTAGTTTATTTGGTCCTGAAGGGAGTGAGGTCGAGGCTTTGAATACTTTCCTAGAATTTTCAGAGTTGCTTTATATTAATAATTTTGAATTAATAAGTTTAGCACTTTCTGAAAGATTCGCTTGGCAGTTTTGGTTAGCAAATGGCATAAACCTAAATTTAGGTAGAAAAGATAAGCTAAAGCGGGTCCAAAAATTTATTTATATGTACCCATATATGCTCAAACGTAAAGATGCTGAGGTAGATTCAGTTGATTTAAGGTATGATACAGGGCTTGCGGTTAGTTGGAAGGCTGCAGACTTACAAAATTTACAACAAAAAAACTATAAACAAAAGAGTAAGGCATGACTAAGTCAGCAGAACGAAATCTAGTTATCGGCTTAGATGTAGGTACATCTAAGGTGGTTGCGACTGTAGGAGAAATCACTGCAGATAACAAATTAAGCATAGTTGGTGTTGGCAGCCAAATATCTCAAGGTATGGATAAAGGTGGAGTAAACGACCTCAATCTAGTCTCAGAATCAATTCAAAGAGCCATAGATGAAGCCGAATTAATGGCTGATTGTCGCATTAGTTCAGTATACTTGGGGATATCTGGAAAACATATTCAATGCCAAAATGAAAATGGTGTTGTTGCTATTAATAATACCGAAGTTAGCTTAGATGATATTGATAATGTAATGCATACGGCCAGATCTGTGCCTATTTCCGCTGAACGTAAAATGTTGCATGCGATAGCGCAAGAATACAGTGTTGATATGCAAGAAGGTATTAAAAACCCTCTTGGTATGAGTGGTGTTCGTATGGAAACACAAGCGCATATTATTACATGTTCAAATGACATGGCAAAAAATATTGAAAAATGTGTTGAGCGTTGTGGTTTAACTGTTGACCAATTAACTTACACCGCTTTAGCATCAAGTCATGCAGTCTTAACTGAAGATGAAAGAGAGTTAGGTATTTCTGTTATCGATATTGGTGGTGGTACTATGGATTTAACCATCTATACCAATGGCGCTTTACGTCATTCTGCTGTGATACCTGTTGCGGGTAATCAAGTGACCGGAGATATCGCTAAGATTTTTCGTACACCCATTTCACATGCTGAATCTCTAAAAGTACAATATGCATGTGCAAGTAGTGCGATGGCCAGTACTGAAGATACAATAGAAGTACCGAGTGTGGGTGGGCGTCCATCTAGAACGATGTCTCGCCATACTTTATCTGAAGTTGTAGAACCGAGATTTAAAGAATTATTTGAACTGGCATTGATGGAAATTCGCCGTTCGGGTTATGAAGACCAAATTGCTGCGGGTATTGTCTTAACAGGCGGTAGCGCAAAAATGACAGGTGCATTGGAAGTATCGGAAGATATATTCCAAATGCCAGTTAGAATAGGCAGTCCTATCGGGATGATTGGATTGACGGATTATGTAGATGACCCTTCATTTGCAACAGCTGTAGGCTTATTACAATATAGCCAAACAATGCAAACTGCAAATGCCCAAAAAACATCAGAAAAAAATGATGTAAGTTGGTTGGGGAGAATGAAAAAATGGTTTCAGGGCGAATTTTAATAAATTTTTTACTCAAGTCGGAGAGTAACAATGTTTGATTATATGGAACAACACAGCGAAGAAGCTGTCATAAAAGTTATTGGTGTTGGCGGCGGCGGCGGTAATGCTGTTGAGCACATGGTTAAAAAGCAAATTGAAGGTGTACGTTTCATTGCTGCTAATACAGATGCACAAGCGCTGCGTCGTTCTTCAGCTGATACTACAATTCAGTTGGGCACACAGATCACTTCTGGTTTAGGCGCTGGGGCAAATCCAGAAGTTGGACGTCAATCTGCGGAAGAAGATATTGATGCAATAAAAGCAGGTCTTGAAGGTGCTGATATGGTATTTATCGCAGCTGGTATGGGCGGTGGTACAGGTACTGGTGCAGCACCTGTTGTTGCTAAAATGGCAAAAGAAATGGGTATATTAACGGTTGCAGTTGTCACTCGTCCATTTGATTTTGAAGGTAAAAAACGTGCATCTGCAGCAGATCATGGTATTAATGAATTAGCCGAGACAGTCGATTCACTTATTACAATTCCTAACAATAAATTACTTAAAGTTTTAGGAAAAGGGACTACACTTCTAGATGCATTCGCAAAAGCAAATGATGTACTTTATGGTGCAGTACAAGGTATTGCTGAATTAATAACCCGTTCTGGCTTAATCAATGTGGATTTCGCGGATGTTAGAACTGTAATGTCTGCAATGGGAACAGCAATGATGGGGACTGCATCTGCAAGTGGTCCGGATCGTGCTCAAGAAGCTGCTGAAGCCGCAATTTCTAGTCCTTTATTAGAAGATGTTGATCTAACAGGTGCTAAAGGCATTTTAGTTAATATCACTGCTGGTATGGATATCGCGATTGAAGAATTTGAAACCGTCGGTAACCATGTTAAAGCGTTAGCATCAGAAAATGCAACTGTTGTAGTCGGTGCTGTAATTGATCCTGAAATGAGTGATGAATTACGAGTAACTGTTGTTGCTACTGGTTTAGGTGGAGAAAGAAAAGCACAATTTGGTATTGTCGATAATGGCTTTAAAAAAGCATCAGGTTCTGATGTCGCAGCTACTCAAACTAATACTTCAGCGACCAACCCTGGAGTATTTGTACCAAACTTTGCAAATCAAACTTCTGAGGAAGTTTCATCATCAGTGAGTGCGCCAGTAGAAGTCGATTCAGCAAAAGAAACACCTGAAGCTGTAAAAGCAGAGCAGGGTGATTATTTTGATATTCCAGCTTTTTTACGCAAGCAAGCTGACTAATCAAAATCGTCAAATATAAAATATAAGTTGGTTGCTAATACAACAAGTTTGTTGTAAGTTTGGCTTGTTTATGATAGAATCTGCAGCCAAATTATTATTAATTCATTGATGAGTGAACTGCCTATGATCAAACAACGTACGATTAGTCAAGTAGTTAACGCCATTGGAGTTGGACTTCATAAGGGCGAAAAGGTTTCTATTACTCTTCGACCTGCCGGTGCAAATACTGGGATCGTATTTCGCCGTGTAGACCTTGAGCCTGTGGTTGATTTTTCAATCGCACCTGAAGCCGTGGGGGATACTCAGCTATGTACATGTTTGATTAATAAAGACGGAGTTCGTTTGTCAACAACTGAGCATTTAGTTGCTGCAATTTCATCATTAGGTATTGATAACCTAGTTGTTGAATTAGATAGTCCTGAAGTCCCTATTATGGATGGCAGTGCGCTACCATTTATATACCTTTTACAAAAAGGCGGGATTGAAGAGTTATCAGCTGCAAAACGTTTTATTCGCATTACTGAAAAAGTACGCATTGAAGATGGTGATAAGTGGGCGGAAATTGAACCGTATGATGGTTTTCATATTGATTTCCAAATTGATTTTGATCATCCGGCTATTAATGATAGTGAACAACGTATTGGTTTAGATATCACGGCGAAAAGCTTTACTGAGCAAATCAGTCGAGCAAGAACTTTTGGTTTTATGAAAGATATTGAATATCTACACGCTAATAATTTAGCTTTAGGTGGCAGTATGGATAATGCGGTTGTTCTAGATGAATTCAAAGTACTTAATCCAAATGGTTTGCGCTACCAAGATGAATTTGTTAAGCATAAAATTTTAGATTGTGTTGGTGATTTATTTATGACTGGCCATAATCTGTTAGGTAAAGTAACTGCATTTAAATCAGGTCATGATCTTAATAATAAATTACTTCGTAAACTAATGACGACTGAATCCGCTTGGGAATGGGCAAGCTTCGAAGATACAGTTACTATGCCAGCACCAGGGTTAGAAGTCATAACAGCTTAATCGAGACGTATATTTAAACGAAAAGCCAGAAGTTTAACTTTTGGCTTTTTTGTATCTAAAACTCATTGTCTTAATCTAAATACGAGTTAACGTGTGGCGAGCTGGTAGTTATACCAATACGAGTAAGTTAGTGATCAAATTTTAATAAGGATTAATTTTCAAGAACAAGACGTTTGATTGAGTAATAGCAGGCGATTAGGATTGAAAGCAACGATGTTATTGGAATATTTAGTTCATTTAAATTGAGTAATTATTTATTCGTATTATACCTATAAAGTAAAAATAAATGAATTATGATGGATGCTAGCTCAGTTCAATATGTTAATAGTTAAATTTGACGGATAACTATACTTTTAGATTGTTATTTGAACTTTTCATTATTTTTATTAAATTTTCTTTAAAAAAACTTGCGAAATTTTGTAATCTGCCTATACTG
>NZ_NQMR01000003.1 GCF_002276045.1 Pseudoalteromonas sp. NBT06-2 | reverse complement strand
CATTTAATTGTATTTCTCCTTTATTATTCAATCTTTTAGCCGATAAAGTGATGGTTCAAAAAATCTTTCATATATTCTATCAATTTACCATTTATTAGAATTTAGAAAACATGATAAATATTTTATATTAGAGGCTGTAAATGTTTAATTTTAATACTAAAATTAAAAATAAAATTCTTATTTCTGTACTTATTCTCAGTATTTTAATGGTGGTTGCAATCTCAATCTCCACTGTTACTTCATTAAATAATGCCAAATCACAAGCAACAGAGTTATCCAGTAAATCATTAAAATCTGTTGGCATTGACCTTATCAAACAAATGGCAAATAAACGCATTGTTGAGATTGAAAGTGTCATAGAAAATGCCATTAAAATATCTCAATCTTTATCAAGTGATATCGCTTTTACTTATAACCGTAATACACTTGAACATTTTCCTGATGAAACTAAGCGAGAGATCGTCACACAAAAGCTACTCAATATGCTAAAAACGTATCCGAGTTATTTAGGTATTATGATGCCATTTGAACCAAATGTTTTTGGTAAAGACGCTGATTTTACTTATCATGATTCAAAAACAGTTGTAGGAACTATTGTATCTGGTCGTTTGGTACCTTATTGGTATAGAGAAAACGGTCAATACTTAATGGATAGTGTTAGCTCTGTTGTTGATGATACTAAAAATCAATATTACACCTGCCCGAAAAGTCGCCGATATCCGTGTATTATAGATCCAACAATTGTCGAATTAGATAAAAAAGAATATCTTCTCACCACAATAGCCACACCAATCATATCTAACAATAAATTTTTAGGAGTTGTTGGTTTAGACTTCTCAGCAAACTTTGTTAGCGATATGGTTGTGAAAAGTGATGAACAATTATACCAATCTCAAGGTGAGGTATATCTAATAAGCCAAAATGGCAATGTTATTGGATATAGTGAAGATAGTAACTTTAGTGGAAAATCAATTTCATCAATTAACACATTACTTCCTGATTTATTAGATGACGCTATCATGAAAAATAAACAAACAGTGTCTGATGACGAAAACAATACCTATATAATTACGCCAACAAAAATAAAAAATCTTGACAAACAATGGTACATGGTTATCTCTATGCCAACTCAAATAATTACTGAAAAAGCAGATGAGATAAATGAAACATTGGCAGATATTTCAAATAGCATGCTTTATAAAATCATAACTGTTTCTTTAGTATTAATAGGGATCTGTCTATTTGTGGTGCACTTACTTGGAAATAGCGTTGTAAGACCGCTTCATCAGGTAATTTCAATTATGCGCGATATTGCAGATGGCAATGGTGATTTAACAAAACAAATTAATGTTAAGTCACAAGATGAAACTGGGCAGCTCGCGGGGTCTATTAATCAGTTTATCTCAAACTTGAAAGACATAATTATTAAAATTGATGTAATTTCTAAAAATATTGATCAACAAAGCGATCAAGTTGCTGAACAAAGTGGGCAATGTAGTCAGCTGTTAATACAAAGAAAAGATATGATCAACCAATTGGTTGTCAGTGCAGAAGAAATGGCAGCGACGTCTTTAGATGTTTCACAAAATATAGCACAAGTATCAGATATAACAGATAAAACCCAAACACGAATAGAAGCTGGCCATACTAGTATGGGCACATTAATGAACTATATGAGTGAGCTTGGAAAACAAGTCAATTCTAGTAATGATACGATTAATCAACTTGATGGCAACATGGCTAAAATCAATGATATTTTAATTAATATTCAAAGTATTGCAGATCAAACAAACCTATTAGCACTCAATGCTGCCATTGAAGCTGCAAGAGCTGGGGAGCAAGGTCGAGGTTTTGCTGTAGTAGCTGATGAAGTGAGAAACTTAGCTAAAAGAACACAAACGGCCGTCGAACAAACACAAGGAATAATAACAGTCATAAAATCTAGTTCAGATGAGGCGGTAAGTGCAATGTCGAATGGACTTGAAATTACAGCACAGTCACAAAACCTCGCAATAGAAACAGAAAATCACTTAGATGAAATTAAGGCCGATATTGTAAATGTGAATGATATGACATCATCCATATCAGCGGCAGCATCAGAGCAAAATTCAGTTGCAGAATTAATGACACAAAGCATTACCGAAATAGGCTCCGAGCTAAATGATATAGCTAATACTATGGATGAGTCAGCAAAAACGACCAATGATTTAGCGCAAGAGAGTCATTCACTTCAAGATGTGGTCAATCTTTTTAAATATAAGTAATTTTAAAAAGCTGAAACAAAATAAAAAATATCTGCTGATATAAGAGAACAGCAGATATTTTAACAATCAGCAGTTATAAGTCTTTTATTTCAATCAATATTGGTTTTATTGACATATCAATATGAAATGCACTATAAAAATCTTTCATACCATCAAAATATGCCCAATAACCTTTGGTTTTTGGTGTTTGCTTAAATATTAATTCAAACCCTGTATTACCATCATTAAATAAATAGCTTTTTGCGCTTTTAGCTGCTTTATTATCAATCAGGTCATAAGTCAGAAGCTGTTTTAGCATGCTATTTCTACTCAAAGTGCCGCTGACAATAGGGTTGGGAACAGAGTAAATTTCATGATTGATAGTGGAAACTTTACTTTTATGTGCAGCGATCTTTTTTGTACTTAAACTAAATGAATCACCAGAGGATAAAAGGCTAATATCTATATTGTTAGCAGTGAGGCCTTTGGTTGTATCTCGCCTTATTTGTGAGTTTGAAATATCAACAACTGTAACCATACCAGGTCCAATAACAGTAAAGGTATTGCTACTTGCATTAAAAACCAGTGCTGTGTCTTCATCAATACCAAAACCTAACTTTTCATTTTGTTTATGTAAAACAGCAATGAGTCTGCCTAAGCGCGCTTTACGGTCAAAATGTTGATCTATCACACCATGAGCAAAAAAACCTAGCCCTTTAGATAACAATACAGGTCCATTTTCTTGTTCATCCATAGAGTTATAATGATCAGTAAAGCCCATTTTTAAAGCACTAAAGCTGTCACCTGAAGCTACCATAGAATTGCTCATTATCGCCGCACCAGCACTTGTGCCACCGATAGTGCCACCTTGATTGTAAATTCGACGTAACTGTTCTAACACTAATGAATCGGAACCATCTTGATTGACTAAGGTGCGTGTTATTCGTGTTTGATCGCCGCCTGTAAACCAAACTAGGTTTTTATCAGAAAGTTGCTTTGCAAACTTAATATCATTGGCATTGTTAATCCAAGTCGATTCGTCGAAACCTTTAGTTGATGCATCATCAGTTACCGCAATAGGCAATATGTGAATCGCTTTGCTATCAACACCTAATTCAGTCATTTTATTTTTAAATAAAGTGCCGTATCTACTAGGTTTGCTACTTGCTGCCGGAATAATAGCAACTTTAGCATTATTAACACCGCCAACTGAATTTAACATAGCGTTAAAAACAGCATAGTTACTATCAGCTAATGCACCGCCTACTATAACAAGTGTGCCAGAGCCTGATTTATTAATTTGTGATATCTCTTTGTTACTCGCTTTAATCTTGGTCGAATTAAATATTAAAAACAAAAAAATGAAAATTGATGTGGGAATTAATTTAGATTTCATAAAACACCTTAATTTAAAGGCGATATTAATAAAATTAATATCGCCTTTTTTTATTTAGTTTGAACACTTTTCTATCTAGAAATATGTTCAAACATACCTTTACTAATAGCTTGTTGTTTTGAAACGAGGTGCTTACCATTGCTCCAAACTTCTTGCGGGATAAAGCTCTTTTCATCAATTAATATTATGTCGGCATCGCCGCCCGCTTTTAATGTGCCTTTATTGAGCCCTAATACTTTGGCCGGATTAGAGGTAATGCTCATTAATGCTTGTTCAATAGAAACATTAAAAATTTGCACTGCTTGAATAAAAGCATCTAGTAAACTCGACTCCTTACCGATATCCATACCGATTAGTTCATTTTCTTCATTAAAAATAGGTAAGCTGGCATGCCCATCTGAACTCATCGTCAGCTGAGTATCATTAACACCATGGCTTAAACAAAAAGCTAAAGCTTCTGCGGCAGCCAGCTCACCATGAGCAAGATCATGATCTGTAGTACTGGTCGTAAAATCAATAACGCCACCTTGTTTACAAAATTTAATGCCTTGCATTACTAGGTCCGAATTGCGATTCATATGTGTCGGATAAAATTGTTTAATTGGAATATCTGTTTTATCTGCAACCTCAAATAACAGGTCTAGGCCTTCTTTACTTGGTCCTATATGAATACTTACAGTGCCTGCTTTACCGCTTAACATGCCTGCGACACGAGATTGTGAAGCAACTTCTGCTAATTGTTGCATTGTGGGTTGACTACTGCGATGGTCGGCAATAGCAACTTCACCAACACCAATAAATTCATCTATATACATGATGTCGTTAGTCAGTGAGTCGGTCAGTGTTGTTACCGGCAGGTGATAAGAACCAGAATGGCAAAATACATTTAAACCTTCTTCTTTAAGGCCTTTGGCTTTCGCAATTAAGTTATGTAAGCTACGACTGCTTGAATCAGTGCCAAGCGCTGCAACAACTGTTGTGATACCACTGGTACTCGCATCAGATAATTGCATTTCAGGTGTTCTACTGGCAAATCCGGCTTCACCACCACCGCCTGTAATATGTACTAGTGAATCTACAAAGCCTGGGGTTAAAATCATGCCTTGGGCATTTATTGTGTCGAAATGAAGATTCGAATCAAGTGTGATATTAGACTCTATTGCAAGTACCTTAGTACCCGCGAATAAAACATCTACTTTTCCGAGATGTTTAGGTGCATACACTTGTGCACCTTTAATTAGTGTAAACATAATTACTCTATTTAATAATGTGTTAAATGATTAAAGAAAATATTATTAATTGCTTTAACAAATATAATCAGTTTCTTTATTGATAATTGATAAAATGCGCGATGAATATAAAACAGCTAGCCATAAAAAAGAGGGCGAGTTGAAAGCGCCAAATAAATTTAGCCCATTGTGTCCAATTCAATTTCACGATACTTAAACAACCAATTAAACTAGCAGAAGTAGGGATAAATATATTTGTTAGGCCATCACCTAGTTGAAACGATAAAACAACCGTTTGTCTGGATACATTGAGTAAATCACCTAATGGAGCCATTAAAGGCATTGTAATTGCGGCTTGTCCTGAACCGGAAGACACAAAAAAGTTAAATAATGATTGAAATGCCAACATACCCCAAGCAGCAATATAATCTGGTACTTGAGAAATAATAGTTGCGCAATTAAATAACATTGTATTGAGCAAAGAAGAGGTTGTTAAATCACTGCCACCGAGTATTAAAACAATACCTTTGGCCATAGCAACTAATAATGCAGCAGGTAATAACTCTTGCGCGCCTTGTTTAAACGATTCCGCTGAATCATTAAAACTCAGTACTCCAAATAGCTTCGCTATTATGGCAGTTACGATACCGATACAAAAAAATTGCGCTGATAGCTCTGGAATATAATATCCAAAAGACATTACGCCAATAATGATCCATACAATGCCCATTATAAAAGCGACCAAAATAGACTTATCTGCTAAAGATAAGTTAACTTGAGGTTGCGTTGACTGCAGATCTTGTGTTGAGGTTTTACTTTTATTTGCATATTGTATTGTGAAAATTAATCCCATAATAGTAAATACAAACCAAGCAACCACTCTTAATGCTGCACCGGAAAATATAGGTACATCAGCAATGCCTTGGGCAATTGCAATACTAAATGGATTCATCCAGGAGGTGGCAAAACCAATTTGGGTTGCAACATAAGTCACTAAAACAGTCACTTTTGCATCATAACCTAGCTGCTTCATTATAGGTAAAAGCACAATACAAAAGGCAATGGCTTCTTCACCCATGCCAAATACAGCACCGCCAATTGAGAATAAAACAAACATTAACGGCAAAAATAGCCAGTTAATACTTTGTGTTTTATTGATCAGCGCTAAAATGCCGTTATTAATAGCACCTGTCTGCATGATGATGCCAAAAGCACCGCCAGTGATCAGGATAAAGGCCATAACACCAATTGTTGCGCCATATTTATCACCTGAAACAAGCCCTTCAAATAAAAAATTAGCTAATCCAATTTCACCATTTTCGGCAAATAGCGGTGTAGGCTCAGTAGTTGAAGATGTTTGATATTGACTTAAAGATACTGTTTTAGCATTTGCCTGTGTATCAAACTTGCCAGGTACTACTAGGTAGCTGCTTATAAATGCAAGCAAAGCAACGAGCATTAAAATGATCGATGCATCTGGCATTTGCAGTGTTTTTTGCTTCATAAATAATCTCGATAAGATAACGATTAAAGATTTTAATGTAGATATTTAATGGATATAAAGGGCCTAAATAGACCCTTTAGCTTATACCAATTCCAATAAATATGTGATCAATCTAAATGCTCTAAATATACAATAGCTACGTTGCTTTCAATCACAATAACCAGCTATTGCTCAATCAAGCGCCTTGCTCTTGAAAATTTATCCTAATTTATATTTGATCACTAACTTAATAGAATTGTTATTAGAAGGTAGCCTATTAAAAAGCGTAAGTGAAACTTACACGATAAGTTCTACCATCAGCATCATGATTAACCGAATCAAAACCACGTTGAGAAGCATAAGCAACTGGCGGTTCTTCATCTAAGATGTTATTTATTGATAAACCAATAGACATGTCTTTAAAATCGTACCCTGCATAAAGATCAAATACAGTCCAAGAATCAATAACATGATCACCGTTACTATCTAAAACGTTTAGTGAAGCTAATTCATCTTTTTGACGATCTTTTAGGCCCTCAATATCATCAAGGTAAGAATCTATATATTGACCTTTTAAACCTATGTAATAATCATCAGCAGACCAGCTTAACTTAGCACTGATAATGTTTTCAGGGTAACGCCAAGTGCCAACCAGTGATTCTATTTCATCTGAACCAGGTTTGTTTCTATCAAAAGTTAAATAATGCGTTGCATCAAATGCAAACTTGATATCTCCTTGATTAAACATAAACCTATGATCAAATTTAATATCAATACCTGCTACTTTTTGCGTACCAGTATTCTCTAAAGGGATCACATGATCACGATATAAAGAGGATACATTTCTTACTTCATCAGCAGGTAGGCCTTCTGGGTTATTATAATCATTCCAGTTAGCTAATATCTGATCTAAATTAGCATCTTCTTGAGAGATATTTAAACCATTAGAATCATAAAGACTGTCAACTTCACATAAATCAGCTTTAAACGAGATACCAGTTTCACCATCAGCAACAACACCACAATGACGTAAACTTGCATCTGATAATGCTTGAGCCATAATGCCTGTCATATTAGTATCAACAATATCTTCGTGCTCAAATTGCCAATAATCAACCGTTAAATTAGTATTTTCTGATGGGCTAAAAGCAAAACCAAAACTAATTGAATCAGACTCTTCAGCATTTAAGCTTGGGTTACCTACTTCTATGGTGTTAGGACTTACTTCATTCGTTTCACCATTACAATAGAAATCTGAAACCGCTTGATTGGCACCACAATCATATGTTGACGTTGTGGTTCTTAGTTTAACACCTGCTTGTGTAAGTGATGGCGCTCTAAATGATGTTGCCCATGAACCACGTATCACTAAGCTGTCAGTCGGTCTAAATGTCAGGCCAATTTTAGGGTTAAATGTACTGCCAAAATCATCAAAGTGGTCATATCTACCAGCCAGTTGTAATTCTATTTCATCTGAAACTGGCACATAAAATTCAGCGAAAGCACCATATTGCGTACGATCCGCTTCAGAGATACTAGAGCCATAACCAAATACATCAACTAAGTAATCATTATCTCTATTTGCTTGTGAGTTAAGTGATGGAATATCTGTTAGTTCTTCTTTTCGATATTCAACCCCCATAGCTGCACGAACATAATCATTACCAAACTCAAATAATTCGCCATTAATTCGTGCATCCCAACCGTAAACTGTACTTTCACCAGAACGTGTCGGTTTTTCTTGTGTTGCAGCTAAAATACTATCGTTTGCTACATCATCCGAAATAAATGGGTTATATGCGTTGAGTAAATCACCAGTATTACAGCTTAGTTCACCATTGTCAGCTGATGCCAATGAACCATCAGAGCATAATTCGCCAGCCAGTGCACCATGGAATTTATACCGATTATATATGCCTTTAGTTGCTACTTGATCTGAAGTTGAACGAGATAAGGTAATGCCTGACTCCCATTCCCACCCACCGATTTCGCCTTGCAAACTCGATACTAATCTAAAACTTTCACTTTCTACTTCAACTGTTCTTGGATCATTAAATCTGGCATCAACTTTAATACCATACAATTTACGATCGGCTTGTGTATAGAATGGGTCAAAATATAAGTCGTCGTAAGAAAATGCTAAATCAGCACCGTCACCAAAAGCATCAAATAAAGCATCTTCAGGTACCCAAACACCTTCACTATCATCAAGTTGATTGATTGCTGCAGGAGATGACTGTGCCATTGATTTTGTTTTACTAAAAAAGAAATCGGTATGCCACTCTAAATTTGAAATTTGTTTATTGAAAGTAAAACCAGATGAAATACTTTCGAATGGCGTTTCTAGTAAATCATCATCATTGCCATAATAAGCACAAATTTGTTCACCAAATTCAGTCTCAACAAGTTCAGTTTTACAGTTTGGTGAAGCAAGTTCATTACCGTCACGGCTAGAGAAGTAATAGATGTTTGGCGCATTTTCTAGTTTAGGTAAATATGAATAGTAGCTTTCTAACTTAGGATCTTTAGTAAAACTTCTATCTGTTGCTGAAAAACCATTACGGTCAAAGTAATTAGCAAAAACAGTTAGATTGCCATCAGCGACTTGTGTACCAAAAATGAAATTTAAATTTTTTCTGCTTTCATCAGTACTTGCTGTACTATCTTGAAATGATACATCAACTTCAGCACCTTCAAAATCATCTTTTAAGATGTAGTTTATTACGCCAGCAACTGCATCTGCACCATAAATTGCGGATGCACCCGTAGCTAATATTTCAATACGGTCAATTGCAGCTAGCGGAATACTGTTGATATCGACGAAGTTTTCTGTGCCTGAAGCAAATGAACTTGGTGCTACACGTCTACCATTAATTAATGTGAGTGTTGATGATGGGCCTAAACCTCTTAAACTTGCAGCTGCTTGACCAGCTGGTGTTGACGTTGAAGTACCGCCACTTTCAGAAGTAGAAAACGAGCCATCTCCGCCGCGAGTTTGTGCTAAATCTGATAATAATTCAGATATGGTATTTGCGCCGGAGCGTTTTATATCATCTTGATTTAATACTGTTAATGGTTGTGCGCCTTCTAAATCAACGCCTTTGATACGAGAGCCAGTTACAACTATTCTCTCAACTTCTTCCACTGAGTTTGAATTATTGTTTTCGGCCGCTTGAGTTGAACCTGATATAGCTGCAGATACAGCTAGAGAAATTAACATACGTTTCATCACATCACCTGTTGTTCAAGATAGCAGGGATCTATGATCACAAGGATCAATTATAAAATTGATCGCAATCAAGACAACTGTATCTTTAAAAATATTTTTT
Source organism: Pseudoalteromonas sp. NBT06-2 (assembly GCF_002276045.1). Lineage (GTDB taxonomy): Bacteria > Pseudomonadota > Gammaproteobacteria > Enterobacterales > Alteromonadaceae > Pseudoalteromonas. The sequence goes on along the minus strand of NZ_NQMR01000003.1, from coordinate 104,433 downwards.
AATAATTAGAATTATTTTGTGAGGTGGCGGTTATTAAATAGCACTGCCACGAACTAGATATAGTTCGTGTGGCTACTCGTCGAACCACTCCGAAAGGTAGTGTGGCGAGTAGAAGTATGTAGTAAGCGATGGTGCTTTTTTTAACATTTCTACGTTCCTAAAAAGTTTTCTTTGACAGTTGTTAACACTAGATGTTAACTTGCCCCCGTTCTCATTTCATTTTTAGTTATAACACAACCCAAATTTTGGGTGCAACATTTTTTTAATAAAATTTTTGCTTAGAGGCTTAAAATGAAACTTTCATATTTAACGAATTTACTTGCTTTTTCGATACTTTTCCTTGTTTTATCTACGATTTTACCTGGTTATTTAAATGCAAAACCAGTTAACCAAAGTTTAATATTAATTGGCGGTGCTTTAAAAACATGCAGCAGTTTTTCACAAAAAAACTGTCAATCACTTACAAAAATTCAACAAATAAGTGCTAAAACTACGGCACAATACAAAATAAATTCAGCAGTAATAGAAAAAATAAAACTCTTTTGGCCAGATAAAAATGGCAAAATTAAAAATAAAACAGTACGAATTTTATCTTCGTTTAGCCATTTAAAAAATAAAATAATTGATAAATCAGTTTTAGTTGATACTTGGCGTAAAACGAATAAACAAAATCTTAATTCACTTACTGATCAGCAATATTATTTTGTATTTGATATGTTAGAAGTTCAGGTAACGAATAAAAATGGTAAGCGATTAAAAGAATCAGTTTTAACAAGCAATAATAAAATTGAGGCTTCAACACAAATCCTATCTGAAATCATCAAACGCTTAAAAATGGTAAATCAGCATCCTAAAATTATTGTTACAACAGCATCTAGTAGAGATCCTTATGAATCAGCTGATTTTTATGAAGGCTTGTTTGCAAATCACGGGGTTGAAGTAGAATGGTTACCGCTTACACCTGCTTTGGCTTTTGCAATTGATAATAACCAATGTAATAACTTGCCTAAACTAAGGCAGGGTTTATCTGGCAGTGTTAATCGAGATGCAGTTTATCCAGATAGAACAGCTGCGGAACTGACATTATGTAAAGCAGGTGAACAAGTTTTGATTAACAAGCTCAAATCAGCAGATGCCATCATGTTTAATGGCGGCGATCAAACCTTAACAAAATCTATTTTTTATCGTAAAAACAATACTGCATATCCTTGGACTAAAACAATTAGAGAAACCGGAATGTTAATTGGCACAAGTGCGGGTACTGCGGTACAAGGAGGTGGTATTAATAAGCTTGGTATGGTTCCGATGATCACTAATGGCTCATCAAAACAAGCGTTACTTACAGGTGCTATTTCATCTATCAGACCTTCTGAAGATTGCGAAAAAAATAACTCATGCTCTGAAAATGTGCCAAGTAAAACGCTGACATATGATGAACAGGGTGGTTTGGCAAGTTTCGATTTAGGTATACTAGATACCCATTTCAGTGAGAGAAATCGAAGTTTAAGATTATTTACGCTTGTTGCCCATACAAATCAAAAGTACGGTTTTGGTATTGATGAAACAACAGCTTTAGTTGTTGATACATATGATGGTCAAAAACAGTTATCCGTAGTAGGTCAAAGCGGTGTAGTTGTCATTTCACCCATATCTAAGAATGAGTTTAATTATTCATATTGGCCATCTGGTAGTCAGATTTCTTTTGATGGAAATAAATTTAGTTTATCTTCACAGCATGAAGTAAAAGCTAAAGCACACGCTAAAGTTAAAATGCCGCTTATTGAAAATGTTTTGTCATCAGAAAAAATGAAAAAGTTAACGCAATTAATGTGTTTAACAGATCAAACATCTGCTAATGCGTATGATAAAGACCAAGACTTGGATCTTAAGCTTACTTATTCAAAAACAGCCACTACACAGTTTTACGTTATGACAAAAACTAAACAAACTTGTGGTATTGAAAACCTTAAAGTTTCAATAGATAGAAATGTAATTTAGGAGTTTCTTTTTAAGGACTAGTCAATGTTAAATAAGAAAGCCCATATGGGCTTTTTTGATATTTCGTAGACAACATGATGATTCTAATTTGCTAATCAATTCCCCAGTTCTAATATCTTCACTGATCAAAAACCCCGACAAGCAAGCAATTCCATTACCCGATAATATGAGTTGCCTTATTGTAAGCTTGAATTATGCAAATTTGTTAAATAATCATCAAGTGTACAAACCTTTGCACCACCAAAAGTTAAAGATAACAAATTAGCGGCAATGATTTGTTTACCCTCAAATGATTCATCTTTATATGCTAATTTTGGTGCTGCTATTGCATCTTCAATTACAGTACATTGGTAGCCTTTATGTGTTGCACTGCGGCAAATTGTTTGTACGCAAGCTTGTGCCATAGCACCAACTATTACAAGATTATGAATGCCTAGCTCTATTAATGTTTGCTCCAGATCAGTATCCGTAAAGCTGTCTATATAATGTTTAACTATCACCACCTCGTTGTCTTTGGGAGCAACACTATGATGAATTTCAATTCCAATAGTATCAGGAGCAAAAAAAGTAGCTTGTTCATCTTCAAATATATGCTGTATATGAATAACAGGCAGATTTTCATCTCTGAATTTACTTAATAATTTACTTGCTTGATTTGCTGCTTTTTCGGTTTCTTCCAATTGAAATTTACCTCCTTCAAAATAATCATTTTGAAAATCAACTAATACTAAAGCTGTGCGTTGTTTTTCATTCAATGGTTCAGTCAATTGCGTTAAAACACTGAAATCATCTTCTTCTAAATACCATTGTCCATCATCAGCTAAAGTCCATAGCTCCTTACTAATAATGCCACTGGCAATATTCATGCTCCAATTTGCAGATAAAATAGCTTGTTTTTTGTTTAATACTTTAATCTGTATATTTTTATAAACTAAATCAGTTGGGTTACTTTTAGCAAAGTTTAGCCAAAAATCTGAAATTTCTTGTTTTGAATTAAACTTACCAAAAGGATAGACCTGCATAATTGCACTTGGTAAATATCTATCTATACATGCCTGAACATCGCCATTATTAAAATTTTTTATCCAGTTGAGAGATGCGCTCTTTACATTATTTCTAATTAATTGACTCATTTTGTATTTCCTTGTTATTTGATTGAGTAAAGTTTATTGTTATTATATTAAAAGATAATTAACCAAAAAGTGAAGTTTATGTTCATTAAATCTGAACAAAGAAAGCTGGCTTATCAAATGCTAGTATTTGATGAAGTCGTAAATAAAGGGTCTTTTACACTGGCGGCTGAATCTTTAGGTCATACTAAGTCAGCAATTAGTCATTACATAACGCAATTAGAAACAGCATTAAATACAAAATTATTGAATAGAAGTACACGCACATTAAATTTAACTGCAGTAGGGGTATTATTAGCAAAAAGAAGTACTCAATTGGTTGATTTACTAACTGATACTCTACATGAATTAGATACATACAATAATGAACCTGCGGGACGTATTACAATTACAGCCCCTCATGCTTTTGAAGCGAACTTAATAACACCAATCATTGCAGGATTATGCGATGAATACTCGAAACTAACACCTGAGTTAATTTATACTGATGAGCGCTTAGACTTGCTTAACAATAAATTAGATTTGGCTATCTCTGTAGGTCCACAAAAAGACAGTAATTATAATGCGATATTAATTGGAAAATTAGACAGTATTTTAGTAGCGTCACCTCAATACATTGCGAAATCTGATTTGATAACTGATGAGAACTTAACTCTCCAATCACTTATCTCTTTGCCTTGGCAATCAAAAAGTCATTTACGAAATCAAAAGTCTGACACTTTAGAATTTAATAGTGATACCTTAATTAAGGTGAATACCTCTACAAGTGCAATTAGCAGCATCAAATGTGGTCTCGGTATCGGCTTAATACCATCGGTGTTTATAAAAGAAGAATTAGATTCAGGTCAATTACAACAGGTTTTACCTGAATATAAAGGAGAAGTGAGGAATGTTTATGCAATACACTCATATCAAAATCGGCTGCCGTTAGTATTACGAAAATTTGTAGATAAATTAAAGAAAAACTTTATAAAAAAACATTATTAGAAAATTTTAAAAGCCAACTTAAATGTTGGCTTTTAGTTTCTTGTAAATCTAATTTCTAGTGACTGTGGGTTTCATCATCATGACTATGCATAAGATTAGTCAATCCAGGCCCTGTAGCCGTAAAACTAGAATCTGGTGATCCTTTAAAACAATTTAAAACCCAAGGAAAAGTATTGGTAATGTAATAACCATATTGATCATTTACTGTCATGCCATTACATTCATCTAGATCACCCGATGCAGATGTAAATTCATAATCTCCTCTAAATTGACCATCGTAATTATTACTATTGATACCGCCTACGCCTGAAATTGGAGTACTATACCCACTTATATCTTGGCGGATACCTGATTTTAAAGTATAACTAGAGCTTGCTTCTCTAATCACACCATTATCATTAATACAAGGACCAAAAATTGGATATCCATCAGCTGCAAAACCAATAACAGGTGACTCAGTTGCATGTGCTTCACATTCAATATCAAAAAGTGCTAAAGGGTTTCCATGATAATGGTAAGTACCATCTGGTTGGGTATGAGCATTATGTTTATCTGTACCAAAACCATTTAATGAAGACATTGGATCATAACGCCATGGGTGATTTATTTGATCTGGACCACAGCCTATTTTTTCTTGCCCTAAAGGTTCACCACCGATGTCATAACATGCGGCTGCGAGCAAATCGACCATAACGCCATTCAAAAAAATGCCATTTCTTGTAGCTAAGGTAATATCGGTTACATTGTTAGCCATTGTAGGAGAACTTTCTATTTGGTAGCTACCCGTTTGTGTTGATACGTTTGTTGCAAAAGACGCACTTTCATCATTAAAATCATGATTAGGAATTTCATTTACTGTCACACGACATTTTGAGCCATTCATACTAATTGAGATACTGCCATTAAAGGCTATATTTCTTTTTATATCAGATACATCTGAATAGTAATCACCTAAATATTCAGAGCAAGAACCTGCCTGACTTGTAAGTTCAATATTTGTAATATCTATTGATGTTGAACCTTGCTCAATTGCGTTAATTGTTACATTTACTTGGGGACTATTAATTATGCCGTCATTGACAACTAAATTAAGTATATAAGTACCAGCAGTATCAGCTGTAAATGAAGTAGTTTGATTTGTGACACTTGTTAATTGAGCATTACTCGCTGTAGGAATAGAATTAAAGGACCACTTAAAGTTAAGTGAGTCACCATCAGGATCTGAACTAAGAGCGGCCGATAAATTAACTAAATCATTAATTTGTACTGATTGGTTACTACCTGCATTTGCTGTTGGGGTTGTATTTACGTCAGTGACAGGATCGACTGTATTGCTATTATCGCTGGAAGAACCGCAGGCAACAAGTGCGCTTGATAAACATAAACTAATAAGTGTTTTTGTGAAAAGGTTATTGTTTTGCATTTGATTCTTCTCTTATTCATTAACTTAACTTCATAATTGCAAATAAATGTGCAAAAAGTGTGGAAGGAATAAGGAAGAATGTGTAAACATCCGATTATAAAAATTTAATGTTTATGGTTTACACCTACATCTGGTCTGTTTGTGTGTTGATGATTTACAGTATATTTACTATCAGGTGCAGGAGGGGGCATAATTTGATACTGGCGTGATTGCTGAAGTTCATGGCCTTCAGGACGAGGTTGGGGTGGTAAAGTATCTTTAGCAAGTTTTTGATTGCCTAGGTGTTTAATTACTTTGTTTTTCGATAAATGTATTTCTTCATTGTTGGTTATATTTTTAGAATTTTTTTGGCTTTGAGCGATATTTTGTACGTTATTGACTTGTTCATGATTATCAGCTCTTGTATTTGATAGACTTAGTACACGCGTTACTTGTGTAGTATCTTCATAAAAAAGTATATTTTTTTCTTTATTTTGAGAAAATATATATATAAAAGAGATCAGACAAGCTAAAAGGGCTAAAAAAATCATTTTTGTTTTGGTTGTAATTGTTTTCATAGTTAACTAAAATATATTGGATATTGCATGCAAAGTATCATCTTATATTGTAGCTAGACAAGTAAATTAATAAATTATTTGCTTCAAAAAATTAAAATTATTGTAACTATCAAATTTTATATCATTAATTCTACAGAAAATCATTTAGGTTTGGTTGCTTGCCTTATCAATGTGACGATAAACTTATATCTTATGGTCAACTAGTTGAAGTTATGATCCTAAATTGATTAGGCTTCGTTGGTCGCACCTTACACATGTATCCACAATATTTTAAAGAGCTTCCCGTTGAGCGTCTTATTGGTAAAAAGGGATCAAAGCTGAGTATATTAATGGCGATGTGCTAGGATGTTGCCTTGATAAACTTTATGAAACGGGCGTGTCAGACATCTATCAAACTTTATCGACGAGTGTTGTTGAACATTTAGGACTGCCATGCAAAGAGATTAATTTAGATTCGACCAGTATTCATGTTGAGGGTAATGACTTGTTGCTTAATGGTTTACGCGGCGCTGGAGCATAAAATTAGAAGAGAATTAAAGGCTCAGTCAGTCTATTTTCCCAACTTAAAATATAAACCTTGCCAAAACCCAACCGCATTTGGCTTGATGTTTTTGTGGTCAATAAAATAGGGCACATATTTATCAAAAGTGAGGTTATAAAGTTTTTAAGTCAGGAAAGTTAAAAGGTCAAACTTTAATTTATGTGGAAAAAGTAATTTATTTTCCAATACTTTAGTGTTCTGAAGTAATTTTCTATTTTTACATTTGTTACTTTCGCTGAATCAAAATCCAATATATAATTTTTATTATTAACAGCGTAATTGTATTAACCACCATTTGGTGAACTTTATCGGACTATATATACCCAAACCACTTCAAGATGCAGGATTCAGTTGGAATTAGAAATGCTTTAGGCAAGGCATTGATTGAAGAACATGGTTATTCCCTTTTCAAAATCAATAACGCTGCATAAAGTATTTATAAACCAACCTTACAGGGACTTCTGAGCAAATCATGCTCGTTGTTGCCTGCATGGATGTAGGTACTAGAGCAATGCAGGAGCATATTGCCGGTCCATCTTTTTTTAAGGGAGTAACCATTAATGCAAAGATGCGCCTAGATCATGAATTGCTCAGCAGTCCTGAACCTCACATCTTGAAGTGGCTTGGGTATAGTGAAAATAGATCGCAACAAACTTAATACGTTATTGCGTAGCGGTTTAAACCCAGAAATAAAAACACGTAAACATCTTGCTGCCCATTTAAGTTTAGATCCAACATCTCTCACCCGATGGTTTGCCAGTCGAGATCGATTAGGTAATCCAAGATACCCTGTAGTACCAGATAGACATGTTACAAAAATCCTTCAGCTGTTTACCTTAGATCCTGATAGCTTAAATTTAAATGATGAAAATTTCACCAATATTGTTTTGAAAAATAATTGTTACAGAGCAATCACCACAATGATTTAAAACAAAAAAATAAACAGAGGTTAGAAAACGCCTCAATCAGAAAATTAAACATACGGATTATTCAAGCAACAAAATGAAAATACCCCGCTATGTAATAAGTGCCTTATCAATATTATCTGTCGTGGGATGTTATTTTTTTATTGAGTATTATTTTAGTGATTCAATTTTGATAGAAACAAATAAAACAGAAAATAATGAAAAGTGCTGGATCGGGTACTCTGAGGCTTTGGGGGTCTTTTGCTTATGAAGATAAGGCAGATCCCTGTCATTACGCAAAGTTATTTCATAATGCTTTAATGCAGTTAAAAACACAAAATAGTAATTTAAATCTATCAATACAAACCAAAACAGATTTTTCTACGCAAGATTATATAAGCTTCCTTTTTGAAAAGTTAGAACACCGCAGGATCACAGATAATATAATTCTTCATATTGAACTGGGTAAAAGTGAATTTCATCGTTCAAATTACCTCGCTGCTAAAAGTTACTTTCACTCCGCGAGTGAAATGCTAACGACTTTACCAAATGAAAACTCAGAAATGTTTGCTGAAATATCTATTTATAGGTCAAGAATAAACTCTGAACTAAAATAAGTCACTTAGTGGTCAATCCGTCTATATTACTTGCAGATGAACCAACCGGAAATCTAGATATTAAAAATGGTGGTGACATTATGGATTTATTTGATGAATTGCATGATGAGGGCAGAACGATTTGTATGGTAACTCATGATGATCGCTTTGCTAAGCGAAGTAAAAGAGTTGTGCATTTAGAAGACGGTATATTGCGTTAAGCATCATTACTTTCTCAAAAAAAGATTAAGAGTTTAATTTAGTTAGGACAAAGTCGTTAGGATCAATACATGTTAATATTTCATATTATCGCGGGAAGTTTTGTCTTACTTTTTGGCTATACGGCTTTGCTTGCGCTGAAAGGTTTACGTCTTCATAAATTCGCAGGCAATATATTTTTTATTGCTATGGTTATTTTATCTTTAAGTGCGGCTTATTTAGAATATCAGTTAGGAGACTTCCCAATTATGGGTATTCTATCACTCTATTTTGCAAGTACTTCTTGGTTTACGGTAAAGCGTAAAGAAAAACAAATAGGCTTATTTGACTATTGTGCATTTATAAGCATTTTAGCCGTCGCTATTACGTTTTATAAATGGGGCTGGGACTTTGCGTATGGTTGAAATAAAAGATGAAAATAACGATTTGATCGCAAGTGTAAAGAAAACCATATATGTTAAGAAAAAAGGTAAAAAGTTGGATTGATAGCCAATTTTCACCTACAATTGAGCTTTTAATTTTATCAGTTTGTTAGCTGATAGTAGGAATATAATGAAATTAAGAACATTCATATTACTTCTCTTTAGCCATTTGTTTATCGCCTTTCTCGGAGTTGCGATTGGCATTTATTCACTGCCAATAATCACCGCACCGCCAGCTCCAACATTGGCAAAAATAGAAAAAATATCTTTAGCGGCGGATTATACGACCCAGTTTAAAATAAACCTCAAAGGCAGTGATATATTTCATTGGGGAGAAGGTGAGGTTTCAGTTGGAGAAGACTATATTACTTTAAAAGGAGAGCTCGCTCCAGGCCCTGATTATAAGCTTTATTTGTCACCTAAATTTGTTGAAACAGAAGCTGAATTTGAACAACTAAAGCACTCAATGATACAGCTTGGTGATGTAACAACTTTTGAAAATTTTATTGTTGAAATACCACCTTATACGCAACTAGAGCTATTTAATACTGTTGTGGTTTGGTGTGAGTCTTTTAATGAGTTTATAACATCAGCAAAATACCGTTGAGAAGTCCTCAATGTTCGATCTGGGGATTTATAGACTCAAGGCTATTCGTTTTTTAAATTAATTAACGTCCGTAATACGATCTAGGTGATAATGCTATGAAAAATGACCATGATCACAATAGACTCAAAATAGCCCAAAGTTATTGTTTAAGGGCTATAGCCTTACACGCATCGAATAATTTAATAATATGATATTATTCATGTTAACCTTATTTTCATTCTCTACCATAAAACCAAACTTCTCAAACAAAGGTTTAGCTACAATTGAAGCCTCTACATATAGCTCTTTTAAACCGTTTTTTTTTGCGATATACATTGCGTGTTTTAACAACTTTGTAGCAACACCTTTTCGTTCAAATTTTGGTGTAACATAAGTACAATCTATATGACCATCAGACTCTAATTCTATAAAGCCAGCTACTTCATTATTAATTGTGAGTATAAATGGTTTTTTTATATTAAATCTATTTGCCCACTTTAAATAATTAATAGGTAATGGAGCCCAAGCATGCTTTTGTTCAATAGAATATATTAACGTATTAATTGAATGCACTGAATCATAAAAAACATCTGTTAAGTCTTTTGCTAACTTAGGTGAGTACTGAATTATTTTCATATAGCTATTTATTTGTATAATGTGTATGCATGTTATTCTTGATTGTTAGAGGATATTATACCCGTGCTACTTGGATATATATTGTTATTTTTTTTAAACTTTCTTATTTTTGCACGCATATTTTTCATCGGCGACGAAGTATTAAATTGGATCATTTTTCCTAATGTATATTTATCGTACCAACATACACCATAAAGCGTATCATTACTCAAAGTCTCAACTAGCGACAATAGGTCGGAAGTTGTTGTTTGAAATTCTGCTACAAGATCGCTATAAGTCCATTTTTGGTACTGAGTATGAAAGGTTTGTGCCAATTTCCCTAGCTCATTCCACTTATACCCAGTTTCAGGAAAATCAACTTTTTTACCAGCGGACTTTCGTCTATGCCATTTTAAAACTAGCTTACCCCAACCAATTAAATAAGCTAGGGTATCACAGATGCTTATTTCAGTAGCCTTAACATTGCCTTCAACTCCTGGATAACGAGAATACTTTTCAGGAATTGACAAATAATCAGCAATAATTTTTTCATATGCCACCGTAATAGCCTGATGTAGTTCTTGCTTATTTTTTGGTACCGATGATGTCATTAATGACTCCATTCATATAAAAATTTAATATCATAACTTTTGGGAATGTCATTTGTTAACTTGTAAAATTACTAATAATATTTAGTAATTTTAATAGCTTATCATTTTAATGTATGAGCAACAATTTGATAAACGGCATTATTCTACATACCGCACATTATGAGAATCGCTGCCACCTGTGACTTCGCAGTCTTTAATTTGGTGTTTTTTATCCGTATTTAATGATTTTTAACTTAATTTAAAGATTTTTAGATTATTTATGCGTTGTCATTTTTTCTTTAATAACTATGAGTTCTTTAATTTTTGACTTGTTTAATTATATTAAATTCCATTATTTTTTAATTGTTTACGTTGTTATTTTGTGTTTTTTCGTTTTTAGCTTGTTATAAAACGCCTGTGTTTGTTGTAAGTTTTTTGATTTTATGTCAATAAATTGTTGTTTTTATTCCCTTGACAATAAAATGATTTCGAAGTACAAATGTGCATGGGTAAAATATAATCATTAAAATACACTCATAACAAGCAACAATTATAAGAATGTGCTTAATACTATGAATAGAATGAAAGGGGATTTATACATGAAGCCAGTCACACTACGAAAACACTCAAAAACGTTAATCGCATTAGCAGTAACACATATTTTACTGGGGCAATCAGTTTTGGCAGAAGAAGCAAAAACTGAAGAAAGCAGTAAAAAAATAGAACAAATCATGGTTACTGCGAACCGTCATTCACAAGATATACAAGAAGTTTCTTCATCTATCACTGTTTTAGGTGCTGATGATGTTGAGCGAGCTGGAATAATTGATATAACGGGTTTACAACAAACAGTCCCAGGACTAAAAGTTGGTAGTTCAGGTGGCGAAGTTAGACCTGCGATGCGTGGTGCTCGTACAAATGAAGTGGGTGTTGCTGGAACTGGTATCGCAGAACAAATCGTTGGTATTTTCCAAGATGGTATTTATGTGCCAACGACAACGGCTGGAATGGGGGCTTTTGTTGATATTGAACGAATAGAAGTATTACGTGGGCCACAAGGCACGTTATATGGCCGAAATACATTTGCTGGTAGTATTAATGTAATTACAAACAAACCAACAATGGGTGAAGTTGAAGGGGGAGTTAAAGTTACAGTAGGCGCTTACAATCGTAGTGCGTACGAAGGTATTTTAAACCTCCCCTTATCTGATGATTTAGCAACGAGAGTTGTTATTGCATCTGATCGTCATGACGGTTATATCAATAACCATTTTATTCCAGGTCCATCTGATGATTTACGTGAAAAAAATCAATTTTATTTACGTTCTGTAACACGATACGAACCAAGTGATGATTTTAATGCGACGTTTCGTGTAGATTACTCAAACAAAGATGCCAATTCTGAAGCTATTTGGGGTTATCAACAAATCGCTGGTTACTCTCTAACAGAAACAAGTCCAGGTTCTGGTGTATTTAGCCCAAATGCGACGGTAACTCCGGGTCATATTTATCAGCCAGGTGATGTGCAACGCGATGATATTGGACCATATGATGTTTATCGTAATGCTTTATCTATGGATAAACAGGAAGCATTCTCGGCTACAGCTGTTTTTGAATGGACAGGGGGTGATATTGCCGTTAAATGGACTTCAAATTATTCAGAGTTAAGTGGTAAGCAATTCTATGATAATGACTATAGTGATGGTGGATTAGATTTTGTCGGAGGCTTTGGTAGACAAGATGATCAAAAAACATTCTCTTCTGAATTACAATTAGCTTCAAATGATGATAGCCCGCTACAGTGGATTACAGGTATTTATTATTATGATCAAGAAGCAGATTGGGAATGGGTATGGCGTGAAGATACAACAGGCAACGGCACCCCTGACTCTCTTACAATACCAAGTTGGGGTAACCCAGATTATGACCCACATGAAGTAGAATCAGTAGCAGTATTTGGTCAATTACGTTATGAGTTTTCAAAAGACTTACGTCTAGTAGGTGGTTTACGTTATAACAAAGATGAAAAAACCTTTACTGGCAATAACATACCTGATTGGGATGACTCTGCAGTATTATGGAAAGCTGCATTTGAATACGATCAAAGCGATGATTTAATGCTCTATGCGAGTGCTGCTACTGGATATAGAACAGGTGGGGCTAATGATGCCCGTGTCGTAGCCCGTGGTGCGGATCCTTTATATGATAATGAAGATGTTATTTCTTATGAAGTGGGTATGAAAAGCAGTTTACTTGATGGTGCGATGCGTTTAAATATATCTGCATTTATTAATGAATACGAAGATGTAAAAGCTCAGTTGTTCGCTGTCGCGTGTAATGATAGTACTTCAGGACAAACAGTACTTCAATGTGTTGAAGCTGGAACGAATACAGGTTTCGAATATTATGAAAATGGCGGAAATATAGATACCTTAGGTGTTGAAATAGATATGCAATGGTATCCAGTTGATAACTTAACACTCTCTGGAACATTAGCTTGGCTAGACTCTGAATTTTCAGATGATTTTGCTGTAGGTAATTCTCAATTACGACCATTACTTGGATTAGGTAATATTGAAGACCGCCAAGACATAAATGACAATAATAGTCAATTTAGCTTCGCTGGTTGGTCTCCTGCTATGTCTCCAGAATATAGCCTTGGTTTTGCGGCGACTTATGAAGTTGATTTAGGTAATGATTCATATTTAATACCACATATTCAAGTTAACTATTCAGATGCTTATTATGCATTTGACCTTAATATACCTGAAACTAAAGTTGATGCTCATGCAATGATTGATGCTCGTATCAGCTGGGTAGTAACAGAAAATATACAAGTTGATGTATTTGTTAAAAACCTAACTGATGAAGCTGTCTTAACGCGGGCAGTTGTTCATTCGCAAATTGTAGACTCTAAGCCTGTTAATTCAGTACAAGCTAACTGGAATGACCCAAGAACATGGGGTGCTAGTTTAAAATATACTTTTTAAAATATAACTAAGTACTCATTGCAAACCGCAGTGGCCATTATGGCACTGCGTTTTTTTATATTTAATAGTTTTATACTTTATTATATTGCTGTTATGAAAAAGGCGATATATCTTACATAGTTGATGCTGTGTCAATATTCAAAACTCGAGATATTTTACATTCATTTGGAAAAGCATTAAATGCAGGTGAAATGTTGTTTTGCCAAGGAAATATCACAATATTGTATTCGCATGCTTATGGTGTGAAGAAGAGTTATACAAAGTCGCTCTCAATTATCAATAATATACTTCAAGATGCAGGATTCAGTTGTTGATGGGATAAAATATAAAGCGGTATTTATTAATTAGATCTGATGTTAGTTATAGAAAGAAGCTAACAAGTGACTGAAATTTGTGTTTATACCCAGCCACTTCAAGATGCGAGTTTCAAGACTGCTAAGAACTAGGCGCATCTTTGTATTAATGGCTTCTCCCTTGAAATAAGATGGACCGGGAATATCTCCTGCATTGCTCTAGTACCCACATCCATGCAGGCAACAACGAACATGATTTGCTCAGAGTCCCCGATGGGTTGATTTATAAGCGCTTTGGGCTGCGTTATTGATCTTGAAAAGGGAATAATCTATTCTCTGCAATTAATGTCTTGCCTAAAGTGTTTCTAATTCCAACTGAATTCTGCATCTTAAAGTGGTTTGGGTATATACAAGTATGATAAATAGCTTATTCATTAATCAATTTATCACACAAGGAATATAAATCTTGGATTTAACTAAAACTTAATTAAATCCAAGTAGAGAGGGTTGAAATTATTTAAATTACTGGATATGTCAGCTGAAATCGTTTACATAAAGACAACCAGTCAATTTGTAATTGCTCTTGCACAATGACATTATCTTTAATCGTTATAAAAGATAGAACAGGAACACGTATACGTTTTATATCCCCATTGAGCAAATAATCTCCCTCTATTTGCCACTGTATCGCGACCGTATTTTGTTGTGAGTCATAACATATGTTTTCAATTTGGCAATAACTTCGATTAATGCGGTTATGCATATTTATATGAAATGTTCTGAGCGATTTATAGCCATTACTATTTCCTAAACCTGCAATATTAATTTTGCTTTTTGCATTATAAATTAACTCAAAATCTGCAAATTGTTTTTCTTGCCAAATATGCCACCATTGATTTAACAAAGCCTCTGTGTCTTCTGGTAAATCGCAGAAATCACTTGGAATGGCATGATAACTTTGCGGGTGTAATTGGTGGTCAAATTGGCTCAATTGTAAGGGATCAACAGCAGGTAGCTGCTTTATTAATTTACTCACATCTTTATGTTTAAATTGAGTTGAAAGTAGGCTATCAACAATGCAATGCAACTTTTTAATATGCGTTTGATTATGTTCAAAGAAAAATGATAAAGAGATAGATCTATTGGCTGAATCTGCCGCTAGCTCAAAATATAAGGCACTAAATTTATCACTTTTAACGGTTTGTTGGTTTTTTAATTGTAAAAATCCAAACTGCTGTAAACTTTTAAGCCATTGACTTTCAATTTGCATATGACCATAGGCCGTAAAATCGTGCTGCTTCCATGAGGTGCTATGAAGAATACTTGAGGACAATTGAGCAAGATCACCCTTAGTATATAATGCTATTAATTTGTTAAACATGTTTAAGCTCCTGACTCAGACAATGTAATATTCGCGCCTGATTCTCTGATCATGTTGGCATACAAGGCGATTTCATCAAATACTGTGATTTCTTTAATAATTTTTTGATTTCTAACACGCAAATGCGAACAACCCAGTACAAAAAATTTGTTACCTTTCAATGATGCTAGACGTTTACTCTGTGGGTTATACGTACCTGAAATAGACCATCGAATAGCAATATCAATGGTATTTTCATCAAATTCAACTTCGGCTAAGTGGTCAACAGTCATTTTTGCATCAGGGCATTGAGACAGCCACTGTATCAAGCTACCACTAATTTGTGCTAATCCAGTCGATTGACGGCCACCAGGCCATTGATGTGAAGCCGCAACATGGTAAAAATCTGTCAAAGTAGAAAATTGTTTTTGATTAAATAATGTTTGTGTCCATGATTTAACAAAGCTTTCAGTGTCCCACTCCTTTGATGTTACTGTTAGATCTATTCGATGTTTTATGCCACTTACACGCTTATACTCACTATCAAACCAATTTTTAAATGTTGGATCTGGTTCTAATTGTGCAAAGCTAATTGCGGCATCAATTAAATCGATACCAAGTTGATTGATTAAAAAGCTGTTATCACGTACTAACCATTCTTTGACTATTTTATTTTCGAAACAAACACAGTCAGCAATTGTTGTTACTCTGCCAGTTTTGTGTGTTGCTGAACCAAACTCAGAATTACCAGTATTTGTCATGATGCTGGTTATTAAGTGAGATGAATAATAACTGTCATCAGCTTCAGCTTTCCAGATCACATTTTCACCGATTAAACTCCGATCAGGGAAAGCAGCGATAGTTTTTAATGTATTTTGAACTACTTGTTCAACACTTTGAGAATAACCCCCTAAAGTATATACAGGACAAACATCAGCGTAATATTTGTAGCATAGACCGATATTTTTTTGTTCCCAAATTCTATGCGTTATACGAATGATATAATCAACAATATCAATAAACTCGTCGTCAAACCCTATCAGATCTTGTGATTTTTTTCCTACTGGTTTTAGTAACTTAGCTAGCGGTTGCCAATATATTTGAGTTACTGGTCTATCTTGTTCTGAATTCATATTACTTACTCGCTGCTCTTAAATAAATTGCTCAAAGGAGAATAAAAATATTAATGTAAAAATAAAGAAGGCGAATAGTGCGTAGCACACCTTATCTACTTTACCTGGCACTAAATACCAGCCATTTTCAGTTGTTGGTGAACCGCTATCAGCAAAAGCTTTTATTTGACCTTTAATAGTGTAAGGTGAATAACTTTTCTGTTTTCCATCAATTGCGATACTGGCGATAATAGTTACAAAAATATTTACGAAGGCACCTATGGCTGCATACCAAGGCCAAGCGACATCTGTATAAATAGCTGTGTAAGCAACTGCAATAACACCAACAAAAGTCCCTACTAATAAACCGCGTTCACTTGCATGTTTAGAAAAGAATCCTAGAGCGAACATGCCAAGTTGTGCACCGACAAAGTACGAACCTACTTTGCTTAATACTTCTAAAATGGAGCCTGTACTATGTAAGTGATACATAATTGCAGGAAATATAATGACAGCAGCCCAAAATACAGTGAATACACGAGAAATAAAAAGGTAATGACTACTACTTTCATTTGGTTTGAAGTATTTTTTATAAAAATCTATGGTTGATACAGTTGATAAAGAATTGAATGCAGAGTCTAAGCTAGACATAGATGCAGCCATCACTGCTGCTGCAATAATCCCCATTAAACCGGGCATGCCATAATCAGCCGCGAACTCTAAAATAATGGTATTTTCATTGTCGAATGGTTTGCCTTGGTAGTAGTTATAAAACAAGATCCCCATGATAATAAAGAAAAAATAAACAAAGAAAGCAAGAAAGCCCATTAATAAATAGGACTTTTTAGCATCACCAATATTTTTAGCAGCTAATGTACGCTGCACCATCATTTGGTTCGTGCCGTACACTGTAATATGATAAAGCGTCATTGCGAGTATACCTGACCATACTGTTGTAACATTAGTAAAATCAAAGTCGAAATTTAGAGGATTAGTTTTACCCTGAGCTTTTAGCTCAGCTAAGCTCTCCATGACAGGAGTCGTACTACCATCAATGAGTGCATACATTATGATGCCAGCACCAATAAACAAAATACCTGATTGAATAACATCGGTCCAAATTACTGCTGTGATCCCACCTAACACGGTATAAATTAAGGCAATAATTGTTACTATGATAATACAAGGGATTTCAGGAATACCTGTAATAAAGCTCAGTACAATCGCTGTGGCGTATAGCACTGCAGCTGAACTCATGGTTTGAGATATTAACCAAATCCCAGAAACCAAGCCTCGTGCTTTTTTACCAAAGCGTTTTTCTTGGTATTCATAAATGGAGGCAACGCCTGCATTGTAGAAAAATGGGAAGAAAAATGTGATTACCGCAATAATCACCAAAGGGTAATTTAAATGAATCGCGATTACCGACAAACCATCTTTATAGGCCCATGCTGGGGCACCTAAAAATGTCATCGCACTGACATAAGTCGCAATAACGGAAATACCAATTGCCCACCAAGGGGTTTGTTTTTGTCCTAAATAAAAATCATCAGCAGTGTTGACTTTTTTACTGATCACAAATCCAAGTAACAAATTAGCTAAAATATAAACAATTAAAATAGTCCAATTAAGGGGTCCAAACTCAGTCATTTTTACATCTCTTATTATTTTCAGTCTGAAGTATAATTATATAACAATACAAATTGACTTCGAAGTCAAATAAAAATAACATTGTTTAAAATTTAATTAAAGAAGTTGTTGCATAAATAATGAGGCTTTTGAAGTTGGTTGCTTAGAATATCGTATTTGATTATTTAAAAGTGAGCATGTAAAAATATAAAAACTGACTTCAAATGCAATAATAGAATAGTAAATAAAAATTGGTGGAGCCAACATGAGTACCGAACAACAAAATAAAGAACTGATACTTGAATATTACCAAGCAATTGAGCAGGCAACACCAGAAACAATAGGCGATGTATTAACTCAATATATGAGTGAAAATTGTCAATGGTATGGTGTACATCCTTTTAATGAACAAAAGGGGCCAAAAGCAGTCAATAAGGCTTTTTGGCAACCATTTATGCATTCCTTTAAGCATATACAGCGTCGTCAAGATGTATTCATGGCTGGAGAAAGTGGACAAAATGGTGAAAACTGGGTAACCAGTATGGGCCATTTTATGGTGCAATTTGATCAAGATTGGTTAGGGATCCCTCGTTCAGGAAGAGTTGCGATGATCCGTTATGCTGATTTTAATTGTATAAAAGATGGAAAAATTATTTGTTCTGGTTTTTTCTGTGACATTATCAGTGTTATGCATCAAGTTGGAATTAATCCGTTGCCACAATCAACAGGACACTCGTTTATATATCCAGGTCCACGTACCCATGATGGCATTCAATTAGACGATAAATCACCTGAAGAAGGTGAAAAAACCATGAAAATTCTTAACCAGATGATTGATGACTTATCGCAACTAAATCAAACAGCGAATGACAATTACCCACCAGAAATTTTAGAAAAAACGTGGGCAAAAGATATGGCTTGGTATGGACCAGCAGGCATAGGTGCAACTTATACTATCCCTAAGTTTCAAGAGCAGCACTCTTACCCATTTAGACAAGGGTTAAAAGATAAAGTTTTTAATGGACATATTTGCCGATATGCAGAAGGTAATTATGCGTGTTTTTTTGGCTGGCCTAATTTAACAAATACATCTATAGGTGGTTTTTTAGGTTTACCGGGTGCTGAAATACGGGCAGATATGCGTGTGGTAGATGTTTATCGTCGTGAAGGGGATAAGTTAATGGAAAACTGGGTACTAATTGATATTCCATATTGGTTAAAACAGCAAGGTTTAGATATTTTGGAACGTAGTAGAAAAATAAATAACCCAAGCTAAAATAGAAATTGCATTTGTAATAAAGATAGCAGCACAAGTGGGCTGCCATTTTTATTTGTTTTTTATTTTCCTTTAAACTGTTGTTTCATCATTGTAAATACATCAAGACCCATTTGCATGCACATATCTATAATGTCTATGGCTACCCAGTTTTCTTTGAGGAGTTCACCTTCTCTTCGCCATATATCCATTACTCTAA
The DNA here is from genome assembly GCF_002276045.1 of Pseudoalteromonas sp. NBT06-2. Lineage (GTDB taxonomy): Bacteria > Pseudomonadota > Gammaproteobacteria > Enterobacterales > Alteromonadaceae > Pseudoalteromonas. The sequence goes on along the minus strand of NZ_NQMR01000003.1, from coordinate 85,005 downwards.
GTGACAACTCTTTATTACAAGGTGGGAGACCTAACCAGCCGCCAAATGAGTGTGTGCCATGCATATGTGGCCAGCCACCAGTTGCAACGTAGTTACCATTAGCAATAAGAGTGGCTTTATGATCAACGCTACGATCTGGGAAGCTAAATACAAATGGTTTTTGATGATTCGCTCTAAAGCCTTCAATACCGCGAGTAGTGCCAATAGCGGCTGGTCCATACCACATAAAGTCACTGTGCCAAAAGTTATGCAATTGCATACTTTTTAATGACTTTCCATCAAATTGGCCTAATTCATCTAACATGTTAAGCACAAGTTGTTGAGACTTCTCTGATTCAGAATCTCTTACTTGTGTTCTAATTAAACCGTCCATAGTTGATGGCGGCATAATCAGTCCTTCATGACCTAAGCTTTTTCTTAAAGGGTTCACACCAGCTTGATTCATCGCATCTATAAAATCTAAAATAATAAAACACGTATTAATTTTATTATTATCTACTTGCACTAACTCTGTATATCGTAAATATAGGGTTCTATTAGTCGCGGGAATTTCAAATAAATCTTCAGAAAATGTACCTACAAAATATCCTGTGCTTGCAATCCATTTTTGGCCTTTATATTCATTTTCAATATTGATAAAGGGTTTACGTTCGATATCGGGTAACGAATGGTGTAAAGGTTTCCAAAATTGTTCGAGCATTTGTGATTTATTTTGCAGCTCATTAATTGGTGCACTCACGAACCATTTTACATCTTCACTTATATAATCATTGGCTTGATCTGCAGATGATGTGAGCCGTAGGTATAGTTTATCTATTATAGTTTTCAATTTAATTCCCCCATTAGGTTATTTTTACTTGATTTAGATATATTTCAGCGTACCATTGAGTGACTTCGAAGTCATTTGTTATTTTTAATTAATTTTAAGCACTCAGTTGACGTTTTAACATTAGGTTGGAATGAAATAAATTGATGAAAACATATATAAAACTGAAAGAGGAAAAAGATGAGCGACCTATATTCTACACATAAATCATTGCTTCAGCCGTTGCAACAAGCATTATTCAATTTTGAATCTAGTCAAGTTTTAACTCAGTTGAATAAAGTATTAGATCCTGAGGTCGTTGTACATCTCTGTTTTCCCTTTGAAACCATGAAAGGGGTAGAACAGTTTTATGAAAGAGCTTATGCTCCTTTATTAAAGGCTATACCCGATTTAGAGCGGCGAGAAACAATTGTGATGTCAGGCAGTTGCGAAGATAAAAGTGAATGGGTTGGTTTTTGTGGCTATTATACTGGTAGTTTTGAGCAAGCTTGGCTTGAAATTCCTGCAACAGGGCATCAAGTCGCCATGCGGTTTCATGAGTTTTATCGTATAGAAAATAATAAAGTAATAGAGATTCAAGCGATTTGGGATATTCCTGAAGTAATGATGCAAGCTAGCGTATGGCCTATGGTACCTAGTTTAGGTCGAGAGTGGCACGTTCCAGGACCTTCAACTCAAGATGGTTTAGCGATTGAAAATAAAAACTCGACACATGCAAAACGCAGTTTAACCTTAGTGAGCAATATGCTAAGTGGTTTGGGGAAATTTGCTTCAGGTGGTGTTGAGGCCATGCAATTAGAAAAGTATTGGCATCAGCGTAGTAGTTGGTATGGGCCCTCGGGGATTGGTACAGGTCGTGGCATTCAAGGTTTTAGAAATTGGCATCAAATTCCATTTCTGAGTGCGATGCCTAATCGTACAGCCAGTGTTGAGCAAGGGTATATTTTTGCTGAAGGCGATTATGTCGGTTTTACTGCTTGGCCTGGTATGTCTATGCATATCAGTGATGGCGGTTGGCTTGGTATTGCTCCTGCAAATCAAAAAATTACCATGCGCAGTTTAGATTTTTGGCGTTGTGAAAATAACATGATCAGAGAAAATTGGGTATTGGTTGATTTACTTCACGTTTACCATCAACTTGGTGTCGATGTATTGGCGAGAATGAGAGAGTTTAATAAGTCTCGCCGTTAAAATTTTATTGTTGAAATAATTAGGCGCCAATCATGGCGCTTTTTATTGATTTTTTGCAACGGCATCCGCAAAAATTTGTTGTAATTGTTGTGCGCCACTAAGCATAAAGCCATGATCTGAACCTAATAAAAATAAACTCACTCCTGATGCAATCCAATGAGGTAGTTCAGTCAGGTCTCCCACGAACATGCCACAATTTTTACCATGTTTTTGAGTTGATGTGACTATTTTCTCAACTGCTTTGAGTACATCAGGGTGACTTGGGGTCGTTTGCTTTAATGCGACGGTTAAATCCATTCGACCAATAAAAATACAGTCAATGCCATCAACCTGACAAATGGCATCTATATCATCTACTGCTTCAAGATCTTCAATTTGTGCTATCACGCAAGTATTACTTTTATTAGCAGCTAAATTACCGGATAATTCATGTGTGGTGTAACCTGCAAATCGTGTTGAACCAGCGTAGCCCCTGCCATCGGGTCCAAAAAAGCTTTTTTGCACTACACTTCGTGCATGCTCAGCACTTAAAATATGTGGTATTACAATGCCATCAGCTCCAAGATCAAGTGCGTTTAAAATCGTGGCGTTTTCACTATCGGGTATACGCACAACAATGGGTTTATTTTGAGACTTTGCCGCTAATATGCTCGTATCTATCGCAGCACGATCAAATGGCGCATGCTCTGCATCTAGGCATAATAAATCTAAACTGGAATACGCTAATACTTCAGTATTGTGAAAGTGTGGTGTTTTAACAAAAGTGCCAACTAACGGTGTTTTTTGGGCTAAGCTTTGCTTTAAGTTCATGACTATTTTCCTGTTTAACAGCACAAAGTTAATTGTTATTAGATAAATACCATTGAGATAAGGCATTGGATACCTTGTCGGTTTGTTCTAGTGGGGAGAAATGTCCACAATTGCCAAGCAGTATTAAATCACTGTCTGGTAATGCTTTATGCATTTCAAGTTGATGTTCTACAGGACAAATATTATCTTGTAGTCCACCAATGATTAAAATATCGGCTGCCAGTGCTTGTAATATGTGTAAGCCATCGGGCCTGTCTTCAATAGCCATTACCTGTGCTGAAAAACAGTCAGTACCTAAGGTAAGTGCCATATCAATAATTAATTTTTGCCAATCAGACCTTTGTTGATTTAAATAATTAGGCATAAATACGTCTTTGATCAGAGATAATAGCTCACCAGATTGTGCCTGTTTTATCTGAGATGACCTGTTCGCTTTTCTGTGTGGTAAATCTGCATGGCAATTAGAATTAACCATAGCAAGTTTAGCAATAAGGTGGGGGTGTGTTTTTGCAACTTCTAACGCAACAATGCCACCCATAGAAAAACCTATTATAGCTACAGGTTGTTTATGTGTCGCTTGAATTACTTTATCTGCCATTTCAGACAAGCTCGTTTCATTGGTAAATTGCACAACCGATACGTTATCGGTGAATTGTTTAAGATGTAATATTTGTTGTGTAAACATTGCCTCGGTACATAGGGTACCAGGCAATATAAGTATAGGTAATGTGCTCATGATTAATAACCAAATTAAGGTCGCCTAACTGAGTTGCCTTTGATTAACATACCTGTTAATACACGGGCTTCAGGTGGTGATTCTGGGTTTTCTATACGCTCTATTAGCATGTCAACAGCAGCTTTAACAAGTTGCTCAAGTGGTTGCTTGATCGTTGTTACTTGATAGCTAGACCAAGATGAAGAAGCGTAACCGTCAAAGCCAACTACTGACATATCATTCGGTATATGAATTTTGTGATTTTCTCTGGCTTCATCAATAACGCCTACCGCCATGCTATCGTTACTACATATAATTGCATCCGGAGCAGGGTGTTTTTTTAGCCATTTGGCTAAACAATCTCTACCTGACTGATATGAATAATCACCATATAAAACAGAGACATGATTTTCATCTGACTTTTTTAATAAATTCAGAGCTATTTCTCGGCGTTCATTAGCAACATCAGAGTCTTTTGGCCCAGACAATACTAAATAATTTTTTGGTTGATTAATTTGCAGTTCGGCAATAAGTTGTTTGATCCCTAATTCGTGATTACAACATACTGTATTTGCCATCGCATCAGGAACATTTCGGTTATAGAGCACTACAGGTATATTATGCTGCTTAAATTGTGCCAGTCGTTGGCTTTCAAAATGCGCAGCAAGTGCAATGACACCGTCGACCTGAAATGTCCTGATCTGTTCAAACAAATCGTCTGCACTTTCGGCGTCATCTAAGGTAAATAATAAAACGCGTTTATTACGAGCCGCAAGTTGTTTACTCACTTGCGAAAGTACTTCAGGGTAATTGATATTTGCACGTGATGAAACAATAACAGCCACCATACCTGACTGTTTGGTGATCAGCATTCGCGCAATAGCATTAGGCCTATAGCCCATTTTATTCGCTGTTTCCATTACTTTATCACGTGTTTTTTGTGAGACACTCAGTCCCGGACGAAAAACGCGAGATACAGCTGATTGTGATACACCGGCTTCACGTGCTACATCATAAGAAGTTACTTTTTTATCTTTATTCAAAGTTTACCCTTTATATCTTCTTAAGCGGATATCCGCTTGCTCCTTATGCCCTGCAAAACCTTCAACAGCACACAGTCGAGAGCAATACTCGCCAACAACAACAGAAGCTTCTTCGGTTGCGCTTTGGAAAGTACAGGTTTTAATAAATTTACCTACCCATAATCCGCCAGTATAACGTGCAGCCTTACGAGTTGGAAGTGTATGGTTAGTTCCAATACATTTATCACCATAAGATACGTTTGTTTCAGGGCCTAAAAATAACGCACCAAAGTTACGCATATTTTCTTTGAAGTAAGGTACATTTTGAGTCATTATTTGTACATGTTCAAAGGCTAAGTCGTTAGCAACTTCTACCATTTCTTCGTAAGTATCACATACGATTACTTCACCATAATCTTTCCAAGCAGCACCAGCTACTTCAGCTGTTGGTAAAATGGTTAATTGCCTTTCTATTTCAGCTAACGTGTCTTTAGCTAAAGCTTCGCTATTGGTTAATAAAATAGCAGGTGAAGTTGGGCCATGCTCCGCTTGACCTAATAGATCTGCGGCACATAATTCACCATCAACACTATCATCTGCAATGACTAAAGTTTCAGTTGGTCCTGCAAATAAATCAATGCCTACACGTCCAAACAATTGTCGTTTAGCTTCTGCAACAAATGCGTTACCAGGACCCACTATCATATCAACAGGTGGTATACTCTCAGTTCCAACAGCCATAGCTGCAATCGCTTGCACTCCGCCAAAACAATAAATCTCATCAGCGCCAGCAAGGTCCATCGCTACAACAATGGCGGGAGAGGGTCGGCCATCAAAAGGAGGTGCTGCAGCAATTACGCGTTTTACACCAGCAACTTTTGCTGTCACCACACTCATATGTGCAGAAGCAACAAGCGGGTATTTACCACCGGGTACATAACAGCCAACACTTTCCATCGGAATGTGTTTATGGCCTAAAGTAACGCCAGGTAAAGTTTCAACTTCAACGTCTTTCATAGAGTCTCGTTGAATTTGAGCAAAATTCCTAACTTGTTCTTGTGCCCATTTTATGTCTTCAATGATATTATCATCAAGCTCGTCATAGCAGGCTTGAATTTCTTCTTTAGCCAACCTAAATGACTCCGGATTCCATTTGTCGAATTTTTCAGAGTACTGTGAAATGGCTTGATCACCATTAGTTTCAATATCTTCAATTATTGTTTCCACAGTAGACTTAACCTGCTGTAAAAACTCTTTTTTATCTTCTTCTTCTTTACCTTTCTTTAAATGTTTAATCACTGTGACATCTCCTGTTGATTTGATTTTAATAAAATTATATTTTTAATCTTTACTTGAATATGAATTAATCCTACGTAATAATGACTTCGAATGCAATAATGAATTTCAGGATATTTTATATGAGTTTTAATAAGGGGTTATTTACCAATAAAACTATTTTGGTAGCAGGTGCAGGTAAAGGAATTGGGCTAGCTTGTGCAACTATGGCTGCGCAATACGATGCAAATGTCATTGCGGTTGCAAGGACGCAAGCAGACTTAGACAAATTAATCGTGCTTTATCCAGATAATATTACCGGATGGGCAATGGATGTAACCAGTGAGTCGTTTTTTCAAAAACTAAAGGCATTACCTGTTTTACATGGTTTAGTAAATAATGCGGGTATTAACCGTGTTGGTCAAATGTTAGGTCAAACTGATGAAAACATTGATGCTGTGATCGACCTTAATATTCGTACTTTATATAAAATCTCTCAAGCTGCTATCACTCCGATGCTTAATTCTGGTGGTGCTTCCATTGTTAATATGTCATCACAAATGGGGTTTGTAGGCTCACCTAATCGCACTTTGTATTGTATGAGTAAACATGCAGTAGAAGGCGTAACCAAAGCCATGGCAGTGGAACTTGCAGAGCATAATATCCGTGTAAATACGGTTGCGCCTACATTTGTTTTAACCCCAATGACAGAGCCCATGTTTAAAGATGAAGCATTTCATAAATTTGTTTTTGACATGATCCCACTGAGTCGCTTGGCCAAAGTCGATGATATTGCAAATAGTTGTACATTTTTATTGAGTGAATTGGCATCAATGATCACAGGTACAAGCATCAAAGTCGATGGCGGTTGGACCGCTAGATAATCAATAACTCTCATTGAATTTTAAGAAACAGGATAAATAATTATGATACTCGCGAATCGATTAATCAGATATTCAGATCTCAAACCTTGTACTAATGCTTTCATTGATACGCGTAGTCCAGGAAGTGATAAAAAAGAAAATTTTACATTGATTGGGCCTGGAGTTGCTGAAAATCCAGACCAACATATCCATATTTCTATTCCTCATGGTTTTAACATTGGCGGAGCACGCCAGCCAGCAGGATGTTTAAATTCACAACATAGTCATTTAACAGAAGAGGTTTTTGTAATTCACCAAGGAACTTGGTCATTTATAAGTGGTGTAAATGCTGATGATGGTAAAGTAATTTTAAATAAAGGCGATATCATTTCAATTCCGACGGATATTTTTAGAGGGTTTGAAAATGTGGGGGATGATATTGGTTATCTTCATGCTGTATTAGGGGGAGATGATCCGGGTCGTGTATTGTGGGCACCACAGGTATTTGAACTTGCGAAAGAATATGGATTAGTTTTATTAGAAGATGGTAGCTTGGTTGATACAACTTCAGGTGAAACTATTCCGGATGATAAAGAGCCTATGCCGATTACTTCAGCTCAACAAATTGCAGAACATAGAGTTGTAGATAGCGTAGATATGGAGTCTATAGTACAGCGTTTTGATACATTTTCTTGGAATAAAAATACTGGTCTAGCACAGTTTGATGGTGTTGAAGAAGTTGCGTTAGTTGGTCCTGAAAATCAAAGTGAAGACCTACCTGCAGCTAAGTTAGACTGGCAACATAATTTTGTTGTACGTGGACTTAAATTAAAAAAACATGCTGAAATACCTGAACATATTCGATATGAAGAGGAAGTAATTTTTGTTCAGCAAGGACAGTTTGAAATAACGGCTAGCGGTGAAACTTTGTTATTAGGCAAAGGGGATACTTTCACTACACCCATTGATCTTGCACGCAGTTTCAAGCAAAAAGGGGAAGAAGAGTGTATTTTATATATCACTCGCCGCCATAATAACCCTAAAGCACCTACGTTTATTTAAAAATATCAGAGGAATAACAAGATCATTAATTAAAAATAACTACTAGTTAACCTTGCGACGAGTGCCTGTACTTGCCGAGATTGTTGCTTATGATGAGATAAGCTTTTTATGGCTGCTAATGCTAAGAGTATCGTATGCTTTACTTGAGATGTTTGTTGTAGTTGTTGATAAATAACCATCTTTTTTTCTAACAATAATGCTTTGCGCAAACCAGCGGCGTTTTTTAGTAGTGTGTCGGTTAATTGTATGGCATGGTTATATTGCTGTAGAGCAAGGTGTAGTTTTATTGCAGGGTCAGCTAGACTGCTAATGGTTCCTAAGGTGTTAATACCTTGATGTAATATGGTTAATGCAAGTTGTTGACCTTGATCAGGCAATTTTTGTGCGGTGATGGCGGCATGTAAAAAGTCATTTGGTTGGGGTTGTTGTTGTAAGTTAAGAGCAGTTTGATAAAAACTCACGGCTTCACTAATCGCGTGTTCGGCTAAGTGAATATCACCAAGTAATCGATTGGCTTTAATTTTTCCTGCCGGGTTTTTGGCTTGTTGATAGAAACGCAGAATTTGCTGTTCGGCGCTTTGATAATTATTTAAGTGAAAGTTAGCTTGGGCCGCGTAATAAAGTGCATCACTATGCTCGGTTTCAAGCTGTAATACTTGTTGTAAATCGTGCAAGGCGGCATGATATTGTTTGTTTTTGTATTTTAACTTACCCGACTGTACTAATAAGTGAATGTTATGCTGGTTATGAGGATGTTGATTTAATTGGTGGTTGAGGCTGTGAATACGATGTGTTAAATCATTGTGAGCAATAACATAGGGGCTTATGCTAAGTAAGAATGGGATAACTACTTTTAGTACTGTTACTGGATATTTAATGATGTGATTCGCTAACATAACAGATTTCATTGATAATTTATAAATTTAAAAGCAAAGGACTAAGGTGGCCTAGCCCCTTACTGGTGTTATTATTACCGTATATAGCTTAAATACGGCTTAAGTTATATAGTTACGCTATGGTGTTGTTACATTTAACGATACTATTCTGGGCTATATACTTGTATTTCACTGATTTCATAACCCTCTGTATTTCCTTGACTACGGGCTTCGGCATATAGGCGTATATAACGATAATGGCCTGTTATAGATACGTTGTCGGTACGCGTACCAAAAGTGCCATCGGTTTGTTGTGATAATGTATCCCAGCTAGCATTGTTTAACGAGCCTTGTATGATGTAGTCGCTTGGGGTGAGCTGTTGCCAAAATATTTTCACTTTGGCAAGATCATAGGCTTGACCTAAATCAATGATAAACCAACTAGAATTTCCCCAGTAACTTGACCAGCTTGTGGTTAAATCGCCGTCAATAGCTAAGCTTGCGGCTTGTAATTCACTACTGCCTTCTGCTTGTACTATCGGTAATAAGTATTGGTTATCACCACTGCTGTCGCCGCTGTCAGTGTTTAACGTGAAGCTTAAGTCGTATAAGTTAAATTGCGCGCCATCGGCAACAAATTTTAGTAAATGCTGTCCTTGGCTAAGGCCAATGTTAATTAAGCTTTTACTTTGCCATGACTGCCAGCTACCTGTCGCTGGGGCGGTAATGGTGCCGGTAATATTTTCACCGTCTAATTCAAGATGGAAAGCACTACCAACACTGGCTGAAGCAAGTCGGACATCAATGTTATATAGACCCGTTTCAGCAATATTTACCGTATAGTTTAGCCATTCTCCGTTATTGATCCAGCCAAGGTTACAGCCTAAGCTACCTTGTTCCGTATCTACATTATCGCTACGGTTGTGGCAACTGTTGCCTGAATTACCTGCACTTGTGTCATAGTAACTAATGCCCGCGCCGCCTTGATCATACGAAGTTGCTAGAATCACACCTGGAATTGCTTGGCCTTCGCTTATAATTTCATCTTGGTATAAGCCAATATCAATATGCGTTGTGTTACTAGCAGCGGTTAGGCTTAACATGGGGCTTGTGGCGGTTGCTATTGCTATGTCGCTATTAAAGTTACGGTCATTACCCTGGTTTTCAGGGCTAATATTGTAAATTCCGGGGGTGAATTTTATGCTATAGTTGCCAGCGTTAAGGTTAGTAAAACTGTATTCACCTTGGCCATTAGTGGTTTTACTGGCAACAATATTTCCTTGTTGATTTATTAATTGTACAGCAATTGCAGCTAAATGAGTTTCATTGCTGTTACGGATCCCATTTTTATCTTGATCAAGCCAAGCTAAGCCGGAAATACTGGCTTTTTGTGGTGGTAATTCACCACTTTTACTTATGGTGAAATAGTCTTGTACTGCGCCGTTGTCATCAATAAAACGGGTATTTAAGGTGAGTCCGTCTACTTCAATAATAAGTGAGCCTAATTCGTTTAACGAGGTAAACATGGCAGCATGGTCAAGTGCACCACCGCTTTTTTTACCTGAGCTACCTGCGGTTATATATACTGCCCCTTGGTGTGCCGGGTTACCTTGTGCTTTGGTGTAAGCACCAGTGCCATCGGCATGACCACCGTTAGCGTCTATGGCGTGTTGGCTATTACTAAAAGTGTTTGACAAACCGTAGTGACCGTCAATAAATTTAGTTCTTTCATAAGAATGGCTGTGGCCATTGAGTACTAAGTCTACGCCATTTTGTTCTAATATAGGTAAAAAGTTTTCTCGCATTTGAATTAAATCACTTTCAGTGTCTGAGTTATGCGAGCCTTTGGTGTAAGGAGGGTGATGCCAAAATGCGATGGTCCAATCGGCGGTTGCTTGTTGTATATCGTTTTGCATCCAGCTGATCATGCTGCCGTCAAGGTGGCGCGAGGTTTCAAAAGAGTCGAGAACAATAAAATGTATGTTGCCATAATCAAAAGAATAATAAGCTTCGGTGCCAGAAGCAACACCGCCAATTTCGCCTTGACGTGGAAAAGTAAAAATATCGTAATAAGGACCAGACTCTGTCTCTGAATCGGCACTGTGTCCGTCATGGTTTCCTAACGTTGACCATACTGGAGTGGTACGTAATAGTTGTGGGTACATGTCAAATACCGCTTCTTGGTATTCGTGATCTAACCCGTCGCTGTAGGCGTTGTCACCTAACATAATAAATAAGTCAGTATATTGGCTACCGGTTTCTGCTAAATAGGCATTGTAAACATTACGCTGGTTATTGTTTTTGGTACCGGCATCACCAACTACCCACATACGGGTTGGTGTCGCTGTACCTGGTGTGGGTGAAGTTTCAAAATAGGTTGAGTTGTCGCCAAGTAATATACCGTCGTTGCCGGTTGAACCAATACTATAATAATAACGTGTATCTGCCGACAACCCAGATAAGACCACTTCATGCTCTGTAGTCACTTGGCTACTGCTAACACTTTGATCTAACGTATTAGGATCAGTGCCATATAGCACTAAACTGTCGGTTGATCCGTCAGTACGCCACTTTATTGTCATACGTGAGTCTGAGCCCATTTGTAAATAAGGGCCACGCAATAAGCTACCGTCACCGGGGGAAATTTCACCTGCACTGGTGATTAAGCTTAAATCAAAACTAACGTCTGAACTGCCAGAACTTGCTTGATGCACTTCAACGGCAATAAGATTACTGCCGTTGACTAATAAGTCAGCCGATAGTGTTTTGCTAAAATATTCTTTTTCACCACTGCCGCCAGCGGCATTTGTGGCAGGAGTTAAATAGTTAATACTACCTTGAGGTAGGTTAGAGCGAAATACTTCTTGACCATTGAGATATACAACAGCGCCATCATCACGTAATAAATTTAAGGTTAAGCCGTCTACTGTGCTGGTGTCGGTTACTTGAAAGAAGTGACGAAAATAACTGGTAATATATTTACTACTTCTGCTGTCGCCGTAGCTAATAACCGTGCTTTCGTCACCGTCGCCATAACCTAATTGCCCAGCACCTTGTGCCCAGCTGGTGTCATTAAAGCTGCTGGTTGTCCAACTACTGGAAAGTTCACTGCCATTGTCTAAATAGCGCCAAGTAGCACCTTTATCTATTAAGTTGTTGGCTACAGTTAATGCTGAAAATAAGCTGAGCACTAAAGCGATAGAAATATGCTTGACTACGGTGTAACTGTGTTGTTTTTTTTGGGGATGTTCTGTCATATATTCTGACTCCATTCGTTTTTTTATTTTTTTCAGTGGCTTACAGTGGAATAATAAATACTCTCATAAACGGGTTAATATCAGCTAACAGATATATTGAACAGTACAACGGCTAATAGGTGTTGGACGGCATATTACATCTGGTTAAATATAGTAGCTCTTTACATTATTACTGTAAGCGCTTTCATGGTAAATGTTTTTTTTAAATTTACAATTAATTAATTATTTATTTTAATTTTACTTTTTCAGGGAAAGAGTAATAAATGCTCTAGCTGAACCTGTTGTTAATAAATCGCTATACTTTTATTATCTATTGAAGGTTTTTTGTTAGTTTTTATGGGATTGTTATCATTAATGTAAGATTCCCTTGCCCTGTAAATAAAATGACATATTTTTAAAATAAAAGTGTCACCTATTCGAAATCTAAGTGTCATTATTTCCACCTAAAATTCTCTGTAATGTTTTTGTAAAATAACTTACCTATAGGGTTATAGTGATGAAATGCGTTAAACCTCTGTTGTTAGCGACAACAATTGCAATGAGCTTCAATAACTTTGCCAGCGACCTAGATAAAGTGATTGATTCTAGTAAAAAGATCAATCAATCAGCAATGAAATCACAAGATAAAATCGATAAAATTGCAGATTCAATGCAAGCAAGATTACAGCAATTTAAGACTTTAAATAAAGAAATTGATGGACTTGAGGTTTATAACCAGCAAATCACCAAACAAATTAGCAATCAGATCATAGAAATGGATGATTTAAATACATCTATGGATCAAGTGTCTGTTATTGAACGCCAAATAACACCTTTAATGCTACGTATGATTACCGGTCTTGAGCAATTTATTGAATTAGATATCCCTTTTTTAACGCAAGAGCGTACAGAGCGAATCAATAAGCTTAAAAGCATGATGGATAAAGCAGATATTACTTCAAGTGAAAAATTCAGACGTATTTTAGAATCATATCAAGTTGAAGTGGATTATGGCCGAACAATTGAAGCATATACACAGCTATTGACTGTTGATGGCATGGAGCGTGAAGTTGATTATTTACGGATTGGCCGCTTAGATTTTATTTATTTGACACGTGATGGTAAAAAAGCGGGTATTTGGGATAAAGAAACGCAATCTTTTATCGCTTTACCTGATTCTAATATCAGTCAAATCAGCAAAGGGTTACGTATCGCACGTAAGCAACTTGCTCCGAATATGATCAGTTTACCAGTTCAAGCTACGGAATAACTGGGCGAATATAGATGAAATCATTACGAAAAAAATTACAGCTTAGTAAGCAATATATCCATCTTTTATCAGTACAAGTAGCAGAGTAGGGAAATAGCAATGAAATTTATCAAATCACTTATTTTAACCAGTGTGCTAGCGACTGCTACTTATGCAAATGCGCAAGCAGTAAACCTAGATGAGCTCTTAAAAACAATAGACCAAGGTCAAAAAGCACAAGCGGCAGAAAATATTTCTCGTGAAAAGGCGTTTATTGCTAGTCAGTCAGAACAAGCTACAAAGTTAAAAAAAATTACTCAAAGTAGAAATAATCTATTACAACAATCTTCAACTTTAGAAACACAATTTGAAGAAAATGAAATTAAATTAGCAAACCTAACCGGTGCCCTTAATACAAAAATGGGTTCTTTAAAAGAACTATTTGGTGTTTTACAGCAAGTTGCGGGCGATACTAAAAATAAATTTGCCACATCAAATGTATCCGCTGAACTGCCGGGTCGTGGCGTATTTATGGATGAGTTAGCCCAAAAAATGGGTGCTAGTTCTAAACTTGCTTCAATTGAAGACATTGAAAAAGTGTGGTTTGAATTACAACGTGAAATGACAGAGCAAGGTAAAGTGAAACGCTTTGAGTCTGAAGTTATTGTTGCTGGAGGGGAAAAAATTAGGCAAGAAGTGGTGCGTGTTGGTGCCTTTAACTTAATTTCAAATGGTAAATACCTTCAGTACAACGATACCACTAATACTTTAGCTGAATTAACCCGCCAACCAACGGGTCGATTTTTAGCAAGTGCCCAAGCATTGCAAGACGCCAAATCTGGTTTTGTTGACTTTACCTTAGACCCAACAGGTGGTTCGATTTTAGGGCTATTAGTTCAAGCCCCTAAAATTGAAGAACAGGTTCATCAAGGTGGAATTGTGGGTTATGTGATTTTAGCTGTAGGTGTTATTGCATTACTGATTTCATTAGAGCGCTTTATTTCTTTGTTTTTTATTGGTGGTAAAATGCGTCGTCAATTAAAAGATAAAGTAGCACGTGATGATAATCCACTAGGTCGCGTAATGAAAGTGAAAGACCAATTCCCACATGTTGCTTATGACACATTAGAGCTGAAACTAAGTGAAGCAATTTTACGTGAAATGCCAAAGATCACACGTAACCTAACGTTAATAAAGATTATCTCTGTTGTCGCACCCTTGCTTGGTTTATTAGGTACTGTAACCGGAATGATAAATACCTTCCAAGCTATCACTTTATTTGGCACCGGCGATCCTAAACTGATGGCTGGTGGTATTTCACAAGCACTTGTAACAACGGTATTAGGCTTAGTGGTAGCGATACCAACAGTATTTATTTATACCATTTTAAATACGCGTTCTAAAGGCTTGTTATTAACTTTACAAGAGCAAAGCGCAGGGATCATTGCTGAACGTAGTGAAGTTAATGAGCCAAGTAAAGAGGGAGTGTAAATCATGGTTCTGATTCTGGATGCTATTACTGCTATCCGTGAATTTTTAGACACGGGTGGCCAAGTATTAGTTGTCATTGGTGTGCTGATATTTGCAATGTGGTTATTTATATTAGAGCGCTTTATTTTCTTATTTGGTGGGTTTAAAGCGTATAAAAAATCATTACAAGCAACTTGGTTTGGCCGTAAAGAACGTAATAGCTGGAATGCGCAACAAATAAAGCAAGCTAATGTATCAAGAGCATCAATGAAACTTGATGCCAACTTGCCAATGATAAACGTTATGGTCGCGCTTTGCCCATTATTAGGTTTGATGGGAACAGTGACTGGCATGATTGAAGTTTTTGATGTGATGGCAATTACTGGTACTGGCAGTGCACGTTCTATGGCTTCAGGAGTATCAAAAGCGACAATTCCAACAATGGCTGGAATGGTTGGTGCGTTATCAGGAGTTTTTGCATCTACTTATTTACAGCGCAAAGTAAAAAGAGAAGTAGAACTGTTAGAAGATAAGATGGTTTTAGATCATTAAAACAGTTTAGACAGCTAATTAGAGCGAGACGCTCGCTCTAATTATTTCACTCAACATAGTGATGAGAGCAAGATTATGAGAGCACCATTAGCACAAATTTTTCAAGAAGATGAAGCCGAAGAAATTAATATGACACCGATGCTAGATGTTGTATTTATCATGCTGATTTTCTTTATTGTAACAGCTACTTTTGTAAAAGAGTCTGGTATTGATGTCAATCGCCCTGAAGCGGCTACGGCTGTGAAAAAAGAACGTGCAAATATACTTGTTGCGATTTCTGATGAAGGTGTTGTTTGGATCAACAAACGTCAAATAGATATTCGTGCAGTACAAGCAAATATCGAGCGTTTAAAAGCTGAAAATCCACAAGGTTCAGTGGTGATCCAAGCAGATAAAAAATCAACAACAGATACTTTAATTAAAGTAATGGATGCAGCTCGTGCGGCAGGTGTTTTTGATGTATCGATCGCTGCGCAAGAAGCATAGTTGATAACAAGAGGATAAAAACAATGCGTTATTTAGTGTCATTTTTTATCGCAGTATTTATTACTTTGGCTTTATTTTGGGGTATGCAGTCTTTAATACAAAGTGGCGATGGTCAGCTAAGTGAGACTACCAAAGGCAATGTATTGGACTTTGTGCGTTTGAAAACAGAGCAAGCGGTTGAGAAAAAACAACGTAAACCGCAAAAGCCCCCAAAACCTAAAGAGCCACCACCACCTATGAATTCACCAAAAATGGATCAAAGCAATGCACAAGCTCAAACAGGTCATTTTGATTTTGGTGCCAATATTGAAGCTGATCTTAATTTAGCGAGTGGATTATCTTTAGGATCAAGTGATGGTGAATATTTACCAATTGTCAAAGTATCGCCTGTCTATCCTAGGCGTGCATTATCTCGTGGCATTGAAGGTTATGTTATCGTTGAATTTACGGTAACTAAAAGTGGCACAGTGACAACGCCAATAGTTGTAAATGCAAAACCGCAAGGTATTTTTGATCGTGCTGCAATGGATGCTGCCCTTAAATTTAAATATAAGCCGCGTGTTGTAAATGGTGAAGCTGTTGAAGTAGCTGGTGTGCAAAATAAAATTAGTTTTCAAATCAGCGGTTAATTAATCTATGCCTAAACCTCATCAGTAGATTTAGGTATAAATAGGCGTTTTCATTCGCCTTTTTATAAGAGAGAGCTCAAATGAAATTATTAAAATCAACTTTAATCTATAGTGCTTATTTTACTGCTGCTATTACTTTACCGAGTATCAGCGCGATTATTCCAGGTATCAATGTTGATAGTGTTTTTGCCAATGAAGTGAAAACTAAAAAAGTACCTTCGTTAAGAAATAAAGTTTATTCGCAATTAGCAAGAGCACAGAAATTAGCAGATGACGGTAAAGTTGATAAAGGTTTGGCTGCACTTGATGATATTCAACGTAAAAAATCGAGTATGAATGATTATGAAGTTGCAATGATGTATAACTTTTATGGTTTCATTCATTACAATCAAAATGATCTAGCAAAAGCTATGGCAGCTTTTGAGTTAGTTGTTGCTCAAGAAGCGGTCCCTGAATCATTAAAGCTTTCTACATTATTTAGCCTAGCGCAACTGGCTATGGCTGATGGAAAATATAAAAAAGTAGCATCTTATTTAGCGCGTTGGGATAAAGTAAATACAAAGCCTAAAACGGATGCTTATTATGTATTAAAGTCACAAGCTTTATATCAAGATAAACAATATCAATCATCACTTGAAAGCATTTCACAAGCAATTTCGCTTGTTGAAGATAAGCAACAAATACCAAAAGAGAATTGGTTAGTATTACAACGTGCCTTATATTACTCTTTAAATAAATCTCAGCAAGTTGCTGACGTATTGGAAAAAATGGTTAAGTTATTTAATAAACCTGAATATTGGCTGCAATTAGGCAAGATGTATGGCGAGTTAGGTGAAGAAACTAAACAGTTGGCAATCTTAGAAGCAGCTAAACAGCAAGGTTTTATTACTAAAAAATCTGATATTCGTAACTTAGCACAAGTTTATTTATTTAACGGTTTAGCTTTTAAAGCTGCGCAAACAATGGAGTCTGGTTTAAATACGGGTTTAATTGAAAATACCAATAAAAACTTGGCTTTTGTTGCAGAGTCTTTCATGCAAGCAAAGGAGGATAAAAAAGCGATTACATTTTTTGATAAAGCTTCAAAATTAACGCCAACAGGCGAATACGATCAAAGATTAGCTGAACTGTATTTAAATAATGAAATGTTTGAAGAGGCAGCTGATTCAGCACGTGAAGCCTTAGATAAAGGTCTTAAAAATGGGGAGTCTAACTCATATATTGCATTAGGTATGGCGCAGTATAATTTAGAAAACTTTGATGCTTCTATTTTGGCGTTCGAACAAGCTGAAAAACACAAAAAAGCAAAAAAATTAGCATCACAATGGCTTAAGTTTGTAAAACGTGAACAACTCAATGCAAAAGCTATGAGAACAGCTTATTTGTAAATCAGGATAAGTCGCCTGACTTTTATTTAACTAAACGGTTATCAAACTTAAAATCTAGTTTTATGTGAGTTGATAAAGCTTTTGGAAAGTTAACATGTTTAATATTTATTAAATAGTTAGCTTCTCTGATGACGATAGTAGAAGGGATTTTTAGGGCGAGACTAGAATTGGATTTTAGCCAATCGTCACCAATTTCAGCAGTCTCTGAAGGTGCAGGATCTGCTTGCCAGCAATCAGGTAAAAATTCATGGTTTAATTCCATGATATCTGCAGGATTAATATCAACGGTAAATAAGGTGTAATGATCTAAGGTATCTGAATTATCTAAATGTACTAGTATTTCTAGAATCGCAAGAGACTCAGAACTAGCTAAATATACACAAGATTGCCCTTTACTATTCCAACGTCCGCCATAAAGCCTTGCACCTTCACCATCAAAAGCAGAATCAGCCCATTTAGTTTTTACGATACGATAAGCTGTGATCATACTGATTTAGTGTTGCTTTTAAGAAACTTAATATATATGTTCACGCAAAAACACCATGCTCTAAACGACCAATTAAATCCAACACCGCTTCAGTTTCTGCAGATGTTGCAAGCATATCAACAGGACGTTTATTGCCAAGACCTCTCACTTGGCTTTTAAGCCATAGAGACGCGCTGTCATTATTGCCTTCAAATAAATCTAAAGCAGCTTTAAATACTTCAGCAAAACGATATAAACGATCGCTTTCATCTCGGTTAAACTTGCCTGATTTTGCTCTACGTTGCAGTGTGGCACTGGCAATCACAGTGGCACTGGCTAGGTCTGATTTATCTAGACCTGATAATTTAGCAAGCTTAGAATAAACATCAAATGGAAATCCGTCATGTAAAGCTTGATGTAACTTTGGGCCGCGAGCAGGAAAGCCGACTTTTCCCCAAAAGCCCAAAGGTTTCTGGCTAGGTGTAAAAACATTAGCTTGATTCATATTATTGCTCCGAACTATCATTTGATTGGTTAAGTATATATCAAATGGTTTTTAAATCAATAATCAATTATTTTTTGCTTTCTTATACTTGCTATACCTTTATTTTAATATTGGTTTATTTTGAAAGAAGCGAATATAGAATGTCTCAAATTTGAAAAAATAGAGGAAAAACGAGAAAGGATTAAAAAAGAAATGGGCATAGAACTAGGTTTATAAAATCAGTATGCTGCAAAATGCATCAAGAAAATTTGATTTTGTATTTCATAAATTTAAAATAAAACTGTCATCTTTTCTTTAATAAATCGTCACCTAACTGTCACAAGAAATAATTACCTTATTGCATTAATTAATTTAGTTAAAAAATTAACACTTAGTGGAGATGGTAATGAAAGGTCCTGAATTATTTAAAGTAAGTATGCTAACTTGTGCTTTATCGCTAGCTGGTTGTGGTGGTGATATTAACTTAAATGTTGAAGGTGAAACTGTTGTAGCACCTACACCGACTACTCCACCAATTGGTGGTTCGGATAAAGTATTAGCTGGGGTTCATAGCCCAAGTCTTTCAGCAACGGTATCTGCTGCTTTAGGTAAAGATGTTACAGTTCAAGTTTTATCAGGGCGCATTACAGCTGATACAGAATTAACTACAGATGCATTTTGGGCACTAGATGGAGCCGTATTTGTTGGAAACGATAATGCAGATAGTGCAAGTCTTACAATTAATCCTGGTGCGGTTATATTCGGGAACAGCGGTAAAGATTATTTAGTTGTAAGTCGTGGTTCAAAAATTGAAGCGACTGGTACAAAAAATGACCCTATCATCATGACTTCTCTACAAGATGTTGTGGGTGATACAACAGCTTCAGGTCAGTGGGGTGGTGTTGTATTACTGGGTAATGCACCTTCAAATAAATGTCCTGCAGAGGGTGATTGTGCACTTCAAGTTGAAGGTGTTGAATCTGGTGCGGTATTCGGTGGTACTAACTGGGAAGATAATTCAGGTACTTTAAAATATGTTGTTGTTAAAAATGCAGGTTATGAAATCGCACCTGGTAACGAATTAAACGGTGTTACGTTCGGTGGTGTAGGTTCACAAACTGCAGTTGATTACTTACAAGTTCATAATAACTCAGATGACGGTGTTGAGTTCTTTGGTGGCGCTGTTAATGTTAAGCACTTAGTTTTAACAAGTAACGATGATGATAATGTTGACTGGGACAACGGCTATAAAGGTAAAATGCAGTTCGTTTATATCGAGCAAGATAAAAACGCTACAGATGCAAACCGCGCGATTGAAGCTGATAACGATGGTAAAAACCCTGCAAAAGATCCTAAATCTCAACCTATCATTTCTAACTTAACTGTTGTTGGTAATAACTTTAAAGGTGAAGATGAAGCAGAAGGTATCTATTTACGCGAAGGTACTGGCTTACACTTATATAACTCCGTTATTTCAGGTCCATCAGAAATGGGTGAGTGTTTTGAAATTGAAGGCATCCCTAAAAATTCTACTTTCACTGAAAGTGAAACAGTTAATAATGCTAATAACGGTCTTATCAAAGTAGAAAATACTGTTATGGCGTGTACTAACGATGAAAACTTTAAAAACCC
The DNA here is from genome assembly GCF_002276045.1 of Pseudoalteromonas sp. NBT06-2. Taxonomy (GTDB): domain Bacteria; phylum Pseudomonadota; class Gammaproteobacteria; order Enterobacterales; family Alteromonadaceae; genus Pseudoalteromonas. The sequence continues at coordinate 64,774 of NZ_NQMR01000003.1, read as the reverse complement.
TAAAGATACAGATGGTAACGTTTTACTTGACTTAGAGCCTTGGTTTACAGCACAAAATGGCAATAGCGTTAATGATAAAGCCATGATTGGTGTAAACGGTGAACCATTAGCAGGCTCTCCATTATTAGAAGCAGGTCAAGATGTAAACAACACTGTAGATTCTTTCTTTGATTCAGTTGATTTTATTGGTGCATTAGACGGACAAAATGACTGGCGTGAAGGTTGGGCATTTGGTTTTGGTGGCGGTGAAGTAACTGCACCAGCACAAGCTGCAGGTTGTCCAGCAGGTACACAGTCAATTTCACCAATTGATGGTTCAACTACAACATGTGAAATCAGTGGTCGTATTACTGCAAACTTAACGTTAACAGCGGGTAACTACTACGCACTAGATGGTGCAGTATTTGTTGGTGGCGATAAAGAAAATTCAGTAACTTTAACAATAGAGCCTGGTGTAACAGTTTATGGTCGTAACGGTGATGATTACATCGTTGTAAGCCGCGATTCAAAAATCATTGCAAATGGGTCACAAGATAAGCCTATTAGCTTTACTTCTAAGCAAGATGTTTTAGGTGAATCAACTTCTGCGGGTCAATGGGGTGGTATGGTATTACTTGGTAATGCACCATCAAATAAATGTCCAACAGATGGCTCGCAATGTGCGCTACAAGTTGAAGGTGTAGAAGCCGGTGCAGTATTTGGTGGAACAGACTCATCAGACAATTCAGGTATCTTGCGTTATGTGCGTGTTATGAATGCAGGTTATGAAGTTGCACCTGGTAACGAATTAAATGGTATTACGTTTGGTGGAATTGGTGCTGGCACGACGGTTGAGTATGTTCAAGTACACCAAAATGCTGATGATGGTGTGGAATTCTTTGGTGGTACAGTACAAGCAAAATACCTTGTATTAACAAGCATTCAGGATGACAGTATTGACTGGGATAATGGTTTCCAAGGTAAATTACAGCATGTATTAGTTAAACAAGCGGCAGACAACTCAGATGCAAATCGTGGTATCGAAGCGGATAACGATGGTAAAGCACCGGGTAAAACACCACGTTCAAATCCAACACTTGCGAATGTGACGATTATAGGTAATAACTTCAAAGGTGAAGATGAAGGTGAAGGTATTTACTTCCGAGAAGGTACTGGTGCACAAATGTATAATATAGTTGTAACGGGTGCCGAAGGTATGGGGGAGTGTTTAGAACTTGAAGGTATTCCTAAAGATTCAGCTTTCACAGAAAGTGAAACTATCAATAATACACAAGATGGCACTATTAAGTTTGTAAGCTCTGTGATTGCATGTTCTGAAAGCTTTAAAGACCCATCAGGTATTGATTTTAACTTAAGCGATTGGTGGCGTAATGTGCTTGGTAATACAGTAGCTCAAAGCCAAGAGAATGTCGTTAATGGTATCTTTACGACAGATGTAACAGTTGCAACTGATGTGAAAGCAATCGACGGTTTCTTTGATACAACAAACCATATAGGTGCAGTATCACAAGATAATAATTGGACAGCTGGTTGGACAGTCGGTCTGGAATAAGACTAATCCCACAGTATGCCAAGCTAGTAATAGTTTGGCATTAATAAAGTGAATTAATTTAGCTTATTTCGTCGAGGCAAAAAATGAAAAACACATCAGTTAACTTCGGTTTATCGGCAATATCAACAGCAGTTTTATTTTCATTAGCTGGAACTGCATTTGCAAATGAAGTAATCGAATCACAAGATGAAACAGTATTAGAAGAAGTAGTTGTCAGTGCGAGTCGATTAAAAGGCACTGCAACTGCTGTATTAGAAGAGCGTAAACAACAAGCTTTTGTAGCCGATATTATGGGAGCAGAGCAAATATCACGCAGTGGTGATAGTGATGCTGCCGCTGCGCTTCGTCGTGTTACAGGTTTAACATTAGTTGATGGTAAATTTATTTATGTACGTGGTTTAGGAGAGCGTTACTCAAGCACGCAATTAAATAGTGCAGCAGTACCAAGTCCTGATCCTACTCGCTCTGTTATACCTTTGGATTTATTTCCAGCAGATATTATTGAAAGTTTATCAGTACAAAAATCATTTTCGCCGTCTATGCCTGCTTCTTTTGGTGGTGGAAATGTTGATATTCGTATTAAAACAATTCCAAATGATTTTGTATTTAATATGAGTGGTTCATTAGGTACTAATTCAAATAACTCTGATGATGGCATAGCATATCAAGGTGGTGACGACGACTGGCAAGGCTTAGATGATGGTACACGTCAATTACCAGCTTCTATAAAAGCAATCTATGATTCAGGTAAATCATTAGATGATTTAACTACAGAAGAAAGTCGCCAATTAGCAATAGATTTAAATAAGAACTATGACCCTAAAAAAGTAAATGTTAATCCAGATTATAGTGTGAATTTTACATTAGGTAATAGTACTGAATCTGGTGATTGGAGATACGGTTTTTTATCATCAATTAGCTATGATAATGAATACTTTGTTGGTAAAGAGTACCAAGGTGAGCAGTTTGTTTTAGGTGAAAGTAGTGCTGCGATGATACAAGGCTATGATGATGTTAAAACAACAGAGCATACGGTTAAATGGTCTGGCATGCTGAATTTTGGCATCGAGTGGCGAAAAAATCATCGTGTTGATTTAAGTTCAATGATTTTACATGATACTGAAGATACGATACGTGATAAAACAGGTATATCAGAAAATGTAAATGAATCAGATAATCGTCGTATTCGTTCTTATGATGTGTCATATGAAGAAAGAGAGTTAATCGTAAATCAAATTAAAGGTATGCATACTTTTGATGAATTAAACTATGCAGGTTTTGATTGGAAATATTCAATTGGGCGTTCAAATCGTTATGCACCTGGCAATATAAATACGCGTTTTATTGTGACTGATAGCAATTTAGATGGGATCTATAACGTATCTAATGAAGCCGCACTGTCAAATTCAACTACGGCTGCACGTTATACATTCCAGCAGTTAGATGATGAAGTTGAGAATTATGGATATAATTTCACACTGCCGCTGTCGCTAGAATCAACTGAAATCGAATTAAAAGCAGGCGCTGATTATATTTCTAAAGAGCGTTCAGCGAGCAACCGTCGTTTTGATATCAATACACGCGCCTTTGAAGATGTAGATTTTAAAGGCGATACGTTAAATGATGTGTTATCAAATGAAGTTATCCAAGACGCAGCTTTAACCCGTACAATTTTAAATGACACTACAGTTGATGGTGATGATTATTTATCAGCACAAAAGATTGACGCATATTATTTAGAAGCCGACTTTTTCTTTGATAATACATTTAGAGTTAGTGGTGGTGTGCGTTGGGAAGATTTCCGCCAAGTATCAGTGCCATTAGACCCTTATACAGGTCAAGTTGTACTTGATAGTGATGCGACTAATGATGATTATCAAGAGTTAGCCTTTCAAAATGATGATCTTTACCCAGCTTTGGCATTAACTTATTTACAAGATGCTGAAACGCAATACCGTTTAAGCTTTGGTCAAACAGTTATTCGTCCAGATTTACGTGAAATTACTAAAGCGAGTTACATCGATCCACTAACGGAATATCCTGTAGGCGGTACCCCTGGGCTACGTACAACCTCTATCAATAATTACGATTTTAGATATGAAAACTATTTTGATACAGGTGAAAACTTCTCTGTTGGTGTGTTCTATAAAGATATGACAGATCCAATTGAGACAGTGCAATCTCCTGGTCAAGATGGCCCACCATTAATTCGAATTGCCAATGCAGAAACAGGTTATGTTGCAGGTGTGGAATTTGAATTTTTGAAAGATTTTTCATTCTTAGAAGGTATTGGTCAAGATATTTTCATGACGGGTAATTTAACTGTCAGTGATTCTGAGATTGAGTTAAATAGACAAGCGATTGTGGAACAAACAGGTGTTTCTGCAGCGATCACGAATGAAAAACGTCGTTTAACTGGTCATTCTAAATATGTTGTCAATATGCAGTTAGGTTACGATGCACCAAATGGTAATCATGCTGCAACTTTAATTTATAACGTATTTGGTGAACGAATTATTATTCCAGGAATAGAAGGGCAACAAGATGCGATGGAACAACCATTCCATTCACTTGACTTGAACTACAGTTATTTTCCAGATTTTAATTCAAGCATTAAATTTAAGCTTAAAAATCTGTTAAATGAAGAGCAAGAAATATTAGCTGATAACGTACTGGTGCGTAGTAAAGAAAAAGGGACTGAATTTTCTGTTCAATATACTTACCAATTTTAAAGTCATTTGACTTAAAATCGAGCAGTCAGTTCACTTAGGTGAACGGCCTAAGCCCCTTCAAATGAAGGGGCTTATTATAGTGTTATAACTCGAATGAAAAGAAAGTATCGGGAAGTTGATCTATAGATCATTTAGTTACTAATGTTCTACGCAACTAAATCAGGACACTTTTCTTAAAGAATTTTCATAACTAATTTTATATTCAATTGGCGACATATCATTCTCATATGTAATGTCATATATATGACGTATACATAAATACTTTTCCTTGCTGCTGTGAAACAAAAGGCAACGTAAGGAAGAGGTTGTGGGTATGCAGCTAAATACAGAAAGAGTAAAGCAAGAACGACAGAATAGAGTATGGAGTCAAAGTCATTTGGATGAGGCTTGCGGTGTTAGCTTAAGAATAATCTAAAGTATTGAGAGGTCAGGCACTGCTTCTCAGGAATCGGTCAAAGCTTTAGCCGCTGTATTTGACTTAACAATTGAAACTTTATGTTACCCAGACAAAGACAATATAAACACTAGCCCAGTGAATACTAGAATAAAACGAGAGATCACCAAGAGCAAGTTATTTGTACCTGCGCTATTTCTATTCTTAATGGCCATAGCGTTCCAGTTTGGTTCTCAATAAGTCACTTGATTTTGGAGTGAAAAGGTGCCGATAGATATATTATTGGGTATGGGGTCATTCTCATGTTGGTATTTAATCTCTTGGGGTTTTACAGAGCGTATCCACTACATGGAACTTCAAAAAAATTCACATCATGTCTTCAGATTAATGTATCACTTTGTGTGGATACCTAAGTATCGACGTAAAGTTTTTTCTGAGCCTTATCGTGAAGCGATGAAAATTATAATTCAAAATATTGGCTATGCAACAGAAGATATAATTCGAAAATATTTGCAAAACCAATTGGTTGAATAGGATAAAAAAGAAGCTCACGGAAATCAGTTGGGACTCTTTTAAACTCGGTCGCTTGCGGCCGATTCTTTTATATAGAAAAGTTCAAAAGAAAAAAAGACATACATCGATTAACTTGATTTTTGTAATGTTGCAGTAACAGCTCCTGAACCGATTAACATTGAGCCACTAATTTTATCAAAAATTATCTGGAATTTTATTGAGTTAACTTTGCTACGCAAATAGCCAGAAAAAAATGAATAAAAAGAAGCACTAAGTACGGAGGTAGCTAAAAATGATAAGCCCATTATTAGCATTTGCGGTAATGCGGCATTATTTGTATTCATGAATAATGGAAAGAAAGCTATAAAGAAAATGATACCTTTCGGATTTAAGGCTGTAACAATTAAAGCTTCTTTAAATATTTCTCCACTTTTTTTCTGAGCTGTATCAAGTTCTTTCGTGTGAGGTTTAGTAAACCATGCTTTTAATCCAAGATAAACTAAATACCCAGCAGCAATCCATTTTAATGCACTAAATAATACAGCAGATGTTGCCAATAAAGCTCCTAATCCGACAAAAGATATGCTCATTGCAATGATATCACCACAAAGCACACCCGTAATCAAAGGAATTACCGATTTTTTCCCGTGATTTAAAGATTGGCCAATAACGATAAAAACCGTAGGGCCAGGAGTGAAACACAACATCATTGATGTTAATAAGAATGAAATCCAAACTTCAATACTCATACATGCTCCTTTAAAGTAACCGAATTAATTGGCAAAAAAGTTGTTGGTTAAAATGAGTGACGAAAGAGTAAAATCCAAATTTCTTTATTTTTTTAATGGCTTGTATGGATAGTATACTTACCTATAAACCTATTCAAGTTTTAGCAGTAACTAGTTACTAAATGTCGTGACTCTGCATACATTGCTAGCAAAATTTATTTTCTGGTCTTTTTATACTCTTGTTATGTATGTTAAATATATGCTTTGTGTGAAGTTGAATATTTTTTTTATTTTTGGTGATTTTTATAAAAAGATGCAATATCTGTTGATGTGCATTATGTTATAACATATCATCTAGTAGGTGTTATATTATCACGTTTAATAAAGTTTATTTATAAGAGGCATCATGAAAAAAATATCACTAATTATGAGTGCATTACTTGCTATTAGTGCAAGTAATCAGGTTTATGCAGAGCAAGTACAAGGAAAAATCATTGGCAATAATGGAGATGTTGTTGCTGGTGCGACTGTAAAAGTGATGGGAACAAATACTTTGACACACACTGATGAAGAAGGTGTATTTAATTTAAAAATAAAGCCTGGTCGTTATGAATTACATATTGTTGCTAATAACTTTGCTCATAAAAATATAACACTCGATATAAGTGATAATAAGACAGCACAAGTTAACGTATTGCTTGATAAGTCTGCCATTGAAATTATTGATGTGAGTGCCACACCTTTTCATAGCTCTAATATTGAATCAGCATTACCTATTACTGTGTTACATGGTGAAAATTTACGTATGCGTCAAGCTAATACTTTGGGTGATACTTTAAGTAAAGAAGTGGGTGTACATAGTAATTTTCATGGTGGTGTTGCTGGAACGCCTATTATTCGTGGACTTGATGGGCCAAGAGTTTTAGTTACTCAGAATGGTTTAGATGCTGGTGATGCTTCTCGTGTTGGTCCAGATCATGCGGTTTCAACTGAAACAGTAACAAGTGAACGCATAGAGGTGCTTCGTGGACCAGCAACACTGTTTTATGGAAGTGGTGCGATTGGTGGTGTAGTAAATATTGTTGATGAACGAATTCCTACTAGTACAGATATCAAAGGTGAATGGTTAGCAGAATATAATAGTAATAATGAACAGCAGCTTGTGTCAGGATCTTTTACCAGCGGCATTGATAATGTTGCTGTGCATGCTGATGGCTTTTATCGAGAGAGTGAAAACTATCAAATACCAGAAAAAAATGGTGTAAATGAAGTAGATAATTCAGCAGCCCAATCAAGCGGGTTTACACTAGGTAGTAGTTATTTACTTAATAATGGTTATGTCGGTTTTTCTTATCAAAATCTAGCACAGGAATATGGAATTCCAGGTCATAGCCATGGTGATGAGAATGTACAAGTTTTTGCCGATTTAGATCAAAACCGTTGGCAAGTTTTGAGTGAACTTAATTTTGATAACGCATTGATAAAGTCACTGAATACTAAATTTTCTTATACAGATTATCAACATAGTGAAGTTGAATTAGGAGTGATAGGTACTACTTTTGATAGTGAATCTTTAGAAGCGCGCTTTGAAGTATTACATCAAGATATTTTTGAATGGCGTGGTGGTTTTAGTTTTCATTATAAGCAAAGTGATTTTACTGCTATCGGAGCTGAAGCGTTTACACCTCCATCCAAATCAGAATCGATAGCATTTGCTTGGATGGAAGAACGTCATTTTTCAGATGTGTTATTTCAATTAGGTGCGCGTATAGAGCAAACAGAAATTACAGCAGGAAAAGTACGTTTACCAGAAATTGAATTATTTTCAGCACATGATAATGAACATGAAAGTGCAGGTTATACTAGAAACTTTGAAGTAGATCATAGATTTACACCAATGAGTTTATCTGCTGGCTTAGTTTGGGACTTTACCGATGGTTATAACATGGGCTTGTCTTTATCCCACTCCCAAAGAGCACCATCTGCATCTGAGCTATTATCATTTGGTCCTCATATTGGCACGCGTTCTTATGAAGTAGGGGCTTTATTTGCATTGCATGATGATGAACCGTATTTTGGTTTAACTGAACAAGATATTGTAATGGAAACCGCAACTAATATTGATTTAAGTTTACGTAAATTTAAAGGTGACTTTGGTTTTATTTTAAATGCATTTTATAATCAAATAGATGATTATTATTACGAACAAGCAACAGGTTTTTCCGCGGGTGATGGACATGATCACAGTGGACATGATCATGGTGATCATGAAGAAGAAGAATCACATACTTTACCTTTATATACCTTTACAGCGAAAGATGTCACTTTACATGGTTTCGAAGCGCAAGCTGTATGGCAAGTCACAGACACCTTTTCGTGGCGAGTTCAAGGGGATATCATTCGTGCAAGTTTAGATTCTGGTTCACAGTTACCACGCACACCTCCTGCACGTATTGCTACAGAGTTTAGCTATCAGGGAGAATCTATCTCAGCAGATTTATTTGTAAGTCATTATTTTGAACAAACTCATACAGCTGAACTTGAAAGTGCCACAGATAGCTATGTTATGGTTGATGGCAACATTAATTACCACTTCAACAAAGCGCAGTATGATTTAGCTGCTTACCTTAAAATTAATAATTTAACTGATGAATATGCCCAAGTGCATACCTCTTTCTTAAAAGATCTAACGCCATTAGCTGGTCGCTCAATTATTTTTGGCTTACGCGGCACATTTTAATTAAATTCGTACTCAATGCCTATGTAAATATGGGCTATTAACATCTAACTTTAAGGAAAAACATGAAAACCATGAAAACCATTGCATTAAAAATCTTATTACTGACATGTGCAACAGCGGCATTAATTGGCTGTGGTGATAGTGATACCAATATTACTGAAATAGAGCCGACACCAATCCCTAAAGAAGATGGACATGATCATGATGACGCGCTAGGGAAAGGACGTTTAGCTATTGCAGACGCAGAGCAAGCCGTTATTCATTTTTTTGATTTAGAAGACAATACACTGGTTGAATCGGTCAATATTACGCATCCGGCTGAATATTTATATGCCAGTCCAGAGAGTCGCTATGCGGTTGCTGTTCAACGCTCGGTAGATCACGTTGAATTTATTGACGGAGGAATATGGCAAGAGTTACATGGTGATCATTATGACCAACATACTGATGCACCGACATTGAAAAATTTTACCTTAAATGATGTTAAGCCGACGCATTATGTACCGCGAGGTGATAAAGCTGCTGTCTTTTTTGATGGTGATCAAGAAACTGGCGCAAATGCGAATTTAAGTTTATTAAGTGATGAAAGTATTGTGCAAGAAACTATTATCGCAGAGCATCATTTTGATACGTATATGCATGGCACTGCTGAAATTAGAGGCGACTTTGTTTTAACAACTCTACGTGATAGTAGTTCACAAAGTAGTTTACCCGAACAAGTTGTCTTGTTAGAAGTTCATGGCGACCACTTTCATCAAGAGCAAGTATTCGAAGAAACGTGTCCTGCTTTACATGGCAGTTTTCAAACAGAAAACTACATTGCTTTTGCATGTGGTGATGGTGTACTTGCTATTGAACAAAAAGGAAATGTTTTTACAGCGCATAAAATTGCTAATCCAGTGGATATGCCTGAAGGTGTTCGTATTGGTTCATTAAAAGGCAGTGCTGAAAGTGATGTGATGATTGGAGGTTCTCGTGCAGGATTATTTTTAGTGGATTTAAGGGCTGAGCAAATTACTTCATTTAATTGGCAACCTGAAGAAGATCTTTCTTTGATTTCATATGGTTTAGATGGTCATAATGAACATAGTTTAATTATTGATAATACTGGATACTTAAATGTATTTTCAGCTGAAAATAATTGGGAATTAGATAAGCGTATATCGTTATTTAGTGATTTAGCCGAAGATGCTAAACCATCAATTATTGCTTCAAAAGCACATGAGTTAATTTATATTATTCATGAGCAAGAAGTAACAGCAGTAGATTTACATGATGGTGAAGTTATTGGCCACTTTGACTTAAACTTTGTACCAGCTAAAGCCACATGGCTAGGTGTCGCATCAAAAGAAGAGCATGGTCACTAATTATTAGTAAATAAAAAAGTAAAAAGGAGGTCGAAGTATATTAATTTAATGTACTTCGATAATCATATAGCAAGCGCCTAAGTGTTAGGCCTACCTAAATACTTTTACGAACACTAGAGCACCGATTAGTTTAAATTATTACCAAACAATCCTTGGAGTAACTTATAGAATTATGCAGCCAAGAACAATGGCAATCTATTATTGAAGAGCAAAAATCTAGCTGTTTAACTATCGTTGAGTATTGTCGCCAACATCAATTATCAATATCCAGTTTGTATGCATCCCGTAAAAAGCTAAATTTAGCTAAAACTCAAAATTTTGTATTGGGATCAAACTGGCTTTATTTAAGAACGAGAGTTGATGAAACTCTTTGAGTGTATGGGTGACCCCAGCCATTTTCACGTTATATATTACTCTGCTTAAAGGTCTGCTTTTTGAAAATATTTAATCACTGGAACTGACGCTAAATATGAAGCCAGCTCACCTAATATACCATTACTTTCAATATGTTTTATATAGGTCTGATGATACTCAATACTAAGCCACTCTTCTTCAAGTAACATTTCTGAAGCCTCTTTATCAAAATAAACAGTCACACTCATGCAGCCGATAAACCCTCTAACATTAGGTAATTTTTTTTCTAAAAAAGGTAATAATACTTCAAGTTGATCGGGCTTTACTTGGCAGTTAAGAGTTACTCTTACTCTCATTATTTTACTCCGTTGATTAATTAACAATGGTTATTTAATCACGAGAGAAAAGGTAAACTACTCATAAACACGCAAAAATGACGTTTTTCAATCAGTTATTTTGTTTTAATTGTTTCGGTGTTGTTTTGTACCTTTCTTTAAAAGATTTAATAAAATGAGATATATTTTCATAACCTAAATCTGCAGCCACATGTGTCACTGTCAATTCTGTATTCGTCAATTGTTCATAAGCACGAGCTAATCTTTTATTTTTTAACCATTGTTTAGGAGCTATGCCATATATACCCAAACCACTTCAAGATGCAGGATTCAGTTGGAATTAGAAATACTTTAGGCAAGGCATTGATTGAAGAACATGGTTATTCCCTTTTCAAAATCAATAACGCTGCATAAAGTATTTATAAACCAACCTTACAGGGACTTCTGAGCAAATCATGCTCGTTGTTCCATCTTTTTTTAAGGGAGTAACCATTAATGCAAAGATGCGCCTAGATCATGAATTGCTCAGCAGTCCTGAACCTCACATCTTGAAGTGGCTTGGGTATATTGATTTGAAATCTCGAGTAAAAGTAGAAATACTTCTCCCTGATAAATTTGCTAAATCACTGATCGATAATTTTAGAGTATCGCTACTATTTAATAAACGAGTAAGGTTTCGTTTTGGAGGGTTTGATGCTTGGTTTGATTGAACCTTTAACTTAACCATTCTAATAAAGTTGAAAAATAAGTATGCCCAAAATTGAAGAAGCTTTTTTAATTAAATTTTTGGTGCGAAAAGACAGATTAACTTTGGAACTAAAAAATTACTGAGGCTTAACAGCTAATAGCTGTAGCCATACTATAAATAGGCTGACTACGAAGTTTTAATTCAGATGGGTGACGGGTGCATATTCACACCAATAATACGAATTTTGTGTGTGTATTAATAAACAACTGAACTGAGTGCACAGAAATATGTTTGCTTGGTTTTAAAAACCTCAAGCAAACACGCATACTTACTTGATCAGAGCTTACTAATGAGTGCCATGACCCAATAATTATTTTTCGTTAATAAATATTTTGACGACCAAAAAATAAGATCTCCTTGTTAACGCTAATCTAAATCCCGGAATATAAGTTAACTAAGCTAAAAATCATCAGATAATAAGGTATGTGGTGAACTTAAAGGTGGCAATTTATAATCAATAAGATAAAAGTGTCTTAAAATTTTATTTGATAAAAATTAGACTATAAAAATAGGTGATTTAATTACTTGTCTGTCATATTTTTCCAATTAACTTATAACTTAATTGTGTAAGTTCATGTTTTTTATTATTTTAATTTTTAATATGTTTTTACAAATTATAAAACTTTGATGTTGACAGGTGTTAAGTTTTACACTAAATTACGGTTTCAAATTTAGGTCAATATTATGGAAGATATATGAATACCCTAAAAAATCAGCTCAGCCAACTTATGTTGGTTAGCCGACATTGGTTTTATGTCGCACTCGCTTTAATTTTTGCAATCACTTATATTATCCCAACATATGTACTTAATAATGCAAGCACTGCCAGCTATCAAACATATGATTTAACCACGCAATACAGTAATCAACTAGATTATTTTCCCACGAAAAATGAAACAAAAAAAGTAGTTGTTATCGATATTGATGAAGCAACATTGGCATCAATGAGTGATGAATATGGTCGCTGGCCTTGGCCACGCTCTGTTTTAGCCGAATTTTTAGAGTATCTTTCACTCGCTGAACCTGCTGCGGTTGGTATTGATGTTTTATTTACTGATCCGGATAAACAAAATATAGAAGGTGATAGTTATCTTGATGAGGTTATTGGTTCACTTGAATATATTTATTTATCTGCATTAAGGTTACCGGCACATAATGACAAACTATCTGCTGTTTCGGTTGGCATGTTACCTAGTATGGGTAAAAAACCATCTGCTAAAGATGACAAAGTAGCTGTTTTGTTACCATTTTTGCCTCAAACGCTCGATAGTCAAAAGTTTGGTATGACGAACTTTGCTCACTTATCGAATGGTGACGGGATTGTGAGACATTATCCCGTTGCGTTAGATATACATGGTTACCGAATTCCAACGTTAGCAGCACAGTTGGTAAAACAGTCTGGCGGTACATTACCAAAAAGAAATAAAATATTGCTTAACTATTTATCAGCTAAAAAAAATATACAAGAGTTTAGCTTTGCTGAGACATTTAAAGCATTACAAAATGAAGACACAAAAGTTATCGAGGATCTCTCTGGTGCGGTAATTGTTATTGGTTCGTCTGCGCCGGGTTTGTTCGCGGTAAAACCGACACCTATGAACTCTGAAACACCAGGCGTGCTGATTTTAGCAACTGCAGTTGAAAATTTACTTAATAAACAATGGTATGAAGAGTTAAATGCATCTATTGGTTTATATTTCTTAATCATTATGCTTATATTTGCGACTATTGTATTTATTTTTGGCTTAGGTAGTAAGTTACTGGATTTAATCTTTATTGGTGTGGATTTTATTGCAATATTTATTGCGGCAGGTTTGATCCTTTCAATGGATAGTTTTGCTGATATTACTTTTGCGAGTCACTTTGCGATTGGATTTTATGCAACTGCACGTATATGCCAGGTGATTTTCAGGCAACAACTCCGAGAAGGGCGTTTATTAATAGGTCATAAAGATCATCCATCGATTGATCTTGTTTGTGGTTCATACCGCTATAAAGTAGAAGAAGATCACATTAAAAACGCAGTGAAATTGAGAAAAGTAATTGAAAAAACGAGTCCTCATATCGCTTTTTCAGATACCGTATTTAATAAAGAAATTGGTCTATTACTCGATTATGCTACCAATGGTGGGCTATTTTACGCTGTTACGCCTAAGGGAACAGGCGAAGAAATCATGCGAAAAGTAAAAGATGTAATTATAAAGCTTCATCCTGAAAAAGCTGTAATTGATGTCGTAATCAGCTGCAATACGATAGAAAAGAATAGGAAAGATTTTGTTGAGAAGGCCTTGTCAGAATCAATGCCGTCTATGTTGGAACATATTAATAAGGAGATATAACTTGAAATTTGAAAAGATAAAATTATTGGCTGCTGTGCTGGCTGTCTTGTCACCATTGGGTGCACAAGCTGAGTTTGCCAGCAAAGATATGGATTTGCTCGATAAGCCTTCTCGAAAAGCAAAAAGCCTGAGCTCTATCGCGGCTAGTGCAGAAGTTGTTATTAATAAGAAAAAAGGCTTGTGGTTAGAAGTGAGTGTTGATGGTGCAACTGGTTGGGTGCGAAAATTACATATTCGTAAAACACTCCCCAGTGTTAGGAGTACTGAAGGTTCATTAAGTTCCGCAGCAAGTATGGGTACAGGGCGTAATGGCTCAGCTAATGTGGTGAGCTCAACTGGTGTCAGAGGTCTGGATGCTGATGCATTATCAACAGCAGAGTTTAATAAAAAAGAATTTGAGAAGTTTCTGATACTTGCCGTATCAAGTAAAAAAGCTAAGAAGTTCGCCAAAAAAGCTAAACTGAAAAAGGTGAAAATATAATGAAATTATTAACAACAATTACCCTAGCATCTGCATTAACAATTTCTGGTTATACTGCCGCTATTAGTTTTGGTGATTTAGTGGATAGCGCCACAAAAGTAAAAGATAAAGTAGATAAAAATCCTGCACTTTGGACTGGTTATACTTATGAAGAAGAGCGTGCGATCGGAAAGCAACTGGCTGGTAGCATATTAGGGGCATCAAAATTAGTAGACGATGCTAAATTACAGTCTTATGTCAATCTAATTGGCCGCTGGTTAGCTTCACAGTCTGAGCGTCCAGATATTGACTGGGTATTTGGCGTTATTGAAAGCGACAGTATCAATGCGTTTGCTGCACCGGGTGGTTATATTTTACTGACTAGTGGTTTATACCGTCGTTTAGATAATGAAGCACAACTGGCTGCAATTTTAGGTCATGAAATTGCACATATTACCAAAAAACATCACCTTGATTTAATTAGAAAAAGTAGTTTAGTTAATGAAGGCTCTAACTTGGTTAAATCACAATCGAGTGGTAAAGCGGGTATGGCAGATGATTTTGTACAAAATCTGATTGGTAATGGAGCTGAAATTATGGCACGTGGCTTGGACAAATCATCTGAATATGAAGCCGATCGGGTAGGTATGATGTTAGCGGCAAAATCTGGCTATACGCCATTAGGTATTGCTGAAGTAGTCACTAAGTTAGCAGAAAAACCGCCTGTTGGAGGCACTATGGAGCTATTAAAATCTACACATCCTAGCCCGGCTCAGCGACTGGAAGAAATTGACGAGGCCTTAGGTAAAAATCTTGAAAGGCGGATAGATCAACCTTCTCTAGAGTCAAGGTTTGCTTCACATGCATTAAAATAGGCTGAGATTAATATTGATACTTTTAAGTAAGTATCAATAAAAAATCACTATTAACTAAAAGTATATAAATAGACTATATTCCCATGATACCTCAAAATGCCCGATTTCAGCGAGAATTAAATAGGATTTAGATAAGGCATTAATAGAAGATAATGGTTGTTCCCCTATCAACATAAATAACGCGGTAGTTGACCATTTAAAACCCGCCCGTAGGGAATTTATCAGGTAAGTAATCACTACGTTACATCAGTTAGAAAAGCAATAAGCATTCCTAAAATGATGTGCCTTGTGCTAACTCACCTGATAAATTATGAAACAAGCATTATCAAGTGGCTTGGGTATAAACCCTGTTTAAACTCGCCGAGAAGGCGTTTCTGAGCAAACCCACTTCATCGTTGCGTTGCTTTGAAAGGTGCCTACTTTCTGCATCAACACGCCTTGAATTGGGCTCGCTCAGATAGCTCTGAAACATGCATTTTGAAGTAACATGGGTATATTTTGTGTTTTAGATAAAAAAACAGGAAAATTAAACTGGCATTTTATAGGAAAAATATCGTCAGAAAATAACCATGCCGATGTCATAAACAAACCCAAAGTTGAAATGCATACTTTAAGTTTCAGCCAAAAGGCTGTGTATTCTACTTATACTTCTGTTTTAAGTCTTTTATTCATAACTAATAGAATAAAAACATGTGATTATATTGACATTTTTTTTGCGATAAGTAGGCTACTTTAAAACGAGCTGATCTCCAGCTTTGATTAACGGAAATTATCATGTCTTATCCTTATTTAGAAAGTGTTCTACTGGATTTTACCGGTATTGATACTGGTACACAATTTATCCCTATGTTTGGCTTATTAGTGATTTCAGCTTTATTGATTTCACTGCATTTTGGCAAAAAAAAATTAGCGCAACTTAATCTTAAAGATTTAGATGGTGAATACTTTGAAACCACAATATTTTATGCTTTTGTTGGTGGTTTGTTAGGTGCAAAGCTTTTACATGTATTTGAGTTTAGAGAATACGGCATCACCGAACAATTATTTTCTCGTGGTGGATTTTCAATATATGGCGGATTAATTTTAGGGTTTATCACAGCGATTTTTATGCTTAAAAGAAAAAAAATAGCGATATTACCTACCACGGATATCGTTGCGCCATATTTAATGCTTGCTTATGGTATCGGTAGAATTGGTTGTCAAATTTCAGGTGATGGTGACTGGGGACAAAAAGTAAATATGGCAGCTAAACCTAGTTGGTTACCAGATTGGTTTTGGACACAAACTTATGATAACAACGTAGCAGGGCAGTTAATTCAGGCTCCAGGCGTTTACCCTACACCTATGTATGAAACACTATTAGCTTTTATCAGCTTCTTTTTATTACGAGCTTGTTTTAAATATAAAGCATCGGCAGTTGGTTTTACATTTGCAATGTACTTAATGTTGTCGGCAGTAAATCGTTTTATGGTAGAGTTTATTCGCATCAACCCAAGATACGATGTATTAGGTTTTGAATTATCTCAATCTCAAATCATTTCTTTAGTCGTATTAAGTGGAGGTTTATTTTTTCTTGTTAAATCTTTAAAACAAAATAAGTAACTTTTACCTTTTTAGTATTGGCTGCTAATTCAGACAATACTATATCTAAGGGCTGTTGATCTTTCGAGATTACTTTTGCAGAGAATTGTTGGGCGTTTATACAAGGCAGAGGCTTTGTCATGTGGTTGTTCCACATAAAAAGGCGATAACGCAGTAAAAATGCCCAACAAACGCTGTCCGAAGGATTCGGCTAAAAGCATTTTATTCTTTGTTGAGTCGTATTTACTTAGAATGACTAGGCGACACACGACTCGCCGCGACTAAAATGCTTTTATCTCGAAAAAATTTAACCCTGAAAGATCAACAGCCCCTAGTTTAATTATAAGCACTAATTTAATCCCACATTTTAATTTCAATTCTATTTTCAATTTCAATGATTACTCTTTGGCTGCCTGTTTTATTGTTTATAGGTTAGCGTATGTGACCTTTAGTACAAAACCCAATGTAAATTATTTGTATATAAAATGATTTTTTTGTTTATCTTTTAGGTCCAGAATGTTATTGATATAAAGCTGTAAGCTTTTTATTATTGTGCTTGTTTAACGCTAATAAATCGGCTCGGTTATTCAAAGTACGATCAATAATTGAATGTCATGCTTATTAATAAAGTATCGATTTGTTACTTAACCAGAAAATTTTGGGTTAATAAATAAAGGGCTTTGATAAGTAAATGATGTTTTTAAAGTAACATAATCTAAATAAAAGATAATAAATACGAAAGGTAATAAATATGATTATAAAATTTTTAAAGTTTTTTTTAATAACCACAATTTTATTATTTTCTGCGCAGAGCTGGACGCAAAGCTATATCTATTTAACCAATAATACCCACCAACCATTAGATATTTCTGTTAATCAAAGTGGTTCAGCCCTAGTTGAAGGTGAGCATTGGTTTCAACACGCTGTGTCTGTTCCACCTTTGGCGACCGTTCGTTATTTAGAAACTAATCGTGATACGGGAATTAAATGGGGCAAAGATTATTATTTTGATACTACTGTTACGGCAGTAGATGGCACTAATACTGTCCTTAAGCAAAAATTAACAGGTACTTGGAATTTTAGTAATATTTGGCACGGTGCTCAGGACTCACCTTGGTATAATGATCGAAATATTCATAGTGTTAGTCAAGACTTTTCAGGTGTTGACACAACTATCGCTTTTAAAGCCCAATATGCACGTGTCAATGGAGATGATTATTATTATGTAATTCACCCTCAGCAATTAAGTATTTCGCGTGGTTTAGATAATAATCTAAATGTATTAGCTTATAATGTATGGGCCTTATTACCGGGTGTTGTTTCTAAAAGTGTCAGTGAGCGTTTGAACCAGATTAAAGACAAAGTTAATGGTTATGATATTATTGTGTTCTCTGAATTGTTTGACAATAGCCGCCGCGAGATTTTTCTTAATGCATTAAAAGATGAATACCCTTACCAGACTAAAGTGGTAGATAAATTGAACTCTATCGAAGATGGCGGTGTAGTAATTATAAGTCGATGGCCGATTGAAAATGAGGCACAAATTACTTTCAATGACTGTGATGCAGAAGATTGCATGTCTGCAAAAGGTGTTATGTATGTGAAAATTAATAAGGGTGGTAATCCTTATCATATTTTTGGTAGCCATACTCAAGCATGGACTAAAGAAAAAAATCAAGTAACACGTACCAAGCAATTCCATCAAATGCGTGACTTTATTGATAACCAATACATCAGCGAGAGTGAACCAGTAATTATTGCCGGAGATCTTAATGTAGATAAGATCAAATATCTTGATGAATATTACGCAATGTTAAATATTCTAAACGCGCAAGAGGTGCCAAGAGTGGAGGGGTATGAGTACACCTTTAACGGTGCGGTTAATAATTGGACTAGTGGCACAAAAGAAAACCTAGATTATGTTTTATATTCAACGGCACATCTTATACCGATAACGTCATATTCTAAGGTATTGATACCTCGTAGTATTCACGCTGATGTATTTACAAAATATGATCTTTCTGATCATTTTGCAATTACAGGTAATTTAACATTTGATATGCCAGAAGGAGATAAAGATACAACCGAATTTAATGGTGTTATTAACGCAAGTTGGCTCAATTCTGGGGGTAGAAGTCGTTCTTCAGTTGATAATCCTCGCTATATACTTACTGCTGAGAAAGGAGCAGTCATTAGTATTGATTTAATCTCTGATATTGATAGCTATTTATATATTGAAGCGATGGCAACAAATGAAATTATAGAAAATGATGATGGTGGTCAAGGCCATAATGCTCGAGTATCGATTGATAATGAATCAGGGGAGGGCCTTACTTATTATAAGATCACCGCGGCAACATATGCCAATGGGCAAACTGGCAACTTTAGTTTAAAAGTCAGTTCGGGTATTAGTCTTGTGTTACAAACGGATTAGTGAGTATTACACATAATATACCCATGCTCAGAAGTCCCCTATGGGTTGATTTAGAAGTGCTTTAAGCTGCGTTATTGTCTTGAAAAGGGTAATAACCATTCTGTGCAATCAATGTCTTGCCTAAAGCGTTTCTAATTCCAACTGAATCCTGCACCTTGAAGTGGTTTGGGTATAAGTAATTGTTTCATTTGTTAACTAGGGGCTGTTGATCTTTCGAGATTACTTTTTCAGCGAATTGTTCGGCATCCATACAAGGCAGAGGCTTTGTCATGTGTTCCACATAAAAGGTGATAACGCAGTAAAAATGCCCAACAAACGCTGTCTGAAGGATTCAGCTAAAAGCATTTTATTCTTTGTTGAGTCGTATTTACTTAGAATGACCAGGCGACACACTACTCGCCGCGACTAAAATGCTTTTATCTCGAACAAAATTTAACGCAGTATACGGAAATTTTAGCCTCGCCCGCAGGGAAATGGCCGGTGATATTAATTCACTGAAAATTCACGAGAAGTACCTGTATATGGCTTGATTTCTCCCGTCCAGCCATTTTTCCAATCACCTAAATGTATAATACGATAAGTACCGAGATCAGCCGTGTTGGGTATGTGCCAGGTTATCTCAATTAAAGAGCGATCTGTACTTTCTCGGTTCCATTTATAAAGTGTATTCCAATCAGCATCATTGGCAATTGTTATCCAGTGGTTATTTACTTTCTTTTGAACTTTTAGAAATGTGCTTTGGGTTTTCAGATTGTTTTTTGGATGTCCACCACGATAGTTTACTTTAACAATATCACCACGATTATAATTTGGCTTGGCATCTGTTTTTACCTGACCAAATGCTTCCCATAAGAATTTTCCGTCCCAGACGACACCTGTGCGTTCATTTCTCCATTCGTGCAATCGATCAAGTGGTTGCTTATCATCAAAAACATCTTGATTGTTGCTAATGGCAGCAGCTAAGGAATTAAATTCTTGTCTATAAGCAGCTAAGGTGTATTGGCCATAGACAGTTGAAGCGCCCTCATAATGTTGTTTTTGGTATTCTTCTTTTGTTGCAATATAACCACTGTAGGTATTAGATAAACCTGCAATCACAACACTTGTCACACCCTGTGACTGTAGTTGAGATAAGACATCAGCTCTGATTCTTCGTCCTGCCATCGTCGTAATTTCGCCCGGTGCGCCAATAATAGCAAGTTGACCAACAACAAAGATCTGGAAAGGAAGTGTTTCAGGCACCCAATTTAATTTTCCTGTCGGTAATAAGACGGGCTTAGGGTGCTGACAGGGATCATCTTCGGCCAATTTTACACTACTGAAAAATAAATTGATGATGCCAGCTAATGCCGAGTCTTTAAACGAGTCTAGTGCCCTATCAACCCCTGTATTTTGTATGGTCATGCCTTCATGAATACTCGGGATGCCAGAAGGACCATTTTCAGCCCCTGCGACAAAAGAAAAACCTCTGGCTGCACTACACAGAGCTTGGTCATTGGCATCAGTAAATTGATTGCCGACAATATAGTTTTCCATATCTGCCCAACGATGGCGATATTCAACGCTGCCATTTAGCGTTAAACCAGTTTGATTATAAAGTTGCCAACCTTTGTTAAATAGGCGTACTCCTCCTGCTGTTGCATTGGCAATCTCGTCAGAGCTACCTTTAAAGTCTCCTCGTGAATTAGCATTGCCATCAACAATAAGAGAGTCTCCTAAGTCTGAAGAGGCGAATGAAGCAACAAAAGTTTCACTACCATCGAATTTAGTCGCTTTTTCTTTTTCGAATTGGTTTTGTGCATAACCTGAAATATCAGCACTTAAATAATGCCACTGATTACTGAAGCCTGTAGGATGAACGGCAAACCAATTGATCATGCCGACTTCTTTGCCATTGTCTTTTTTAAATTTTAAAACCGTCATAGCATTATTTGTCTGTGACGCTAATGGATCATAGTCATCATTATTTTCATACGCTGGTAAAGATCGGTTACGAGTCGCACCATCTAAAACACCTTGGACTAATTCAATTGAACCAGGTGACATAGTGTTATGGGCGCGTTGGATAGCATTGACGATACCTTGCACTATGACTTCAAAATTTTCTGAGCTGTAACCACCCAAAACCATGGCTTTGCTTGCTGATGCAATCTCAAATAAAGTGTAATGAGACGAACCACCAGCACCTACGTGTGTATGTGTAGCGGATAGCATGACGTTTTTAGCAGTATAAGTTTCACCATATATACTCTTGAGCCGCTTGATCACCTCAATTTTTACCCCTTGAGAGATCATGCCTAAATCAGCACTGACATAAACTAAGCGATTATTTGAATTTTGGCTTTGTATTATGTAAGCGTGCGCACGTAAACGTGTATGCAGACCTTGCGTTTGTTGCTCCCAGTTTGAAAACCCAAAAAATCCATTTTCAGCTGCGGGGCCTGTAATATCATAGACACCTGTTCCAATGTTATAATCACTCCCTGCTTGTGCAGAAGAGACACCTGTAACGAGCAAGGCTGTTAGGATCAAGCTTTGGTTAAAATTTCGTATTTTCATTAATTATCCTTTATATGTTTAATGAAATACCAATCAAAAGTTAAATCAAACGAGTTTTACAAAATTAATTGTTGTGATTGAACTTTGAACAGTTGGTATTATTTTTTGTTGTAACTTATTTGTGTTTTATTTGTAAGTAACTTGTAATTAAAGTACCTTTACTAGGTAATTTAGAGTAAATACTTTCAATTGTAAAATCCATACTTTTGTTCGTGTTGGCTATTTTATAGTCTAGGCGCTGTTACGATATAGCATCTTGACTACTTTTTGTGTACTAGCACCAATTGCATAAAGAAGTTGAATATTTTATAGAGTCAAAATTGTGGGTAGCTACGTTAATATTATTTACTTAAATTTAGTTGATGTAGCGTCATTCGATAGGCAGGAAAATACTTTGTGTCGATATAAAATTGCTTTCTTTATTTATGCAATAGGAATAAATAGATCGGAGTTACTTTATGGGTAGTTATAAAAAAATGTTGTTAATGAGTATTTTATTGTTAACTTCAAGTGTGGGTTCTGCGACGGAATGCGAAGGATTAAATGATGATGGTGCATTATGCGTGTGGTTGAGAAATAAAACCGACGAGCCTATAACAGTAGTTAGTTATGGGCCATATTCACAAAGTGCAGATCTCAATGATGATTATTACATTGCTAATTTTCCCCTTGTTATTGCGCCGGGACAATCCAAAGCCTTAGCCAACATTGATGACCAGGGGTGGGGGATCTTTAATTACGACACAGTGAAATTTAGAGCACAACTAATACTAAAAAAAAATGGTAATAACGTAACCACTTATGGCGCCTACGTTAAAGCAGATTTAGGCGCTGGCATTGTAAATGATTTTGAATATGGTACTAGAGACTCTGCTTGGGTTGATAATACAGTTAAAGCGATTGAAGATTATGGCGACGCGGGTCGATACCAAGTTACTTTTGCTGAAAAGTCGTATTTGGAGGGATATTTTACCTATATTGATGCTGATCAAAAACCAGATTTAACAGATCAAGAATGTGAATACCTTGATAATGATGGTGCATTATGTATTTGGTTAAGAAATACCACTAGCGAGGCAATTACGGTAACCAGTTTTGGACCTTATTCAAATAATGCTGATTTAAATGATGATTATTATATTGCGAATTTTCCAATGGTGATTGAACCTGGGCAAGAACGAGCATTGGCAAATATTGATGATCAAGGCTGGGGAGCATTTAATTACGATATCATAAAAATGAGAGCACAATTGCTGCTAAACAAAGGAGGAGATCAAATAAGTACTTATGGTGCCTTTGTTAAAGTGAACATTGATGCAGGCATTGTTGGTGATTTTGAATATAGCCTTGATGGTAATCAGTGGGTCGACTATTCAATCAGCGATGTTAAAGATTTAAATAGTAGCCTCTATCAAGTTTCTTTTTCAGAAGAATCTTACCTAGAAGGCTATTTTTCTTTTATGGATATACATAAAAAATCAGGAGTTTATGCATTATCAGATTGGGTATCACAAGTCTATAAAGAACGAGGAGATACAACATTAAGGCAGATGGTGATACCGGGCACCCATGATGCAGGTACATATAATATAAATGAAAACTCTGATCTCGCACCTGATTTATCTACAGAGTTAAAAATTGCTTATGAAGCTGCCAAAAAATCAGCTGTTGGTTGGTCAAAAACCCAATCTTTTAACGCCAAAGAGATGCTTGAGCAAGGAATTCGTCATCTAGATTTAAGAATTAAAAAACATCAAGGTAAATTTGTGATTGTACATGGCTTTGTCGGCATGAGAGTTGATGAACTATTGAAACAAGTAAGAGAGTTTGCAAACGAGCATCCGCAAGAACCTATTATTCTTGAAGTTGCAAAAACACCATCGACTGCAGATATGCCAGCATTACTTGATATATTTGATCAATATGTAGGTGATCGAAAACCAGATAGTAATATTAAAATCACCCAGTTAACCTTAGATAAGATCTGGGAAAAAGATCTTAATGATGATAAAAATAATAATGTGATAGTTATTTGGCGTTCAAGTAGTTTAGAAGGAAAATCAAGAGGTTACTACGGTAGTGAAGCATTAACTGGTAGTTGGGCTAATACCGAGAAAAAAAACGAATTACATGATTATTTATTTAACGCCTTAAAAGAAGCACCGACCGATAAATTGTATTACAGTGCTTTCACTTTTACACCAAAAGATATGACTGTTGTACTCGATGCACTCAACCCATTTTTTGACCATGATTTACTGAGTTGGACGACGAATAAAATGCGTAGCTATATCGGTGATTGGGTACCAAAATGGCATGAATTAGGCTATCGTATAAATATTATGACTGCTGATTTTTATGAATATACCACATTAGTTGCGACTGCAATTGAGCTCAATACTGTCGCGTCATCAACCCCTGATAAAAAGCTAATGTATAAATTAGGTCACAGTTATAACGTTTGGCAAGGCCGAAGAGCACATGAAGATGTTGATATATGGCGAATTACTCCTGAATCAGGTTTTTATTCACTCGGTGACATCGCAAACTCAGACAATAATTTTGCTCTTAATGTTAAACCCTTATTGATTAAAGGCGAGCAGCCTGGTGTAACCTCACCACTTGGTTATAATTGGGTGTGGAATAATAAAGGCGCTCATGACAGTCAAAATAATAAAGTCAGTATTTGGCGTCCTATTGCTCCTGCTGGTTTTGTCTGTTTAGGAGATATAGTCACATTAAATCATGGTATTGCACCCTCCGTTGATTTAATGCGTTGTGTGCATCAGAGTTATGTTGAAATAGCTACTCGTGTTGCAAAAACATGGGATGATAGAGGATCGGGGGCTGATTTAGATGTATCATTATGGTACAGCGATAATACAATTGAAGAAACTCTTAATATAGGCAGTATGCGAGCTAATTTAGGATATAGCCAACCTGAGTTTGATATACTTTACGTGTTAGATAATACCAAACTGTGTAACGAAAGTGACTGTACTACTGATTAAAAGCGACACCGTTTAAATTTGTTTTCACACAGTGGATATCTGTGTGAAAACAACATTGATAAGTGAAACTATAGATAAAATAAAAAAATTCACCCTGTACGCTGAGATATTTAATGTAAACTATCAATCTCATAATTTTCCCAACCAACAAGACAGTTTAGCAAGACGTTGCAATTGATACTGAGTCACTTAGTATCAATCACGAAGTTAATTTAATCGTTAGATGTGAAAGCACTGTGCACTAATTGTGCAAATAAATAGGAAGTTTAAAAGAATTATATAAAAATCAGCGTGAGTGCATTAGATTAATACTATTGGCGTAATTAAGTAATAGATATTACAAATGAAGATCCACATTAAACTCTTTTTGATTATATTTAGTTTTAGTTTGGTTATGGTCGCTAGCTTAATACTTCTAATGCAGTGGAGTTTAGGTAAAGGTATGATCGATTATGTGAATACTAAAGAGATTGAACAGCTAAAGCCTTTAATTACGCAATTACAAACCGTGTATTCAAAAAAAAATAGTTGGGACAGCTTAGAAAATAACCATAGACAATTTCAACGAATGATCGCATCACAATTACAAAATACTGAATTTGAACCTCCTATTAAAAAACGGCCACAAAGACGAAAAGATCAAAGAAGGCCGCCTAGAGATGGTTACAGACAAAAATATCAAACCGACTTAGAAGGTTTTCCTGAACCTAAACATCCTAAAAGGCCAAAAGATGTTTATGGCAATGAACATAATAAAAAATCGCCCTCAATAAATGATAAACGGCCACCACCAAAACCAAAAGTCAGTTATGCGGTTTTAGATAGTGAACAAAACTATATAGTGGGTCATTTTGATAAAAAAAGAGATTATTCATTAACGCCTATTACCTTAAATACAGCTGTGATTGGTTACTTTGCAATTTCTAAAAGACATAAACTGGCGCAAGGCTATGAGCTCGACTTTATAAAGCAGCAGCAGTCTTATATATGGTTAATTGGTTTAGGTGTGATGGTATTGGTGATTATTATTACATTGCCGTTAGCGAGACATTTAGTACAACCGATTAGACAACTAAAGTCAGGCATGCATAAACTCACTCAAGGAAATTACAGCCAAAATTTAGATGTAAAACGTCAAGATGAATTTGGCCAATTAAATCGTGATTTTAACGAGCTTACACAAGCATTAGATAAAAATGAAACAGCACGTAAACGTTGGCTAGCGAATATTTCTCATGAATTACGAACACCTGTTGCTATTTTAAAAGGTGAAATAGAGGCTATGCTAGATGGTATTAGGCCTTTAAACCTAGATAATATTAAATCAACACAAGAAGAAGTCGCGCATTTACAAAAGCTTATTGAAGACCTGCACCAATTAACAAGTGCAGACATAGGGGCTATGAAATATCGAAAAAAAAATACAAACTTGGCTGATTTAATAAACAAAGAATCAAACCGTTATGAAGGTTATGTTACAGATGCAGGACTATGTTTTGAATACACACAATATGCAAAGGTCATTAATGTATATGTAGATCAAACACGTATTTGTCAGTTGCTCGATAACTTGATTAATAATGGTATTAAATACGCATATAGCGGCTCACAAATACAATTATCTTTATCTGTGAATAAAAAAGTAGCAAAAATAATAGTAGAGGATGATGGCCCAGGGGTAGCAGAACGCCACTTACCATATTTATTTGAGCACTTATATCGCGTGGAGAATTCTCGAAATAGAGGGACAGGGGGGACAGGGTTGGGATTGTCAATTTGTGCACATATTATTGAAGCACATCAAGGTGAAATTACTGCTTCTAGATCTATATTAGGCGGCTTAAAAGTAACGATAACCTTACCATTATTCTGAAATTACTTTCAAAATTTAATAATAAAGGGAGTGACGTAAACGTCTGTTATCGCTATGATAAAACTACTTTTGGCTAAATGTAATAAATCCAGTGAATATAGAATCCGAAAATCGTATTTTAATTGTTGAAGATGAAATAAAATTAGCAAAATTATTGGCCGACTATTTCACTCAAGCACAATTTGCACATCACTGCATTCATGATGGTTTACAAGTAGTTGATTGGGTAAAACAAAATAACCCTGATGCAATTGTATTAGACATAATGTTGCCAGGTAAAGATGGCCTACAAATATGCAAAGAAATTCGCCAATTCTCAGATGTGCCAATTTTAATGCTGACAGCCAGAGTAGAAGAAATAGATAAATTACTTGGTCTTGAAATCGGAGCAGATGACTACATTTGTAAACCGTTTAGCCCTAAAGAAGTTATCGGTCGCGTAAAGTCGGTATTAAGACGCTCACAGGGAAAGCTTATTCCAGAAACAAGCTTTAAATTAGACGAAACTCGCTTTGAAGTAAACTTCAAAGGTCAGAAACTTGCCTTAACAGTTGTTGAATTCCAATTATTAAAACCGCTGTTTTCAGAACCGGGTCGTATTTTTTCAAGAGCGCAACTGATGAATACTATGTATTCAGATAACCGTGTAGTAAGCGATCGTACAATCGACAGCCATATCAAAAAATTGCGTAAAAAACTCAATGAAATTAGCCCTGAACAAGAGTTAATACAATCAGTATATGGCGCAGGGTATAGGTTGAACTTTTAGTTTTTTAAGCTGAAGAGCCAATTTTTAGGCCCTATAATTTATTTTTTAACATCATCAAGTACTTGAAATCTTAACCAGTCTTTAAATTCTTGTGAGTTACCATTTTTCCGCTCAATAACTTGGCAGTCGTTGGCATCTTTTCTATCAGAAATACAATAACTTATTGCTGTTTTATTTGCGTCTTTTTGGTTTTTTAATCCATATGAATAACCATAATACCCATTTTGAGAAATAGCCCAGCTTTTAAAGTTTTTATCCTGGGTATATTCTTGGTAGTGTGCTGATAATTCAATAAGGTCATTATCCCTTTGCATTTCAAAAGAAGATGCTTTATCAAAGTAGAAGGTTGATTGCTTTGATCTTGTGATAATTCTCTGTTATTTAAATAAAAGGTGATCAACCAAGACTGTGCATAGAACATGCTTAAATCAGTGCTTTTCCAGTCAGTCATTTCACTAGGATTAATGATATCTTTGGCTGGTAACCATTTTTCATAGCCTAACCATGCTAACCTGCCTTTTTGAATAGTCCCCAAGATGAGTTTATCATTACTGATTTCTACTCCACTTAGGTATTCTGCTGTGCCTTCTTCAAACCAGCGAGGAAAGCTAGCCTCACTTTGGACATGAATATAGTGAACATATTCATGTAAAATTGTGCTGATCATTTGTTCGGTTTTTCGATAATATCTAAGGTAAATAATATTTTTATCTAAATTATTATCGAAATAACCACCTATATTTTTAGAAATACCAAACAGGCTAGCTTCATCTTTACTCATGACATAAATATTAGTCGGAAAATCACGCGTATTATTGTCTTTGTTAGTTAAATTAATAAGTGTTCGAAATGCTTCTAAGTTTTCTAATATAGATTTATTTTCAGTCTCATTTAATGTGCTATATAAGGTAAAGTTATTTGATTGACTTTTGAGCCAGGCTTCAGATTGTAATTTTTCAACACTGGCACAGCCTTGTATTAAAAATATAAACACTATTGAAATTAAAACTTAAACATAAAATCCTCATATGGATGAAAGGGAAGCTATTACTCGAATTATTGATTTTTGAAAAATAACATAATAAATGATGATTTTTAACTGAAGTTTTTGAAGGGTGATTAAGGTTTCCTTGACTGAGTTAATAAATTTTATTTTAAATCAATGGATTTTTAAAATTCAGATTTAATGCTGTGGAATATGCTACTAAACTATTAATAATAGCTAGGCGTACTGCCTAGTTGCCCACTTACTGAACATAAACATAACTTTTCTTTCTTAACGGATGGATAAAGTAATTATGTTACTACATACTATTGGACTTTAAACCCTTATTAGTACTATAGTCTGCATTTGTATGAATGAGATATTTATTTCATTAAATAAATCCTGAATGGAGGATACTATGAAATTACGATTACTTCGAAGATCAATTAAAGATGCAATGTTTGGTAAAACAACAAACAAATACATGCTTAATATTCAAGCTAATGAAATGGCAGATGCTCGTTTAGGGGTTATGTATTTACTAGGTAATACGACGCTTACTAAAGCCGCTTCCCTATCTAATGCGCATATATTCGAAAATTTGATTGTTGGACTTGAGCCTTTGGCTGATCTTAAAAATGCTGCAAGTAAAATTCTTGAGAAAACAGATGCCGTTAATAAAATATCGAATAGTAAACTCGGAGATAAGGCTCGCGCTCTATCCTCCGCGACAGGAAACGCAGCAAATCGTTTCAAACAGACTCAGGGAGGACAAAAAATCGTTAAAGTTGGCGAGGCAGTGGGTGGTGCTGCTGCTTCAGTTGTCGCGAAAATTAAGCAGCTAATTTCAGATTTTTTTAGCATGATGATGAATAAAATACGTAATGTTTATGGTGAATTACTTCATGGTGTCGAAACATTTGCTGAGATTGGTACTTGGTTGACCGCTGAGTTTTCTTGGAACTTATCAAGTTTAATTGACTCTTGGGGATATGCTCAGAATGCTGCTGATACCTATTCTGGTGTCAAGCAAGCTATTTTTAAGTCTAAGGACCTCATTACACAGATTTATGCTGGTCGTGGCGTAAATTTATTAGGTGGTCACCCTAGCATCATCGCAAATGCACTAGCTCGTCATTCTGCTACTGGGGTATTAGGAGGTATCAAGGATACGGCTATAGGCATAACAGGTATTGCTCTACAAGCGGGGGGAGACGCATTTGCTGGAGCAGGTACCTTAGTTGCGCTTGTGAAGGGAATCTTTGACCGAATTGTTAAAATGGTTGATTATCTGATACAAAAAGCTCTGTTGAGTAAGGTGCTTAAGAGAGCAAAAAAAGAATGGACAGCAAGAGAAACACAAGGATCTTTAGTTAAAAATCACAAACAATTTTCAGAGTGGTTTCAATCAGCAGTTATCTCAACACCTATCGTAGCAGCATTGGCTATGGGAAGTGGATTTGCTGCTCACCCATACAAATTTGCGCAGCTTCTAACCCCAAAATATGATTATATATCTCAGGGAGAATATGAAAAAGCAGTTGTGTATATTAATAAGCTTAAATCACTATCAGGTAAATATGTTCAAGAATATACCGACGGGTATGGGGTTCAGTTTTCTAGTACAGATGGGCTTGTAGACTCTCGTTTACGTGAGTTACAAGAAGGTAAAGGTGAGTTAGATGGATATGAGTTTGTTACGACTTGAACACCGTTTTTTGCGGTATAATGTAACAACGACTGAAAAAAGCTCTATTACCTAATCGTTCCCGTAGGGCAAGACGATAAACGGTCAACTGTGTTGTGATAGGATATTTGTTGATAATGACTTAACGACACATTTTCTGTCTCGCATTTGACATGCTTATCGACTTGCTGATAGTGCACATGTCCATGTAGCATGGGTATGACTAACTTTGCGAGTAACACTGGTAGATCTTGTAAAAAATACAAAATAAACATTTTATTCTTTTTTTGCTTAACATTTGCCAATGCGTTTCTATCAAAAATAACCACTCTAACTCTCATAAAATGCTTTTATTAATTGAATATATACCCAAGCCACTTCAAGATGTGAGGTTCAGGACTGCTGAGCAATTCATGATCTAGGCGCATCTTTGCATTAATGGTTACTCCCTTAAAAAAAGATGGACCGGCAATATGCTCCTGCATTGCTCTAGTACCTACATCCATGCAGGCAACAACGAGCATGATTTGCTCAGAAGTCCCTGTAAGGTTGGTTTATAAATACTTTATGCAGCGTTATTGATTTTGAAAAGGGAATAACCATGTTCTTCAATCAATGCCTTGCCTAAAGCATTTCTAATTCCAACTGAATCCTGCATCTTGAAGTGGTTTGGGTATAAATAACCTAAAGCTAGTTATTTTTTTGATGCATCACCCCTTACCTATAGATAAATAATGTTAAACTTCATTCAAAGTACATATTTACCACACAAAACACACCATTCAAGCTTTTATACCGCAATACGGCAATTTTGTAGGTTCTAAAGCTTCTTCTCATCACCATAGTTGATATAAAGACAGCTGTAATCAATTAAACAATGATATTATCGCTCTCAGTAAATACTAGTCGTATTTTATGAGCTAGGAATACATGTACAGCTATTTTTAATTTTTCCTAATTGAACCGGGGGTAGCCTTAAAGAATCTCTTGAATGCTTTTTGAAAAGAACTATCGGAGTCATAACCAACTTCTTCAGCAACTAAATTTATTGGCTTGTTTGTGTTTTCAATTAGTTCCAGAGCAAGCATCATACGCCATTCGTATAAATATTTAATTGGAGATGTTCCAATACAGTCGGTAAAACGTTTGTGAAAAGCAGCTCTAGACATTGCGACCTCTGAAGCCAGCTTCTCAACACTCCAGTTATATTCAGGTATTTTATGTATAAGTACTAAAGCTTGTGAAAGTTGCTCATCGACCAATGCAGATAAAAAATTTTTGTTATTTATATTCTTGTTGGCAAAGGCTCTTAAAACTTTCACAAACATAATTTCAGTATATTTATCAATGATAATACTCGTACCAATATTAGATTCTGAACTTTCATTTATCACTTGTGTAATGATATTATCTAACCAGCAAAACTGCGATATAGTGGCTTTGTTTATATGTATTAAATCAGGTAACTGTTTCAGAAATGGATGAGATAGAAACCGAGAAAATTCAACATAGCCACAAACAATCGTATTTTTTTCATCCGGTCCTATAAATAATGGTATCTTATTTTGATAGGCATCAATGACTTTTTCAGCAGGGATACATTCAGAATTAACTGTATCTGAAATAGTATGAGAAGCACCTGTGGGAAACAGAACAATATCACCTTCGGCTAATCTTCGTACCTCTGAAATAGAGTTAATCTTCAGCCAAGCTTCACCTTTAACAACAATATGGAAAATACACTTCCCACTTTCTGCTACACTCATACCCCAAGAAGTACCAAAACATTCATTAAAATAAACGCTACCTTTTAATCGAACTACCCTCAGGATTTCTCCTAGTACATCCATTTTCTACTCAACTAAATTTGGATTAATTAACTATTATTAAAGATTCTCAGACAAAACACAACGATAAAACTCTAC
This sequence comes from Pseudoalteromonas sp. NBT06-2, assembly GCF_002276045.1. Taxonomy (GTDB): domain Bacteria; phylum Pseudomonadota; class Gammaproteobacteria; order Enterobacterales; family Alteromonadaceae; genus Pseudoalteromonas. The sequence goes on along the minus strand of NZ_NQMR01000003.1, from coordinate 32,813 downwards.
TACAATACCTCACGAAAACATAAACTAAAGAGAGAGTATGAATATGTTAAACTTCACGAAAAGATTATTTGTCGTTACAGCACTTTTATCTGGCAACAGCATTCTTAGCGCCCAAGCCGCATTACCCGACCCAGGAGTTGTATTTGAAAAAGGAAATACTGCAATTGTTATTACTGACCCACAGAATGACTTTTTAAGTCCCAATGGTGTGACATGGGGACTAGTGGGTAAAAATGTTACAAAAAATCAAACAGTAGAAAATATTGATCGTCTTTTCAATATTGCAGAGGATAAAAATATACCTATGTTTATTTCCCCACATTATTATTATCCAAGTGATCACAAGTGGGAACATGGCGGTGCTTTAGAGAAAGCAATGCATAGTATGGGGATGTTTGATCGTAAAGGTCAACTATCAATAGATGGCTTTAAGGATTCAGGCGCTGACTGGTTGAAACAATATAAACCGTATATAAATAACGGTAAAACAGTAGTATCAAATCCACATAAATTGTATGGTCCAGAATCCAATGATATGGCTCTACAGTTAAGAAAGCGTGGAATTGATAAAATTATTTTAGCGGGTATGTCTGCTAATTTATGCACAGAATCTCATCTGCGTGAATTTATGGAACAAGGCTTTGAAGTTCAGGTGGTTTCTGATGCAACAGCAGCAGCACAACTTCCAGGTTTAGATGGTTATAAAGCAGCAATGACAAATTTTAGAATGATTGCGAATTCAGTAAAAACGACAGAACAAACGATCAAACAAATTAAAAAAGAACTTTAAATATACTATTAAATTATGTAGTTATATAAGCTATTCAATAAGTAGCCAGTTAATATAACTAGATATAGAGTTTAGCCATCTAAACGTTAATGAACTAAGCTTAAACAGTCGTTTCATTAACGTTTGGGGTGGATAATGGTTAAAGCGAGCATCGCACCCAGAGTTTCTTTAATCGATGGGCTTTTATTTTAATAATATTTATTACATATTTAATTTCTAACATCATTACTTTTAAGCTAATGTTCGAAGGATTATGCTAAATTACTTGATCAAACATACTGACCGTGCGTTCGTAAAATCATATATAGAAATTCCATTGCTCTATCGGCTACCGATGGTAATATTTATATTAAAAGTATGTAGATCTAATAGACTAAAAACGATATCTACCTTGTGCTGATTAATTGGATAATATTTCATTAACCCGCTGCTTAAGCGGTGGTAATAAAGTATTTTCAAACCAAACATTGCGCTTTAACCAAATATTATTTCGTGGGCTAGGATGCGGTAAAGCAATCATCTCTGGCCAATAGGCTTGCCAATTTTTCACGTTTTCGGTGAGTTTTTTACTGGCATTTGGTAAATGATATGCATGGGCATATTGGCCAATTACAATTGTGAGCTCTATATTTGTTAGTTCAGCTAATAGTTGTTCTCGCCAAGCTACTGCACATTCAGGTCTTGGCGGTAAGTCCCCAGACTTAGCTTTTCCAGGATAACAAAACCCCATAGGTAAAATGGCAAATTTTTTATCATCATAAAAATCGTTTTTATCAACCCCTAACCATTCTCGCAATCTCTCACCACTGGCATCATTAAATGGTGTGCCACTTTGATGTACTTTTAGACCCGGGGCTTGACCGGCAATTAACACTTTAGATTGAGCACTTATCTGAACAACAGGTCGGGGCCCTAGAGGTAAATGGGCTTCACATATAGTGCAGCCTTGAACTTGCTTTATTAAAGTGTATAACATTTTTCTCTTATAAAAGTAGGTATATAAAGCTAAATTCAGCAACGAGAGGAAAAGATACAAATAAAAGCAATAATATAAAAATATAGCCTAAAAGGTGCTTTTGTATAGAGTGCAAAGGGTGAAAGTGACTCATCTTAAACTCCAAGTACAGATAATTTACGATACTTATAAGTATAGTTGCTAAGCATTCTGAAGGTTATATTTATTGCCCTGTTATTATAAATTTTATTTTTAAACTAAAGACAATTAGCAGTATTTCATGTTTTTAATTCAGTTAACATCTTAGATAAACGTTCTATTTTTATATTTGATAGTTGGCGATAATCTAAATAAGGACAAATAATAAGCTTATTTTTCTTATCTATAGCGAACTCATCATCTAACCAGATGAGTTGAGCCAATAATTTACCCGAGTTAATCAGTTCTTTTGCATAAGTTCTTCCACAAATGATATGTAATATCTCTAAGTTTGAATTAAGAACCGGAGGGTTAAATAACAGTGCGGTACGATAGTTATTTTGTAATAAATAGTCATCTCGGTATTTTTGCCAAGTATCTGAACTTTTGCAATAATTAAAATCGTTATTATTTAATGCAAAAAGTAGCTTAGCATATACATTAAATATTTTGCGCCAACCATTGCCACACGCTTGGCCTATTGAATAGATTTCACCTTGAGTTAGCGATAAAACAGTATCAAGATTTTGATATTCAATCATATTAGGCTGATTATTGATGTAAATTGCAAAATCAAATTTAGGGCAGCCAAAGCCAATTGGAGTGTTCATGTGATAATATTTTAAAAAATCAGAGTATCATTTATTTTAAATCATTGATGTTTGCATTAATACTTAAACCTTTGAATTCAAGATAGGGTTTTATTTGTGTTATCTCAAATAATACACGCCTTAGCGCAAATATACTTTTTGTATATTCAATTGTTATACATTAAATTATTGAGATATGGCTTAGATGCTAATCAATTTAAGATGAAATATAGAGCTTACATGTGACGTATATGCAAGAGATAATAAAAGACAATACACTGGAACTTTCACCCAATACATTTTCAAATTTAAATAGTCAATTTTGGACTTTACAAATTGCAGGTTGGCTAGGCTATGCCGTTGTGGTTTTTATTGCGATAGTGAGACCGCAATTAGATGATCCAAACTTTAATTTTTCAGGTCAAATTATTAACTTATTAGTTGAAACCATGAGTGGTTTTTTCTTGTCATATATTCAATGGCGACTTATTCGCCGTATTGTTCACTTACCTTTAAAATTCACTTTGAGTCTTAGTTTTATCTTTGCGGCAATCCTAGGTTTAGTTTATAACATCATAAAGTTAAGCTGTTTTAAGGTCATTGTTTATCATCAACAATGGAATGAGGCATGGAATATGCTGGAGTTTGGTGGTTGGCTATTGTTTTCGCTAACAACTATGTTTGTTTGGACGGCTATATTCTTTGTGATGCTATATAATACGAGACTACAAAAAGAACATGAAATGCTACTAAGGGCGCAAACTGCAGCTAAAGATGCGCAATTACAAATGCTTAGGTACCAACTTAATCCACATTTTATGTTTAATACCATGAACGCAATATCAACACTTATATATAAATATGATAATGATAAAGCCAATGAAATGCTGGATATGCTCTGTGATTTTTTTCGTTATACGTTAGATAAAAATGATAAATCGAATACAAGTTTAAAAAAAGAAATTGAATTATTAGATCTTTACCTTTCAATTGAAAAGGTGAGATTTGGTGAACGATTAAATATTGAAATGGATATTTGCTTTTCTGTACTGCAAGCACAAGTGCCAAGTATGTTATTACAACCTTTAGTTGAAAACGCAATCAAATTTGCCATAGAACCAAATAAACTACCCGGCACTATTTTTATTATGGCTAAGCAAGAAAATAATCGATTGATTTTAAAAATTATAGATGATGGTGAAGGAATAAAAGCAAAATCTAAAACGGGATTTGGTATTGGCTTAACCAATACTAAAGCACGCTTAGATGCGATGTTTAATGGTAATTATGAAATAAATATATCCCAAGGTGATAGTAAAGGCACTGAGGTTTATATTTCTATTCCTTTTGAAAAGTGAGTGCATAAATGAATGAGCAACCTCTTAGCGCGATAATTGTTGATGATGAACCTCTTGCTCTTGAGGGCCTAAGGTTAAGGCTGGAAAAAATACCTCAAATAAATGTCATTGCCGAAGCCTGTGATGGTGATCAAGCAATACAGCTATGTCATGAATTATGCCCTGATATATTATTTTTAGATTTACAGTTACCAGGCTTAAACGGTATTGAAGTTGTGCAAGCTTTGCAGTCAGATATTTTACCTATGATTGTATTTGTCAGTGCTTATGGGGAATATGCAATTGATGCATTTGAATTAAATGCCATAGATTATGTATTAAAACCAGCTAATCTTGGGCGACTTAAAAAAACAGTTGAACGTATCATGCAAAGGCGAAGTCCACAACATGCAGATAAAGAAAAATATAAGCTACTAAAAGCATTAGAAAAATCCTCTGGTCTTGCAATTTCTGAACTCGAAGATTGGCTAGAAAGTGATTCAGAGCTACCGACTAATTTTTGCCAAGAATTAGTGATAAAAAATAGCGATCATGAAAAGGTATTTTTATCTGTAAAAGAAATTCGTTGGATTGATGCTGCAGGAGATTATATGTGTGTTCATACTGCTGATGAAACACATATTGTGCGTGTAACCATGAAAAAGTTAGCAGGCCAATTAGATGAGCGTATTTTTAAACGGATCCATAAATCTACTTTAGTTAATATCAATAGCATTAAAAGTATTCGCTCATTACGTAATAGTGAAAGTATTTTAGAACTAGGTGACAACATTCAATTAAAAGTCAGTCGAAATTATAGTAATGCGATTCAAGAGTTATTAAATTCAAAGCAGCTATAATTTTAGCTTATGGGTAGTGTTTTATATTACATATTCATTGTGAACCGAACAATATTATATTTAAGCTGATTTATCGTAAAGGTGAAGTTGATTTTATAATCATAGAGCCTATTATTTTTAGGTTTCTCTATTTTTAATTTTGCATCATGGATTGCTGAAGAAGCAAAGTTTTTAGTCAACAACTTAGCATGTAAGTTTTGTAAAACACCTTTAACTAAAACACTAGGGGCTGTTGATCTTTCAGGGTTAAATTTTGTTCGAGATAAAAGCATTTTAGTCGCGGCGAGTAGTGTGTAGCCTAGTCATTCTAAGTAAATACTACTCCGCAAAGAATAAAATGCTTTTAGCCGAATCCTTCGGACAGCGTTTGTTGGGCATTTTTACTGCGTTATCGCCTTTTTATGTGGAACAACCACATGACAAAGCCTCTGCCTTGTACAATTTCCCAACAATTCGCTGCAAAAGTAATCTCGAAAGATCAACAGCCCCTAGAGTAATTCTAAATATTGAGGCGAATTTTCAATACTTTATAATTTTCTTCAACTCCCCAGCATTGGTGATATAAATTAGCGAAAACAGAAATTGGATAAGCTTTAAGATCTGTTAATGATGAAGCCAAAACCTCTGTCATAAATGACTAAGTCGCCTGTTTGAGTTTTATTTAAATACTTTATCGTCATTTCACGCTCTCCTGTTGAGTGAATTCCTATCTGCAAACCTAGGGTAATATTATTATTAACATCATAAAGTTGAGAAAGTAGAACGTCAGGCATATACCCAAGCCACTTCAAGATGTGAGGTTCAGGACTGCTGAGCAATTCATAATCTAGGCGCATCTTTGCATTAATGGTTACTCCCTTAAAAAAGATGGAACAACGAGCATGATTTGCTCAGATGTCCCTGTAAGGTTGGTTTATAAATACTTTATGCAGCGTTATTGATTTTGAAAAGGGAATAACCATGTTCTTCAATCAATGCCTTGCCTAAAGCATTTCTAATTCCTACTGAATCCTGCATCTTGAAGTGATTTGGGTATAGTTGTATGTGAACACGCTTTACCAAAATGCTTAAATAGTTCATCAGAGATAGATAATTTGTGACTGAGCCATTAACAGCTAACAGTCGATGGCTCTAACATTCATCAATGGTTGCAGTTTCATAGAACTCTTGGCAAAGATAAGGGACGTCATTCCAATAGGAGAAAGCATTTATATACGCTCATGCTATTTTAGTTAATTTCAGCAAAAATAACTCTTGCCTACAAAAAATACAGAATAGGTGATAAACCATGTTTAGGAACTTTGAGGCCAGTTCTTGAATCGTGTATTATTAGTACCGATTACAATACATTTTTGAACGGTAAATATACGAAATATACCTAATATAATAAAAAAAGGTCAAGACAAATGCTAATTCATGGGGTTGTAATACGCGCTAGAAAAATTGCAGATAATAGTTGGTTTTTACACTTATCCTATCACAATAATCCACTTTAAATTTTGACATATTACGAGTTTAATCCTCCTTATTTTCACCTAATTAAATTTCACATTTAGGAAGATTTTATACTCGTAACCAAAGTTTAACATTCATGATATATGCTCATTTATAGCAAGCAGAATACCTAAAACTTTTATTTAACGCGCTTTAAAAAGTGTATTTTTTACATTAATCGCACAGTTTTCTGTATTTTAACCACATGATATTTACATTATTTTTACGCTGAAAAATTCCTTAAGTAATTGTTGTAAAAAAAGATTGTTTATTTTATGAACGCTTACAGTATGAAATTCGATCAAAAAGTTGTTGGCAGTGTCAGGTTATGGAAATAAGGTACATACAGGATACCCAAAAAGGGTACTTGAAATTTCCTGTTGTATGGAATGACTTTTATACAAACACAGAAAGGGAAATTGAATTGAAAACTATTTTGATTCAATAATCGGCTTGGGATTAGAAATTTATTTGAGGAATTTTGCGTAATGGTGAAATTGAAAAAGACATTATTTGTTATTGTGTCAGTAGTGCTATCCGGGGCCTTGTGTGCAGCAGAACGGCTATCGATGGATATATTGCAAGAGCGCTTTTCCAAACAGTCAGATCCTGAAAGTTTGCAAAAATTGACGTTAACAGATGACTTAAATTGGCAGCTAAAGTTATTAAAAAGAGATCAGGAAAGTGATCAAACCTATCTTACTTATCAGCAGTCTTATCATGGGATTCCTGTTTGGAATAAACATGTCATTGTTGCTACTTCTAAAGAAGGCGACTTTAAACAGGGTTACGGAGAGCTGTTTAAAGATATGTCTTCAGATTTAAAGAAATCAAGCAAGTATGAGAAAATATCTGCTGAAAAAGCTAAGCAGGACTTTTTAAATACGATACAGAATGAGGATAAGCAATTACTTAAATCATCGGCTGAAAAAATTATTTACATTGATAAAAATGACCAAGCACATTTTGCCTATAAAATTCAGTGGATGACAGTTCAAAACAATGGGAAGACAAAGGTTGAAAAAACACTCACCATAGTCGATCAAAATTTATCGGTGCTTGCTATGTTTGATGCTTTACAACATGCGACTCTTGAAGGTGGAAGCGGACCATCAGGTAATAACAAAGTACCTCGCACAGATTATCTTCAGGAAGGATATCAATCTTATCCACCAACGACGTTTGTGGTTGAGCAGTCTGATGATGGCCAAGGAACAAGTGTTTGTGAATTTGATGCACTTGATGTTGACACTCGTAATTCAAATCATGATGTGCAAACTCCAGTAGAGACATATAGTTACGATTGTACTGAATCAACATTTAATGATTTTAAAGCATATAATACGGCGAAATCCCCGCTTAATGATGCGCACCATTATGCACAGGTGACACAGCTTATGTTTCAAGATTATCTTGGACTTAAAGCGTTTAATAATGAAAAAATAGTTCAACATGTACACTTTGGCCAAAACATGGATCAGGCTTTTTACGAAGATGGTCAGGTTTATTATGGTGATGGTGATCTTTTGTTCTATCCAATGGTGGCATTAGATGTCGTAGCTCATGAGATTGCTCATGGTTACACTGAAGAGTTTGGAACAAATAGCAAAAAACAAATGCTAACAGGGCAAGCCAGAGCTATCAATGAAGCTTTTTCTGATATGACTGGTGAAGCTGTGGAGTATTTTTTACGAGGTTCAAATGATTGGCGTGCAAATTTTGATGCTTATCAATTTGAAGGGGCACTGCGTTATTTTGACCAACCTACCCAAGATGGGGTTTCAATTGACCACATTAAAGATTATGACAATACGGTGAGTGCACATCATGGAGCCGGAATTTTTAATAAGGCGTTTTTTCAGTTATTAACACAAACAGTTGATAGTGTCGAAAGTAACCCCTGGACGCCTAAATATGGTTTTGTCGTTTTTGCTAAAGCCAATCGACATTGTTGGACTGCAACTTCGACCTTTCAAGAAGCTGCACAATGTGTGTTAAATCAAGCTTCCTCAGCTGCTAATAGTATGGCGACAGATAGTGTTTACAAATCCGACAATCAGACCTGGCAAAGTGTTGAATTAAAAAACCATATACGTAAGGCATTCGCACAGGTAGGGATCAACCTCGTTGTTGGCGCCGGTATAGAAAGTGATTTCTCTACATCTCAGTCATTTTTATCAGCTCAGTTTAATAATATTACCAGAAAAGGTGGGCAGCAAATCAGTCTTGAGGATCAGGGTTGGCAGTGGTTGTGGTCATTTGGGGAGTTTGATGAACAAGGTGCCGAGATCACCAGTACTCAATTCAGTCCAAGTCATACATATGTAACAGCAGGGAATTTTCCAGTTAGTTTGACAGCTACCGGACCTAGTGGTGGTATAGATGTTTACCAAATAATGCTAAATACCTGGAATGATTATTGTGCTGTTTCTGGTGGTAATGAAGATAGATATTTCATCGATTCAGTGACTATTAACGGCCAAACTAAAACTAGCGGTAGTAGTACATACTCAAATTTTACTGCAGATCCTATTGATGTCATCAGTGGTGGTCAATTCAATCTTGAGATCAAAGCGGGATCTCATGAGAGCACTAATGATAAATCTAAACGTTTTTATGTATGGATAGACAGTAATAGTGACGGTATCTTTCATAAGACTGATGAGCTTGCATATAATGGTACGGCAACTGATAAGGTTAATACGTTTTTGTCCGTTGCTGGTCAAGTCGACGATATCATTCGGGTTAGAGTCATTAGTTCATTTGGTTTACTTACCGAAGCATGTGGCAATTTCACCTGGGGTGAAGCTGAAGATTACAGTTTGAAAATATCCAGTGTTGATACAGCGCCCACCTTGGATATCCAGATAAAACAACAAGTTAATCATATTTCATTTGATAACAAAACTATCGACGGGAGGATCCATAGCTGGCAATGGGATTTTGACGATGGTAGCGCAGTGAATAATGAGGTTTCGCCAACACATTGGTATCAAGCATCAGGAGATTATCACGTTGTCGCCAAGGCACTTGATTTCAGCAACAAGGTTTTGGCTTCTTGGGAAAAAGACATATCTTATACGACTACTACCACAGCGTTATTTGAACCAAGTATTAGCAACCGTAGTGTATCGTTGAATGTTGAGCAAAGTATTATGCCGGCAGGCACAACTGTGCACTGGGACTTTGGTGATAATGATACGTCCACCCAATCCACTATCAATCATCAATATCAACAAGATGGAAACTACACTATAACGCTCACTTTAGTTAATCCAGATAATCCACAAGGCGTTAGCTTAAGCAAAGACGTTTATATTTTTAAAGGACAATATCAACCTATATTTCAGGCGAGTTATGTGGAAAATCAAGACGGTAGTTTCACAGTGACATTTGATAACAGCAGCGCAATACCAGAGAATGCCAACTGGCGCCACAAAATTAAGATGATTGATGCAAAGTTAGAATGGAGTTTTGGAGATGGGATAGAAGATTCACAATCCACTACGGATTTCGACAAGGATAACTCTCATAATTATGCTAAAAAAGGAAGTTATATCGTCAAGTTAAGTATCACCTATCGCAACACTTGGGAGAAAATAAAAACGGCTAGCACTGAGATCAATCTCGAATTGAAAAGTAGCCAAGCAGTTGAATATTGTCAGGCAAGTGGATTAACTGATTATGAACATATCTCGGAATTTATGATTGTTGGCAGTGACCCTTTCAGTAATGGCATTGCGGGTGGGGTTGTCAATCCTGAAAATCCAATCCAGTTACAGGCAGGTGTACCGATAGATTACCGTCTTCTTGCTGGTTACAGCGGTGCTGATAAGTATGCGGAAAACTATCATATTTGGATCGACCTTAATGGCGACGGTCTATTTGGTGATGGCGATTGGCGTAATGATAAAAGCGAACGCCTAGTGGCTGAGTTTGATCAGGTTTCTGGTGAAACAGGAACAGGAGAGATAACGGGAAGCTTTACCATTCCTACTCATCTTGTGAGTTCTGATCAGCTAGCGACAAGAATGCGAATTATGCAGTATTACGATCTTACCAGAGTCAATTCTATTGACCCATGTTCAGATTATTCAAACAGTTCAACAAGCGGTAGTGGCGAGATTGAAGACTACCTGATCGTTATCAATAAATAAGCAATAAACAACTATAAGAGACTAAATGATATGAAACACTCAAAGACCTTATTATGTCTACCACTTACTGTGGCTATCGCTGTTAGCTTAGCGTTGACAGCAAATGCAAGCGAGAAAGATATATTTGAAACACCTTTATATAGTCAAATAAAACAGGTAAAAAATATCATAGTTGAACGCGATGAAAATGGCGTTCGAAATTTGGATTTGACTAATATAAACCATTATAACCTAGCGAAATCTAGATTACAGAAAGCGGGTAAATTAGAAAAAAGATTCCCACAATTACACAATAGCCTGAATGAAATACGACAACAGCAACTGTTACATAAAAAATTGCCAGAAAAAACAGCAGTCAATAATGTAGCAGAGGTTCCAACTCAAGTCGATATTATTGAAAATGCCCATTTTTTCTTAGATATGAATGTAGCTGTTTCTGGCGACAATAATGAACCTTACCTGATGATCCGTGCTAAAAGCTCAGTATACGGTGGAACACAATCTACTTATATTGACCTATTGATAGAAGATGGTAATGGTGGTCAATTAGCCCCAATGGGAAGCACGTTAAATGTGCTAGATGGGAAAAACACCATCGTTTCTTCAGTGGTTTCTTTAAAAACCCTTAAGCAACAATTTCCAAATCTAGAGAACATTTATGCGAGCTCTTATGTTGAAACAGAAAACGCTGACGGTAGTTATACCTCTACTTTAAAATATACTGAATATCCTTTTTCGTGGGGGCATATCGATATTGCATACGGTGATATATTAACTGCTGATAAAGCAGACAGTCCATCATCAAATCAAATGGAAATTCTAAATAATGATGGTCGTCCAGTTTATACCGCAGTTGATCCCGTAGATAAGAATAACGATGCCGTGATTAAAGTATGTTTGAACAGGGACCACAGTGATTGTGATTATGCTGCAGATCAATATCAAGATCCTAATGAAATCACAGATGTAAATATACCTTTTCAAGGGCAAATTCGAGTAGGTCATGAAGTGACTGAAATTTATGCAACTGATTTGGCCATTGAAGACCGCCCAAACGGAGTAGATGAAATTACCAATATCTACTTGCAGGAAGGAAATTATGGCGGAGCAACCAAACAAAGTTACTTAGGTTTAGATAACAGCGTGAAGAACTTTTCTGATTATTTACAGTTTGATGTAGATACTGAAGCAAAAGAAACATTAATTAGCTGGGACATTCCAAGAGAAGAAGGACGATTTGGTAATGCGAAACTTTTTTCTAATATTGCTGAAGCAAATTGGTATATCACATTTGCAGTTAAAGGGTATCCGTATTTTATAAAACGTGGGCGCGGTGCGACGGCAAGAGCATTTCAAATATCAATTACCTCAGAAGAAGCAGCACGCTTTGGCAATTATTACAGCACGATACTTCCTAAAATTAAGTTAGGTTACAGCTGTCTGGCTAAAGGCACAATGATCACTATGGCTGACGGTAGCCAAATGGCAATCGAAACTATTGGAATTGGTGATCAAGTTAAGGGCGCATTAGCAATGAATCCATCGATTAACGAAGCAATGGAAGTGGCTGATGTATCTGTAGGTATAGAGGCGATTGAAATGTACCGCCTTCACTTAGCTGATGGAAATTCAATTCTTATGACAGAAACACATCCAATTTCTACCTCTAATAAAGGAATTGTTTGGGCTAAAGAGCTTGAAGCAGGAGACAGAGTACTTAACCTATCTAAGTCTGTGTTGATCACCAAAATTAGTAAAGAGTCGTACAAAGATAAGATCTACAACTTGAAATTGAAACCTCTGGAAGGATCAAAGATCTCGTCTGAAGCTGATTTAGGTATGTTCGCTAATGATTTATTAGTGGGTGATTTGTCTACACAAGATAAATTCAACTACAAAGATCAAAAAAATATGCTTTCAAAAGATCAAATTCTTAAACAGCTTCCTAATAAATGGAAAACCGATTACCTCAACAGCCTTTAGTTTTTAGGGTAACGCTTTTGCGTTACCCACAGTTTTGAAGGAAATAAATATGAAAATTAAACCTATATTGATTGGAATTGCAATGGCTCAGTGTCCTATAGCCATAGCTGATGTAACCACAATGCAAAGTAAGCAACAAATAGAAAGACAACGTTCTGAAATAAGTGGTGAAGGTATAGATACCCTAACATTAGGTACCGCGTATCATAGTGAAAAAGATGGGTTTTATTCGTTTCACAGTGTTACCGGAACTGAAAGTGAGGAATACGGTAATACGGAGCTCGACTTCACAGTTGGTGTGGATATGAGCTACAACCGTTTAGCAAATATGCTAGATGGAAATTTAGGCGCACAACTAGATGTGCCAGCGGTTAAGGTAGGCATAGGTGCTAGTTACGCAAAAGAAAATGCGGCAGACGAATATACAGGTACTTATACCCTTTATTTGTCGGTAAAACCTAAGAAAAAAATACTTATTCCATCTGATGGTAGTGGCTTAAGGCCGACTCAGGCAGCAATTGATTTAGTTAACGCTGCACCTGGTGATAAATTTGACAATGTAGGAAATGAGTTTGTTTCGGCCATTGAATATGGTTCACAGGTTATGGTTAATCTTAAATTTGAATATAAAAATGATGAAGACAAAGTGAAATGGGGAGGCCAGCTGGATGTTGATTGGGTTGGAAAAGTAAGCCTCAGCGGTGCTTTGGAAAAAGTTGATGATGCAACCAAGCGTGATATTAAAGTAACTGTGTCGGCAATTCAGTTTGGTGGAGACACCAACGCATTATTGTCTGTCATTCCAGATCAGTTAATTAACTGTACTATGTCTGATCCAACGCCATGTTTTCAAATTTTTGAAAACACCATTAATTATATTAAAGGTAATTATATCAACCAGTTTACTAGCCTAGATAAATATAATGTAGCGAAAGTTTATACTAATACTTACACCCGCTCTGGCCCTGAACTAAATCAGCTGGTACCAGATAATCCGTACCCAAGTAGAAATGTGTTGACCAAAATGGCTACTAAAAACCTGAGTGAATCATGGATAAATGCAATTTTGGATAATCGTAGAGCTGAAAACCTTCTTAATTTCTATACCAATGAATTGAGTTCAGCTCATAAAACAGCACTTGAAAACATTCGTGATGATGCCCTATTCAATTCATTCTTATTGGCTGATGCAGTGTCTTACTGCAACAGTAACCCAATTGGAGATTATTGCAGAACACGAGAACTAGAAAGTAACAGTAGAGTTATTAACTATAACTCCGATTGGCTGGAATTATAAGGATTGATGATTATGAAACATAAAACTAAATTTTTATTTGCTACAACATCCTTACTGTTTAGCAGCTTAAGTCTGGCCCAAGTAAGTGTATTTGAATCAAAAGATATTTTGACTAAAGAACAAGCTCTTGGCAGGTATCAATGGTTACAGCAATGTTATTCGGACGTATTGATCTCGATTGCTGAGCAAATACTCGACCCTACAATTCCGAGGACGGGAGAGCAAAAACAAGCAGCGTTAAAAGAAGTATTGTTATACAAAAACGGGCAATTAAAGGATGACGCAAAATACGTTACTTTTGGTGATGATACGGGGAAAAACCCGAAGCGTTGGTATGCGGGAAAAAGTGCATCAGATACGTGTACACAAATACCATCCGATTATTCTATTAGCGCTTTAATGTTAGTAAGTTCTTTGCCTGCTTATTGCCCGGCACAATCGCGAGAAAAAGGCTATGAATACATTAAAAGTGTGAAATTTTCAAAAATGGAAAATAACTCAGATGCTGCTTTTTATTCAAATTTTGTTGGTCAGACTGCTCGTATTTACAAAGACAGAAGTTATGAGTTAACACTGACACCAGGGTTTACTGATAGCGAAAGTTATCCGGAAAGCTGGCATGTATTTGTTGACTGGAATCGAGATGGTGATTTTCTGGATACCAGTGAATCACAATTTGCGGGCGTTTCTCAACAGTCGGTTTCACTGCAACTTACGCCACCATCTGGTACGCAACCGGGTCTGACTAAAATGCGTATTTCAATGGATTATTTAGGTGGAAGTTTAAATGCATGCAGTGAAATTGATTCGGGCGAAATTGAAGATTATCTTCTTTATATTAAATAGTTAGGAGGCAATATGAAAACTCTAATATGTCTTGGGCTGGCTATGGCCTCAAGTGCTGTACTAGCAAAAAGTACACAAGAGCAGGATCTCGTTGAGATGGCAATGTCCAGTGCGCGTAGCAGCGAGTTTCAATCTTATATTCCGGGTCTGATCAACGATCATGTGATATTGGGTACCGCATATAACAGTGATACTAATGAATTTTTAAATGTACAACCTATTGCTGGTTCGGTAATAGAGAACCTGGGTAATACTCAGGTTCAATTTGAATTAGTTAATAATGCCTCATATGAGGACGTACTTAGCCAACTAAATGGTAATGTAGATGTAGATGTTGCCTTCCCTGTAGTAAGGGTAAATGCAGGAGGCCATTTAGCAAAAGAAGCTGCATCTACAGAATTTTCTAATACTTATACTTTTCAGGCTTCGTTAACACCAAAAAAGAAAGTGCTCCAACCATTAGACATTAATCAAGGGTTTAGTCTTTCCACTGTTGGTAACGAGCTCGCCACCAATTATCAAAGTAAACTGATGAATTTAGCGGGTGATTCATTTATCACTGAGATTGAATATGGGGCGCAATTGTTCATTAATATGAAGATTGAGTATTTGAGTGAACAGCATAAAAGTGAGATTGGTGGATATCTGGGTGTGAGTTATGGCGCTGGTAATATTGGTATTAATGTCGATGGTAAGCTCAATTACATTGATGAAGAACTGAAAAAAAGTGTGAGAATTACGGTAAGAGCATTGCAAAAAGGAGGGGAACCCACAGCCTTATTGAAAGTGATACCAAACAATATCATTTCGTGTTCTTTAGATAACTATACCCCTTGCTTTAACTTGTTTGAGCAAGCAGTCAATTATGCAAAAAACGATTTTGGTGATCAGTTTAATGCATTATCTGACTATAACGTTGTTCGTTACAAAGCTGTGCCTTACAAATATAGTTCTTTAGAGGTAAAAAAATTAGCCGCAGAAGAACAAGAGATCCGCTTTGAAACCAGATATCGCACATTGTGGTTGGAGGAGCAGTTTAAGAAATCTGTGAATCATGAACATCGTGCTCGATCAGTATTGGCAAAATATGCTTCCTGGATGACTCAAGAGCAGAGAAATACGGTACAGACAATAAAAAACGGTGCCTACAATAATGCCTGGATTTACCATGAGTTTGCGACTCACTGCCGAGATAACCCTTATGGAACTGCTTGTGCTGATAATTGGACTGATTATCAAAATAGCTGCAGTAGCAGTGAATTACCTTGTGTTGTTAGTTATAACTTAGGTGATCTTAATATTCCATCTGAATCTTTATCTACCTTCTTCAAATGTGAAAATGCTCGTGAAGCAACCGCCAATTTTGGGGTTGAAGATAATGATACTTCTTTGGGATTCCGTAACCTTGGCTGGGCACCTACTTTTGTTGATCCAGAAGAGCCAGAAACTGGAGTTATGGTTTGGATGTCTTGTAAACAAGCGTTAGATACCTATGGTTCTGCATTTGCCGATTAAGATAGTAGGGGACTAATCCTCCCCTATTAAATTTTGTTAACGAAGAGGAAGGCATCATGAAACTAACCTTACCAGTGTTATTGCTGTTTTTATCTAGTGACGTACTAAGTACGACTTATTATGCACTAGGATCTGAAAATGAAACATTGGGCCGAGGCTTTTCAACCAGTTTAAGTATGCCGCTTTCAAATTGTCTTACAGGAGAGCGTTTATTTCATGGCGGCAACAAAGGAGAATTAATTTATCATCAATCGATGGAAAGTAATGAATTAATGAGCTCCATGACAGGAAGTGTAAAAGGTGGCGTGAATTTAGTCTTATTTGGTGGTTCAGCTAAGTTTTCGATGCGTAAAAAAGTAACTGAAAATACCAATTCTGTCAGTTCTGTATTGCAATTAGGTTATGTACATGGCACCCATTCTTTCGAAAATCGTCAATTAAATGATGTGGCAAAAGGTGAATTGCAATCGCAACCGGGAGCGATAGAGAATATCTGCGGAGATGGGTTTATCAGCAGTATTACAACAGGATCTAATCTGTATGTGACGGCAAAACTCTATTTTAGAGATAAAAGCGAATATGAATGGTTTCAAACTAAGATAAAAATACGTGTATTGTTTTTTAGTAAAACTATCACCAAAACGAAAGAGTTTTCAAATGCCATTAAAAATGCTGTATATAGTGTGCAGATACATACGGATGGTGGCTTAACCCCATATTTAAACACACTTGGAACAGAACGTTTTTGCCGTGGTACAGACGTGACCGCATGTATTGATTATGCAGAAACATTATTCAAATATTTGTTAGATGGAGGAGACTATCGCAACGACATTCAACCTGAACTGTTAAAAACCATAAAATACACCGTTGAACCTTATGAGAACTCGGGGCATATGCAGTTGATCCCGCCCCCTGCATCCAATATGCCCGAAGCTTATATTGCAATATCAGGACGACTAAGGGGATATCAGGATTTGGTGAATGATGAACTGGAAAGATTGAAAGCTTTTATTGCTGTTGCAACAGAAAGTGAGCTGGCCAGCTTACAAAATGAATATGATTTGCGCCAGACTGAAGTTTCTACATTAAATGCCGCGAGTGATTATTGTGCGGGATTACCGGGAGTAACTTTGTGTGAACAGCAAGTCGAAAGAGCAATTAGTGAAGTACATTAGTGATTAAGTAGGCATCACATAAAAGAGAGCGTTCATAATTCTGTGTCAGTGTATAAATTCTAAATATCGAGTACGCTGTCTAAGCCCCTTCAAAATAAATAACCAACTGAGATAAACAAAGATTCCAATTGTGAATTGGCATTGTCCATTTTTCTGTGGCGTTCGATATTTCTATTTTTATTTTACAATTTAGCACGTTATAGCCGATTGATTAATAAATAATCAATAAAAGTAAAATGGTAATAGTTTGCATTAACATTTTACTTTTGCCATAATTGCTCACCAATTTTTAGCTAATGGTTTCGCTGCAAGGCATAACGAATGAGTTTTTTAATTAATGCAGCTGCACTTTGTTTGTGTTGGTTTAGCTGTGTAGCTGTGTATCTTGCTTCAGATCGACAATTAATATTGTCACGACAAGTTACGAAAAAATTTGGATGGTCGCTTTTCTCTATAGGAGGACTTAGTTCGTTTATCTTGCTGCTAAACCTACATCATTGGCTATCAGCCTTGTTGATTCTTATCGTGCTAATTATGTTAGTTTGGATCGTACTTGCTTTAGTTGTTCCTTATTTTCCTCATCAGCCTAAAACACTAATATATGGCACTTCAATGATAACCGTTACGGCACTTATCGGAGGTTGTTATGTGGTATGAATCATTGTGGATAAAATCTTTTGTTGGTTTTTTTCTCGGTTTTTTATTGAGTATGAGCCTGTTTATGAATATTGGCTTTATCGCTCCTCTATCCAGAGATGTTTTTTTATTCATTGCTGTTATTGGAGGCTTTACGGTATGGAGCGCACTAATTAGCTGGTTTTATTGTGTGCAATCAATTAAAAAGCCAACATTAGTTTGTTTGGTAGGGTTATTAATAACTAGCATGGTTAACGTTTATTTTTATATTCAGGCAGGCGCATGAAGTCAGAAACATTGAAAAATGCATTAAATGCACATGGTTGGGTAGGTTTAATTATTTCATTACCGTTGTTTATAGTTTTTTGGGCTGGCGCTATAACATTTTTTCATCCAGAACTAGATCAATGGGCAAAATTACCCTATTACGATATTGATACTAAGGCTAAAGCGCGGGGAGATTATATTGATTACAACCGTTTAATTGAAGAGCAGATAACAGCTCATGGTATTTTGTCTGAAGATCGAATTTCATTACGCTTGCCCAATGAAAAAACACCTTATTTACGTATGTTTTTTCAGGCATCTGTAGTGTCTGAAGAACAACAGATTAACACGACGAGTACTGATGGTTCTGCCGACTTTAAACCTATAGACAAGAAGTTTTTTGATTTACTTATTGATCCATATAGTGGTGAAATATTTACTGAGCATAACCCTTTTGAATTGGCAGGTTTTTTTTATAAGTTACATTACAACCTGCAACTTCCACAGGGCTTGTATATTGTAGGTGTTATAACGTTATTTTTCTTTGTGATCACTATCACTGGGGTTGTCGTACAGCTCAAAAAAATTGTAAAAAATTTTTTCTTGTATCGTAAAGATCAAACGACACGCTCGCAAATGACAGACATGCATAATGTCGTTGGTGTGATAAGTTTGCCGTTTGCTATTATGTATGCTCTATCAGGTGTCATATTAAACTTATTGATTTTAGTACAAATCCCTAGTGTGTTAGTACTCTACAAGGGAGACTTAGATGGTATAACTAGAGATGCTGGCTTTTACACTCATAAGAGTGAAGCAAGTGGTGAGCTACTTGATATGCCTGATCTTACCTCTATTATTGCTAACCTTTCTCAAGAACATAAAGCTGAAATCACCCAACTAAATATCTATGGGTATGGTGATAAGAATGCTGTACTGCAATTTAGTGGGCTTTATAACACTGGTTTTAATCGTTCGTTTTCCCGATTTTATCAAGTATCAACTAATAGCTACCCTCAAAGCATGAACTTGCCTGAAGATAATGTTTTTTCAGTAGGTCTTCAAATGCTGTACTCCATGCATTTTGCCAATTATGCAGGTACCGATATGCGTTTAATCTATTTTGTTTTAGCTATTGCGTTTTGCGGAATGATAGTCGCAGGTAATGTGTTGTGGATAGTTAAGCGGCAACGAAAAAATGAATATCCAAAAACACTCGCTTTAACCCGAGGCTTAACACTTGGTGCCTGTATTGGTGTTATAACAGCGACCGCTTTGAGTTTCTTTTTAGAACGCAGCTTGCCCGAAACAATAAACGAACGAGAACATATTATTGAATATGTTTTTGGATTTACATTATTACTGATCACGATAACCGGCTTTTTTATCAAAAAATTACGACCTTTTATCGGATATAACTTGATAGCAAGCAGTGTTTTTCTTTTTGCGACTGTAGCATTCGAATGGTTGATATTGGGTAAAACAATGCTTGCGATGATAACAAGTGGATATTGGCTGCTGGGCTATGTCAGTGCTGGATTTTTAATTATCGCTGTGCTGCTTTTTTGGATAGGGTTTAAAACACTAAAACTTATTGAATCAGTGGCTATAGACAAAATAGATGATGTTTCAATGAAGACTTCCCTCATCTGAATTGATACTACGGTGGTTAAACGATCATAACAATATTTAAAAATTAATTTTAATATAAGACCTAGGGTATACCTTAATGAAAAACTATGCAAAAAAAAGGTTAGCACTTGCTGTTAGCATCGCCTGTTTCTCCGTTTCAGCTGAGCAAAATGAGACAACAGAAACTAAACAAAATGCTATAGAAAAGATTGTAGTAACAGGTCAAAAGTTGGCCAACACCTTGCAGGATACTAAAGAAAGTATTGCTGTTTTTACACAAGAATCACTTGAGCAACGTAACTTGCAAGAGTTAACCGATGTTTTTTTACAAACACCAGGTGTTAGCGGTAGTCAATATAGTTTTCGTATTCGTGGGGTTCGAAATAGTGATGGCGCATCGCTACCAAATAGAGGTGATCTCGCGTCGGTTGTGGTTGATGGTGTAACATTATCAGGTTGGGTGAAAAGTGAAGCGGCTGGAAACCTGTGGGATGTTAGCCAAGTAGAAGTACTACGTGGGCCTCAATCCACTAACTTAGGCCGTAATGCATTGGCTGGTGCTGTCGTTATTAACACCACAGATCCTACTTTTGAAAATGAAGCTAAAATTCGCTTAGGCTTTGGTGAATACGGTAAACAAGAAATTAAAGGCGTAGCTAATATCAATTTAGTTGATGATGTTTCTGCCATCCGCATTGCGGTTGAACAAAATAAGTCTGATGGCTATGTTGATAATATTACTCGAAATGAAGATGACTATGGTCATGCTAATAATGATGTTTATCGTTTAAAATGGCTATATCAGCCAAATGATGATTTTAGTTCTGTTTTTTCTTACCAGCGTATTGAAAGTAAATTAGGTAGTACAAGTAGCTATTTAGTGGACGGTTATACCAGAGAAGATCGCGTAATTAGCGCTAATGATAAAGCAGTCTTTGATACAGAGGCGGACTTATTCTCACTCAACATAGATTATACAATTAATGATAACTGGTCATTAAAAAGTATTTCTGCTTATCAAGGCGGTGAACGTACTCGGTTTAGCGATTCAGATAGAACATCGAAGTCAGTAGAGAACGGTGGTAGTATTGTCAGCCGTCTTAGTGAAGATAATAACTGGTCGCAAGAATTTCGCTTTAACTTTGAAGGCGATAGTATACGTGGTAGCTCAGGTGTCTACTTTTCAGGTATTGAAGCTAAGCGTAGCCAAGAATATTCTGGTAATTATAATTTACCAGTGTTATTTGATGAATTTATGCCCGGTTTAGGCGCTGTTCTAACCACGACAGCGGTGTTACCTGTAGCACTTTATGCCCCGTTATTTCCAACAGTTCAATCCGGTGTGACCAATGTAGACACATCTACTTATGCCATTTTTTCTGAATGGCAAGTTGATTTGAGTGAAAAATGGGTTCTGAATGCTGGCATTCGTTATGACAATGAAGAGCAAAAGTATTTAACATCTTCAATCACTGAGAGCAGCTATGAGTCACCACAAATGGGCGGGCCATTTGGCGCTGTTGATTTAGGCGGCATGACCATTGATCAGGTTATCTTTTTAATTAACAATCAAATAACGGGGTTAGTTGCTGAAGTACCAGAAACAGAGAAAACAGAAAGCTTTAATAATTTTCTTCCACATGCTGGCATAACGTACAAATGGAATGATGATGTAGCAACGAGCTTTTTTGTGAAAAAAAGCTATCGTTCTGGCGGTGCAGAGTTGACGTTACTTAATGGAATTAATCATTTTGATGCAGAAGAGTTATGGAACTATGAAGCCTCTCTTCGTGCGGTTGTACTCGATGGTAAAGGTGTACTTAACGCAAACGTTTATTATAGTGATTGGACGGATCAGCAAGTCGCTATTCAAGAACCAGGGACAACAAATGATTCATTTAAGATGACCATTAATGCTGGTGAATCTACTTTGTCTGGTACTGAAATTAGTTTTACTTATGAAGTGAGTGAAAACCTTGCGTTGTACACAGGCTTAGCTATTTCACACACGGAATACAATAAGTTTGATTCTTCTAATGATGACCATCCCTTTAGTGGCAATGATTTTAAATTCGCGCCTAAAGAAACGGCTACTCTTGGACTAAGCTACACCAATGACAGTGGCTTTTTTGGTAATGTTAATATGACCTACACGGGCTCTTCTTATTCAGATGTCGCTAATGAAAGTGAAATGGCAAGCTATACCTTAGTAAATATCAATGGTGGCTACGAATTTGATAACTTAAAGTTAGAGGCTTATGTTCGAAACTTAACTGATGAATTGTACGATACGAATAATAGCCTGACTTCATCAGAGGGAGATCATGGGTCTATATTAGGTGCACCTAAAGAAGCGGGCGTTAGAGCAACATATTCATTCTAATTTTATTAGCAGCTTTATTGAACGACTAAATGAATCAGCTTAGCTATTAATTATTCAGTTATTACTTCACGTTAAACAAAACGTGTGAATAGTATTGTTTTATCTAGCTTATCGGTTGACTTTATGATTTTAGATTCCGCTTACATTTGTGAGCGGATTTCTAAAATTTACTCTTCGTATTTAGCAATGCTCCATGAAAATAAATTTTACATTTACTTTGAGTAAGCTTAATGCCTGTATTATCGGTTCAATTATCGCTTGGTTTAAATCCTCAATGACAATTCAGGTAGCTTAGATAAAGTTAGGTCAATGCTTTCTGAGTAATAAAGATAGCGCAAGAATCTATTGATGTTAATGTCTGCAATGTTTAGAATCTGCCTTTTCAGAAATTTCTGTCATTTATCAAAACTGACAGTTTAAGTAAAACTCCATTGTAATTTTTCAGTTCAAATGCAAATTAAGAAAGTTACTTATGTGAATATCAACCGATTTTATCGTATGTTAATTACTAAGCGTTTACTGGGTTTTGATATTTTAAAACAAAAGTGTGTTTGGATTTATACTCATTAAAACCACTTGTCCTATTTATACCTCTTCTTATCGCATCATCACGTAATTAATCGCAACACCGCATTAACATCTCGTGATGCCGCATTTCAATTGTAACCCTATGTGACTTCTTTCAGTATCTACAGTGGGGGCACGCTATACCGAGGTATTATTAAAGTTATAGCTGTTTTAACAACAGGTCATCATGAATGTCATCAATAGAAAATTAAAAACATTGTTTGATGAATAAAACAGATAAGTTGGTACTTGGATTTGATTATGAATAAAGCTATCGGTAAGTTCACTCAGTTATGTGCTTTAGCATCACTGGCATCTTTGCAAGGGTGTGGTGGTGGTGTTGAAACTAACACCGACACGAGTAATATTTATGTACAAAAACCAGTGAGTGACTGGGAAATGATTTGGAGCGATGAATTTGATGGAAGTCGCATAGATAGTAATAAATGGACCCATGAAGTTAACTGTTTAGGTGGGGGGAATGATGAAAAACAATGTTATACCGACAGCAGTGAAAATTCATATATTGCTGATGGCGTTCTAAATATTGTTGCTTTACCTTCAGCAGATGGCGCTGAGCAACCATATTCTTCGGCACGTTTAATTAGTCAGCATAAAGCCGATTTTAAATATGGTCGCTTTGAAATCAAAGCTAAGCTACCCAGTGGTCAAGGCAGTTGGCCTGCATTTTGGATGCTACCGACAGATGCCACTTATGGTGGTTGGCCAAAATCAGGCGAAATTGATATTTTAGAAGCGGTAAACTTAAAAACAGTCAATGATGAAGGTATTGTAGAAAGCCAAATTCACGGTACATTACATTATGGTAAAGAGTCGCCAGACAATTCCCATTCAGGTAAAGCCTACGCTATTCCTGATGGTATCAATCCAGCTGATGATTTTCATACTTATGCTATTGAATGGCAGGAAGGGGAGATCCGTTGGTACTTAGATGATTACCTTTATGCAACACAGCGCCAATCACAAGTACGCTATAACAGTAAAGATCAAGCTGTCGGTTTAGCACATCAAGGCTGGTTTGCCGAATATTACGATCTTATATCTGGTGAGCTATCAACGCATTGGGATGCCGCACCTTTTGATCAAAGATTCTTTATGATCATTAACTTTGCCGTTGGCGGAAATTGGCCGGAAAATGTCAATAATTTAGGCGTAGATGCGAATGCATTTACTAATGGTCAAAGATTTGAAGTTGATTATGTACGTGTTTATCAATGTAACCAAAACCCTGATACAGGCAAAGGCTGTGAAACAATCAGAGCAGGTTACGATAGCCTTGATGATGCACTTGTTGTTGGTAAAGCACCTATCCCTTCACCTCCCTCTACTGGTATTGCACAAAATTTAACAATATTTTCTGGTACGTTAAACCCTAATTGGCCAGCATGGGATTGTTGTGGCGATTCAAATCCATCAATTGTAAATGATGTAGACAAAGGCGACGTAATGGAGTTTGTTGTTGGTGAAACCGCTACAGTAAATGGCTTTATTTCTAGAGAAGCCAACATTGTTGACCCTGAAGGTAAAGTATCTCCTTTTGATGCCTCACCTATTATCGACTCTGGCTTTTTAAGTTTTGATATGAAAGTGGTTAGTCCACCAAATAATACGGATGCAGCATGGGTATTAAAAGTCGAGAGTGTTGGTGGGACTGAGTTTTCTGAGCTTGAGTTAAATTTTAGTGAAGAAGGTTTAAACCCAGTTACTGGGCAGTGGCAAACCTATACTTTTCCTGTGCAGCAACTTGTTGATGCAGGTTTAGATCCGAGTGCTATTGACGTCGTGATGATCTTCCCTGCATGGGGAGTTGGTGAAGGTGCGGTATATCAAGTTACTAACTTAGAAATAGCAGCTGATATTAGCTCGCCAAAGTTAATGGTATTTGAAGATGAAGAAAATACGAGTTGGCCAATGTGGGATTGTTGTGGTGGTTCTTTACCAACAATTGAAATGGATGATGAAATACACGGTAGTGTTGCTCAATTTTCAATTGGGGCAGAACCTACGGTAATGGGCTTTATTTCACGTGAAGCCAATATTACAGTTCCTGATGTACAGCCTGCGCCTTTTGATGCAACAGGCATTTTGGCGAATGGTGTCATTCAATTTGATATGAAAGTTGTTGATATGCCAAACAAGGCTGAAGCAGCATGGGTATTTAAAACAGAATCTAACAATGCTGATACATTTGCACAAATACTCCTCAATGAAAGCTTAGAAGCCAGTGCGCCAGTAAAGGGTGAGTGGCAAACTTATACCTTTAAATTATCAGATTTAGCTAATGCAGGCCTTGATGTCAGTGCAATTGATGTATTAATGATATTCCCTACCTGGGGAGAGGGTGAAGGTGCTGTATACCGTGTTGATAATGTCACAGTTTATGATCCTAATGCTTCAGATGATTATATTGGCCATGTTTTATTTAATGATAAAGCAAAAGATCAGTGGAGTATTTGGGATTGCTGTGGTGGTTCTACTCCTACAATTGAAAATGATGATACTGAACATGGTTTAACCGCCGAGTTTATTATTGGTAGTACTGCAACGGTAATGGGTTTAAAGGCCGCTGATGATGTGTATTTAGATGCTTCTAATTTGTTAGCAAATGGTTTGGTTCAATTTGAAATGAAAGTGATTACAGCTTCTTCTGATCCTGATTCAACTTGGGTGTTTAAAATAGAATCTGGTGATGTAGATACATTTGCAGAATTTGAACTATCAGCTTCGCAAGAAGGTGTTGCTCCGGTTATAGGTCAATGGCAAACCTATACATTTTCGCTACAAAGTCTATTTGATGCAGGGTTAGATATTAGTCAAATTGATGTATTAATGGTTTTTCCTGCTTGGGTTACGGGTGAAGGCGCAGTTTACCGCCTAGATAATGTTGTTATTACAACACCTTAATCATTCGTTATTTAAAAAATAGAGCCATAAAACTGGCTCAATTGAAACTCATTCACAGGTAGGATTATTATGAAACAGTTTAACTTTTCAAAAAATCATTTAGCAGCATGCATCAGTGCGATTATGTTTGCAGGATTTAATACGCAGCTAATTGCAGCAGAAAATACACAAAAGGCAGCTAATACAAGTGCAGCAGAGAAACAAATTGAAGTTATTGAAGTAAAAGGTATTAGAGGTAGTTTAATTAAATCTGCTGATTTAAAACGTGCTGAATCAGGTGTGGTTGATATTATATCTGCGGAAGATATGGGCAAATTCCCAGATACAAATTTAGCTGAATCCCTGCAAAGGATCACTGGTGTTACTGTGAGTCGCTCAAATGGCGAAGGCAGTCAAATCACTGTTCGTGGCTTTGGGCCTGATTTTAATCTCGTGACCTTAAATGGTCGTCAAATGCCGGGGACAGGTAATTCTCGTTCATATCAGTTTGAAAATCTGTCATCAGATGGCATAAGTGCATTAGAAGTTCATAAAACTGCACGCGCTAAAAACCCAAGTGGTGGTTTAGGTGCAACCGTAAATATTGTCACGATGAAGCCATTTAATAGTCCTGGCGAAAAATATTCTTTTTCTGCAAAAGCCATACACGATACTTCTAATGTTGATGGTAATGATGTAACTCCCGAAATAGGTGGTGTTTATAGCAATACATTTTTTGACGACAGTTTAGGTTTTGCGGCTTCTTTCACCCATCATAGACGTGATTTTCAACAGCAATCAGCAAATGTTCAAGGGTGGCAGGCCAATGTAGATTTACCTGATTTAGATGATTCTAAAATCATAGATCCACGTGCTTTAGATGCTCAAGGCGACCCTATTGGTGCACATTATTTTCCACGAGATATGAATTACAACATTGAAGATAATCAAAGAGAGCGTATAAATGGACATGTTACGTTTCAATATGCGCCGATCGATGATGTGATTTTAACCTTAGATTATACCGCTACTGATGCAACAACGGGTATGAATTCTCTAGGTTGGGGTATGTGGAATGATTATGGCGGTAACATTAATGCTTATGAGTTAGATGAAAATGGTACAGCAATTTATGCTGATATCAGTGGTAATGACGGCTCTTATAGTGCGCGTAGAAATACAACCGAAGTAAAAGAGCGTTCAATTGGTTTTAATGTCGCTTGGCAGGCAACGGATTCATTACATTTTGAATTTGATTATCATGATTCAAAAAATGAAACAGATAATGGTGGTGATGCTGGTTTAGGCAGTGCTGGCAGTTTAGTTTTAGGCTCAGACCAACTTGTAACAAAAACCTATGATAATCGTATTGGTGATATTCCTCATGCACAAATATATTGGAAAAATGGTTCAACAACATTAGCGCCAGGTGAAATTGACTCTCACTTTAGTCAGTTCTCACATTCACCAGGCGAATCAACAGTCGATCAATTTCAGCTTCATGGTACTTGGGATAATACTTTTGATATTCCATTAGTAAATGTGAAATTTGGTTTAGTTCGTACAGAACAAAAAATGGGTGGTTCACGTGCATGGAGCGGTTTAATTGGTGGTTTCTTATTTAACCCTTCATATACTGAAATGTTTCCTGATGGCATGTTTGAGTTAAATAATACCAATAACTTTTTAGATGAGTTCAGTGGTGGCGGTAGTGATTTATCACCTAACTATTATTATTCGTTTGATTTTGATGAAGTTGTTGCACGTTCAGAGGCCTTTTTAACAAACGAAGTCTTAGGTGGCGATGATTACTTTGCAACTACGGCTTATCACGATATGGGTACCTATTCGTCGAGTTCAGTTGAAGAAGATACAGATAGCATTTATGTGCAATCGTTATGGGAATTTGAAGTTGCACAATTTCCTGTACAGCTAAATGTTGGCGTGCGTTATGAGGAAACATCGGTTACCAGTAATGTACTACAAGATGTACCCACTTCAGTTTGGTACAAAGGTGGTAGTGAATGGCATACGCAATATCTAGACGGTGATAGCAATACATTGTCACTAACAGGTGAGCATGATGTATTTTTACCTATGATAGATATGAAAGTTGATTTAACCGATGAGCTAGTGACACGTGTGTCTTGGGGTAAAACAATTACAAGAGCACCATTAGGCGATTTAGCGGGTGGCCGTCAGCTTTCACCCAGTCCAAAAGTGGGCTCTAGAAATGGCAGTGAGGGTAATACAAACCTTTTACCATTTGAATCTACTAACTTCGATTTATCTTTAGAATATTACTACTCACCAGGCAGTTATGCTGCAATTGGTTACTTTAGAAAAGATGTTAAAAACTTTATTGGTAATCAAAAAATTAAAACAACAATTGAGGGGTTTCATGATATTTATGATGGTCCTCGTTGGCAGCAAGCTGAGGCCGATATAATTGCTAGAGATGAGCAAGCAACTAATGATGCCATTTTTGCACAAATGCAAACTAATGGGGCGACTTTAAATAGCCAAGGATATATTGAGCCAAATTCAAATGATCCATTGATGGTTTGGGATATATCGCGTCCATTTAATAGTCTTGATGATAAAAAAGTGGATGGTTTCGAACTTGCGCTGGTACATCTATTTGGTGAAACCGGTTTTGGTATCGGTGTAAACGCCACATTTGTTGAAGGTGATGTTGAGTTTGATATCGAAAGCTTAGATCAACAAACGCCTTTAACGGGTTTAAGTGATTCCGCAAACTTCCAAGCTTTTTATGAAAAAGATGATTGGTCTGTAAAAGTCACTTATGCATGGCGAGATGAATACTTAATGGGTGTAGGCCAAGACCAAGGTTCATCTGATAATCCACCACAATTTGCTAAGGAATTTGGCCAGTGGGATATGAGTGTTAATTATAACGTGAATGATAATGTTACGGTATTTTTTGAGGGATTAAATTTAAACAACGAAACAGAGCAAGGCTTTGGTCGCTATGAAGAACAATTCTTGTTTGCACGACAATATGGACCGCGCTATGTTTTAGGCGCTCGCTATAGCTTTAAATAATCTCAAATCTGTGTCGTTCAGTTAGCTTACTGAGCGGCATTTTCTTTTTTATTCACACTCATTTATTTATTTTTAATTGTAGGAACTTTGATTATGGCTAGCATATCAGCAAACCTAGCACAGCAAGATAGCCCCAATGTAATATCACCTAATGAAAGTAATCGTTTTGCATTGGTCTCACTGACTTCACTATTTTTTATGTGGGGCTTTATAACCTGCTTAAATGATATCTTAATCCCCTATTTAAGAGGAGCGTTTGATCTATCTTATACCCAAGCAATGTTGGTTCAGTTCTGCTTTTTTGGCGCTTATTTTATTGTTTCACTGCCTGCGGGTAATTTGGTAGGTAAACTAGGTTTTAAAAAAGGTATAGTGACAGGTTTAAGTGTTGCAAGTTTTGGCTGTTTTTTATTTTATCCTGCCTCAATATTAGAAGTGTATTCGCTTTTTTTATTAGCGCTATTTGTTTTGGCATCGGGCATTACTATTTTACAAGTATCAGCAAACCCTTATGTAAGTGCACTTGGGCCAAGTAAAACCGCATCATCACGATTAACGATGACCCAAGCATTTAATGCATTAGGTACAACCGTAGCGCCGTTTTTTGGTGCTTGGCTCATTTTTAGTGGCACAGAGCATGCCATCACAGATGCTTCAGCTGTTCAAATACCTTATATTATGCTTGCTTCAGCACTCATGCTATTAGCGGTTATTTTTGCTTACTTAAAACTACCTGAGCTAGGTAAAAAAGACATTTCAACGCAATCTACACAAAAATCATGGCACTTTAGTCACTTAAAATTAGGTGCGGTAGGTATTTTTTTATATGTTGGTGCAGAAGTCGCTATTGGTAGTTTTTTAATTAACTTTTTAGCTGAACCTAATATTGCTGGTATGGCGGAATCACAAGCTGCTAATTATATTGCTTATTATTGGGGCGGCGCGATGCTTGGTCGTTTTATTGGTGCACTTATAATGCAGCATATTGCCGCAGGCAAAGTATTGGCTGTGAATGCTGCATGTTCAATTTCATTAATATTACTTGCTGTTTTTCTGGATGGTCCTGTTGCTATGTGGTCGATTTTAGCTGTGGGTTTATTTAACTCTATTATGTTTCCAACAATATTTAGCTTAGCGATAAATGACTTAGGTGATGCTGCAAGTCATGGTGCGGGGGTTTTATGTTTAGCTATTGTTGGCGGTGCAATAATACCCTTGATTCAAGGTGTACTAGCTGATTTAGTCGGTGTGCAACTGGCATTTATTCTGCCTATTTTTTGTTATGCCTATATTGCGTATTACGGACTAATAGGATCAAAACCTGTGACTATTTTAAAAGAAGGATCTTAAGATGAGTATCAATAAACAGTTGATAATCAGTGTTGCGGCACTAACAGGCTTAATTGCATGCTCTGCTAAAAATGAAGGTGCACGCACAGAAGAGGTTAAAAAAGCAATTTGGCCAAAAATAATTTCACAAGTAGCTAAAGATGAAAACGTTGAAGTTAAAGTAAAACAACTGTTATCTAACATGACGCTAGCACAAAAAGTAGCACAAATGATTCAACCTGAAATACGTGATATTACAATTGAAGATATGCGAAAATATGGGTTTGGTTCTTATTTAAATGGCGGTGGTGCATTTCCAAACAACGATAAACAGGCAACTGCACAAGATTGGATCAAACTTGCTGAAGATATGTATCAGGCTTCCATTGATGATTCTATAGATGGTTCGACGATCCCTACAATGTGGGGTACCGATGCAGTACATGGTCACAATAATGTAATAGGTGCGACTTTGTTTCCTCACAATATAGGCTTAGGAGCTGCTAACAACCCTGAGTTAATAGAAAAAATAGCACAAGTGACAGCGACTGAGGTTATGGTAACAGGTATTGATTGGGTTTTTGCACCCACGGTTGCAACGGTAAGAGATGATCGTTGGGGCAGAACTTATGAAGGTTATTCTGAAGACCCTAAAATTGTAAAAACTTATGCGGGTGCTATTGTAAAAGGTCTGCAAGGCAGTGTTGGTAATGACTTTTTAGGCGACGATAAAGTGATCAGCACCGTTAAACACTTTATTGGTGATGGCGGTACAGTTGATGGCGATGATCAAGGTAATAATATTTCTTCTGAGCAAGCTTTACATGATATTCATGGCCAAGGTTATATTGGCGGTTTAACCGCTGGTGCGCAATCAGTTATGGCGTCATTTAATAGTTGGCAAGGAGAGAAGGCGCACGGTAATCGCTATTTATTAACCGATGTATTAAAACAAAAAATGGGATTTGATGGTTTTGTTGTAGGTGATTGGAATGGCCATGGGCAAGTAAAAGGCTGTAGTAATGAAAGCTGCCCACAAGCTGTAAATTCGGGTCTTGATATTTTTATGGTACCAACAAAAGCTTGGAAATCGTTACTTGAAAATACCATTGAACAAGTTGAACAAGGTATAATTGCACAATCAAGAATTGATGATGCAGTTACTCGTATTTTACGCGTAAAAGTACGTGCTGGTTTATTTGATAAACCCAGTCCTGCTAATCGTGTATTGTCAGGTAAAACTGAATTAATTGGTAGTAAAGCACATAGATTAGTCGCACAACAAGCAGTAAGAGAGTCACTTGTTTTATTAAAAAACAAAGCAAATTTACTGCCCCTATCACCAAAAATCAATATGTTGGTAGCAGGTGATGCCGCGCATAATATTGGTAAGCAAGCTGGTGGCTGGACTATAACTTGGCAAGGTAATAGTAATGTAAATAATGACTTTCCCGGGGGCAGTTCTATTTATGATGGATTAGCGACTCAAGTAAAAGCTGCAGGTGGTCAGATTGTATTGAGTGAAGATGGGAGCTTTATACAAAAACCAGATGTTGCAGTGGTTGTTTTTGGAGAAGAGCCTTATGCTGAAGGACAAGGTGATGTTGAAGATTTAGCATATCAAAAAGCAGTAAAGTCAGATTTGAAATTACTGCGCAAATTAAAAGCACAAGGCATACCTGTCGTATCACTTTTTATAAGTGGTCGCCCTATGTGGATTAATGCAGAGCTTAATGCCAGTGATGCCTTTGTAGCCGCTTGGTTACCCGGTTCGGAAGGCAAAGCGATTGCGGATGTATTATTGAAGGATAAAGATAATCGTGTTCAACATGATTTTAAAGGAAAGTTATCATTCTCTTGGCCTAAAGCACCTGATCAAATAGTCAATATTCATGATGAAGAATATCACCCATTATTACCATACGGTTTTGGTTTACGATATGGAGATAAAAATCTATTAGCCGATAACTTATCTGAAACATTTGATTTGACTAAAGGTCAAACTACTGGATTGAATATCTTTACAGGTAAAATAGTCGAGCCTTGGATCGCGAGTTTAACCTCAGAACAGCAATTTACAGCCATTGCTTCAAACACGGTAAGTTTACCGGGTATAAAATACCGTACTGTAGATAAAAAAGTACAAGAAGATGCTTTTAGAATTGAGCTTGATGGTAGCAAATATGCTGGTGTTCAGTTTATTCACACAACAGCAGATTCCGATAGATTAAGTTCTGGATTAATAACGCATTCGCGGTTATTAGTGAATATGAAAAGAGATAGTGAGATTAACTCTCCTGTTTATATCACTATAAATTGTGATGCAAGTTTAGGCTTAAAAGGTCACTGTGATATGCAGCAAGATATAAGCAAACAACTTGCTTTATTACCTAAAGGGCAGTGGTCTGATTTATCTATCGATGCGACATGCTTTTCAAATAACGAAGGGCTTTTAAGTGCAAATGTAACTGCATTGCAGTTGAGTACCGCTGCAGCGCTAAATTTATCAATAAGTGATATACATTTTCAGCCGATCGCATATCAAAACACAGACATTCGTTGTGATTAATTGAGGATAAATTAAACAAATAAAAAGCCAGTAGCCAACTGGCTTTTTTATTGCAAAAATCAAAATAAATGTAACTGGTAACTTCTCACCTTACTTTCATCTCTCTTTGTCGTGAAATAACAAATATCCATACAGATAATTGTTAATGTCGCATTAACATTTCGCAACACCTCATTTTAATTGTTCGTTTTTTTAATTTACCTCATTATCACTTTAGTAACTGTTATCTAAATAAAACCAATTGCATAATAATTTAATTT
>NZ_NQMR01000299.1 GCF_002276045.1 Pseudoalteromonas sp. NBT06-2 | reverse complement strand
GTGACATCGCCCGCCCATACTTTATTGGCTCCACAAGGGTTGAATTGTTGTGTAAAACATTATCCGCAACAGCATCACTGTGCTTGCGCATTGTCGTTATTTTATAAGCAACACGTTGTTTAACGTGTAAATTAAGCTTTTTCATTAATTTCATGACTTTATAACGACCGACTTTAAAGCCTTTTTTACGTAATTTCTTTGTCAGTTGACGTGAGCCTAAACGACCACGACTTTTTTCAAATAAACGCTTGGTTCGACGATATAACTGAAGTTCCTTAGCCGTTATGATCACCGCACCTCGTCGTAAATAAGCATAATAAGCACTTCGACTTACTCGCATCACTGAACAAAGTAAATAAACAG
>NZ_NQMR01000298.1 GCF_002276045.1 Pseudoalteromonas sp. NBT06-2 | reverse complement strand
GCGGTAAATTTGTCACTAAATAATCTTTACGCTTTTTATTTTTTATAGTCACCGATTGAATCCGACCTTAAACCGTTTAAGAGAATGTTGACACAAATAGATTTATTTAGCGAGACATTGAAATCGCTTTGTGACGATGAACTCAAAGCACAACTACAATCACTGTGTGTTTCTATTTCACCGCCAATGAAGACACCTACTCAAGTCAAAATTTTTGCTTTTGTGTCAGAAATATCAAACAGACTATTAGGCATGAGACCCTTCGATAGCCAAATGTTGGCAGGGTTGGCATTACATGACGGTTATATTGTCGACATGAAAACAGGAGAAGGTAAAACGTTGGCAGCAGCTGCCCCCGTTATTGCTAACGCGTTAGCTGGCCGCAAAGTTCACGTACTCACCTTTAATGATTACCTGGCTAAACGAGACAGTCAATTTTTACAGCCTCTCTATCAATTCTTTGGTTTGAGCGTTGGGATGATCCAAGCTGGCATGTCGGGTAAACAACGAAAAAAAGCTCATGCCTGCGACATTGTTTATGCCACCGCAAGAGAAGTTGGCTTTGATTATTTACGTGATCAGTTGGTGCACTATACACAGCAAAAAGTATTATCAGGATTGGATGTCGCCATTGTCGATGAAGCAGATTCGATTCTGATTGACGAAGCTCGTATTCCTCTGGTTATTTCAGGTGATATCCACCAAAACAATGATCAACAGACGCACATTGCGAGGGTGATTAAACAACTAGACAAAACAAACGATTATGCGACCGGCGAATTAAGCACTTCTGTTCATTTGACGGAAAGCGGCAGTCGTAAAATAGAGCAACAATTTGGCTGTAAAAACCTGTTTGACATCGATAACTTGCCGTTACTGACCAGCGTCAACTTGGCACTGCACGTAGAGGTTTTGCTGACCAAAGACATCGATTACATAGTCAAAGACAACGACATCAAACTGATTGATGAG
>NZ_NQMR01000297.1 GCF_002276045.1 Pseudoalteromonas sp. NBT06-2 | reverse complement strand
TCAAAGACAACGACATCAAACTGATTGATGAGTTTACCGGCCGAATTGCCGAAAAACGTCGTTGGCCCGACGGTATGCAATCGGCATTAGAATCCAAAGAAGGTCTACCCATCAAAAGGGAAGGTCAAACGCTAGGCTCAATCACCTTGCAACATTTGATGTGCTTATTTAAGAAAGTTAGCGGCATGACTGGCACCGCAGTCCTGGCAGCTCAAGAGTTTGACCAGTTATACCAACTGAAAACCTGCGTTATTCCACCACGCAAACCCTGCATTCGAATAGACAAGCCAGATCGGGTGTTCAGTACAAAAGCCGAAAAAAACTGTGCTATTTGCAATGAAATATCCTCCATTCAACTTACCGGGCAACCAATTTTAGTGGGCACGTCCAATGTCCGCGAGTCTGAAGATTTATACGCTTTGTTAGTCGAAAAAGGGATTGAGTGCTATCTGCTCAATGCCAAAAATGATGAGCAGGAAGCCCAAATAATTGCTCAGGCAGGCGCTTTGGGGGCGGTCACTATCTGTACCAACCTGGCCGGACGCGGCACAGATATTTTACTGGGGGAAAAAGACACAGCAAGCAATTTACAAGTAAAAAAAGCAGGTGGCCTGCATATTATCGGCACCAGCCGATTTGAGTCGAGACGGATTGATGATCAGTTGCGGGGCCGGGCGGCAAGGCAAGGCGACCCTGGGTCGTCGCAATATTTTGTCAGCCTTGAAGACAAATTGTTTAATCACTTAGGGGCTGATGGCTTGTTGTCTGGCAAAAGCGACACCGGAGAGTTGGTTTCCAGTGCCCGATCAGCAAAAAAATTGCCCACGGCCAGCGGGTACTAGAAGGCGCGAATCTTGATAGACGCAAAGCGTTATACAAATACAGTGGTTTGGTCGAACAACAAAGGCAAGTGATCCACCAATTGCGGGATGATATTTTACTGGGTGATGGGGCTCATCAGTTTAAAAGCAAAGTAACACGGCGTTGGCACAGTCTCAGTACGGTCGTGAGCGATGACAAGCTCAATGAAGCCCTGAACATTGTAGTTATGCACGCCATCGACAAAATATGGGTCCAGCATTTGTCTGAGATTGACTATATCAAAGAAGGTATCAATCTAGTGGGGGTAACGGGCACCAGTTTTATGTCTGGTGGCAACGAGCCTTACCATGTGTTTGTCCAGCAGGCACAGCAAGTTTTTGAGCAATTACTGACGGAATTAAAAGCGGCGGTGGTTGATTTGTTCAATAACGTTACTATAGACGAAAACGGGATTGATCCCAATAGTGAATTATTTACAATGACAAAGTCGACCTCCTCTTATGTGGTCGCCGATAACCCGTTTGACGCTGTAGACAGACGATTTATAGCCAGTATATGGAAGAAATTGAAGTTAAGATAGCGATAAAGTTAAACTAAAATGAATTTTGTATTCCGATCTAGAATAGGCGATTATGATTAGAGAAACGCCCTTAAAAAGTGAAATATTTGAAGGTCTAAATCACTATTTCATCAATAAAGCATAGAGTTTTTGAGCAAATATTCATTTTCACAAAAGTGACCGCATATAGCGGCATAAGTCCTAATGGTATCATCGATGCTAACGACCGCTTTAAGTCTTGGAGTTGCCGTTACTGAAGCAACTTCTAGAGTCAGCAATGCGCACCAAGAAGTCATAAAAATGAAATAGTGAAACGACTGCTATCGTATCAACAATGTCATTAACTTAAGG
>NZ_NQMR01000296.1 GCF_002276045.1 Pseudoalteromonas sp. NBT06-2 | reverse complement strand
GGGTTATTGAGGTGTTACGTGTTATTAACTTAACTGTTTTGAAAGTTGACGTTGTACTCAGACAATGCAGAAATAACATAAAATTATAAATGAGTCCTTTGAACGATTAAGGAGTGCAAATATTCTTTCAAAACTAGATTCTTGTTCTTTAGAGTTTTTGAAAAGTGAGTGAGATGATAGGGGTTGTTAAGTGAAGTTGGTAGAAGTAAGTAGCGGGTATTTGATTGATGGTGGTGATTCTTTTTATTAAGGCAGCTCTTTCGATAGAGCTGACACCTATCCTTGTATGTTAGCGCCCTTTATTTTGTTTTGAAATTGCTTTTTGAAGGCCATCCGTTAATAACACTGCAAAAGCACTGAAATGAGTTAACCCGGGCAATACTTTAGATTGAATGTTTAACCCTTGATAATCTCGTGATTGTAATTGATTCTCGAATGCCAGCATTTCCTCAACCATGCGTCCTTCTTTACTGCCGATATACATGAGCACATTTGCTTTCATGGTTTCATTATTTTTTGCATAGTCTCTTTCAAGTCGAAACATGACTTTGTCGTCATACCAAAATGAAGGACTTCCTAAGATATAGTAATCAAACAACTCTGGATTGGTTATGAGAATGTTAGCCCCTAGCAATCCACCATATGAATGGCCTACAAATATTTTTTTATCCTGTTTAATACGGTAGGTTTTGCTAATGAGCGGTAAAACATCTTCTGAAATAAAACTAATGTATTGACTGGCTTTACCTGAATGTTTTTGAACTTCGAGCGAATGCCCATGCTTCTCATTTGGTGCATATGATGGCGTGTAGTCTCTTGTTCTACTAAGTAAAGGGTTATGACCTTTGGAATATGAAATCCCAACAATAATTACGTCCTCAATATCCCGGTCTGCCATCAGGTGAACAATTCCACTGGCTACTGCTATCGAATAACCTGTATCATTTATCAATACTACGGGGTATTTTCTATTGCTTCTAGAGTAATCTTTAGGCAAACGAATATACAGTTCGTACTCCAACCCGCTTTTTTCAGATTTTATTTGTTGCGTTTGCGTATTTCGAATCTTAAATTCTGTACTTTCCTTTGCACATAGCTGCACAGAGAAAAAAATGAATGCTACAAATATTAATTTAATGCTATTTAAAAACATCTTGTTCCTTAAATGTGTGAAAGCTAAATACCAACGCCTCAAGCAGAGGCGATAGCTTTGCGGACGTCATGCTGACTTGACTTATTAGATGCCTTACTTCGTATTAGCTTTGCAACAGGTTTTTCGAAGTATCTATATGATATAAATGCAGCTAAAAGACTTAAAACTAAAGATAGTATGAACTTAAACTCAATAGATAAATTGAATTGATTTACTTTCTCAATTATTGGCATATGCAACAAATACAGGGAGTAGGATATTTTTCCAATAAAATCACCGATCTTGTTAGCTAATAAAATATTGTTATTAGGAACCAAGAACACTATACAAAAGAAAACTGTACTCATGACAATCAGCACTTCATAACTTAGCCACATTTTTCTTTTGGCATCAGAGGTAACTGGGGTCAACTCAGGATACATTAACGGAATTAAACATAGAGCCAATATAAACCAGTGACTTCTGAGGTACTCTGGAGTTTTGATAGACTTATAGTGCATTCCAAAGATAACCCCAACGAAAAAGAAGGGCAGGGTTCTTAGAACACTGAAAACGTTGTATGGAACGCCGTTTATATCACCATGTATTCTGGGAAAATTTGTCAAAAACAGTAAAATCATTACCGCAAGACTTAAGAGGTAAATATACCCTGCCCGACCCTTAGCGAATGACCAGAAAATAATAAAAATGAAATAAAACTGTATTTCTGGCGGGATTGACCAAAGAACACTTTCACCATGTAAAAATAACAAATGACCTAATAGCGCATTGAAGTCAGGTATGTTGTACAGAAAATCACTGCCCGCTAGAGACAGATAATAAGAGCTAAGCACAACAACTAAATACAGGGGTAACACCCTTCCAGCTCTGGCTAACAAGTAACCCTTAACATTAACCTTATTGAACCCCCTGTCTAAATAAAGGTAAGACATTAAAAAGCCGCTCAACAAGAAAAAGAGCATAACACCATATGCTCCTGAGCCGCCACCTAAAACACCACCAAGCCAATTTGTTATATCGCTAAAGTGAGTTACAAAAACTATTAGAGCAGCTAATCCTCGTAACGTGTTTAGCTTTTTAATTTCCAAAACTTACTCCTGTTTAGAATTTTATGGGCATCTAAGATGTTTAACAGACCGATTTATTACGTGTTTAAACATAGGATTTTTCCGTCTATCATGATTTTAATTTTATCTAAAATACCCTTATTCGCTTGTTATATCAAAGGCTTTGATGAATATTTTAAGTTTAATATGTGCGTGAAAGGCGGAA
>NZ_NQMR01000295.1 GCF_002276045.1 Pseudoalteromonas sp. NBT06-2 | reverse complement strand
TTGTTATATCAAAGGCTTTGATGAATATTTTAAGTTTAATATGTGCGTGAAAGGCGGAATTTTTCCGTCTATCAAAGACACATTCACAACACTAAAAATCAATAAAGTGGATTTTATGATTATTATTAATACACCTACCATTTAAATAGTTAATATTTATACACTTATGAATAAAGTAAAACAATAAGCCCCTCATCTAAAATAGGAACAAATAGAAAGTCATGATTGAATTTGATGCACAGATTGCGAAAACCTGTTAACGACCGCAATAGGCTCAACAATGTCATTAACTTAA
>NZ_NQMR01000294.1 GCF_002276045.1 Pseudoalteromonas sp. NBT06-2 | reverse complement strand
ACCAAGCCGACTATCAACATTGCAATTGCATTTGATAGTGTCAATTTTAGTCAAAAGCTTTAATTGATTGCGAAGGGGGGAATAATACTTTAATACTTTAATACTTTAATACTTTAATACTTTGATGAGTTGTGAGTTTTTATTATTGATACACAAGCCGCCTGATCAGCGGGACAAGCCGAATTGATGCGCTAGGAATAGTGACGTCTGATGAGACAGGTCGTATATGGGAAGTAATTGTAGTCAAGTTTGGTAGATTATCTTTGTGCTAGAACGCCAAATCTTGCGATGAAAGTTACCACAATGTTTGAAAAATGAGCGATGGCGCATAAGGCGCACTATACTAGATTACAAATTAGCATTGTGTCACTAACGATGGTGATGCGAAGTATGTAGGAGCCGTATACGAGGCCAGTACAGTTCTGTGAGTAGGGTGAGCCTCACCCTACTCGATGTTAAATATTTACATTTGTCAGTAACTTTTTACAGCCAATTTTTACTAAATATGTAAACAGATGTGTTTTACTATAGTAATTAATTTCATGCTTCATTATGATTGATCGTTAAAATTATTTTTAATAATTAAATAATCCATGGGAATCGTAATGAAAGCTATAATAACAGGTGCAATATGCACATCTTTATTATTTGTTGCTGCTTGTAATGAAACAAGTACTTCAACTGAAAAAACAAAAACAGCTCAAGTCGAAATAAAAAAAACAATGTTAGCTTCAGGTATTGAAAAAGCAAACATGGACACAAGTGTTCGTGCTCAAGATAATTTTTATCAGCACATTAATGGTGGTTGGCTAAAAAACACTGAAATTCCGGGTGACAAAACAGCGATAGGCTCTTTTTACGATTTACGTGATAAAGCAGATGATGACGTAAAAGCGATTATTGAAGAGTTAGCTGCAACAAAAGATCTTAAACTTGGCTCAGATGAGCAGAAAGTGGCTGATTTATTCCGTTCTTACATGGATACAGAATCAAGAAATGCAGCGGGTATTAAACCAATTCAGACGGTTTTAGATCAAATAACAAGCCTTAAAGATAAAAATGAATTAGCAACATTTTTTGGTGAAACACAAACGATAGGAATAAATAACCCATTAGCTTTCTATATCAGTGTTGATGCGAAAAACTCAAGCCGTTATGCAACACATATTTGGCAAAATGGTTTAGGTTTACCTGATAAAGATTATTACTTTAATGAAACTGAACGTTATGTAAAATTACGTGAGGGTTATGTTGAGCATATTGAAAAAATGTTTGCTTTAGCTGGCCTCAAAGATGGTGCCGCAGCTGCAAAAACCATTATGGCACTTGAAACTAAATTAGCAGACTTTCATTGGACAAGAGTACAAACTCGTGACAGTGAAAAACGATATAATAAATTTGAAACTGCAAACTTAAATACAATCACAGATGAATTTAATTGGGCGCTTTACTTAAAAGCTCAGGGCGTATCGACACAAAAAGATATTATTATTAATCAACCAGACTTCATAAAAGGCTTTGGTGATATATTTGCAGCAACTAGCATTGCTGATTGGCAAGTTTATTTAACTTTCCACGCTTTAAGCGCTGGAGCAGGGTACTTAACTGTTGATTTAGAGAATGAAAACTTTGATTTCTTTTCTAAGCAGTTAAATGGTCGTAAAGAGCAACGTCCACAATGGAAACGTGGTGTGAGTGTTGTAAATAGCAACTTAGGTGAAGTGATTGGTAAAGTATATGTTGCTCGTCATTTTACAGCACAAGCTAAATCACGCATGAGCACATTAGTTGAAAACTTACGATCAGCTTATGGTCAAAGCATTTCAGATTTAGAGTGGATGTCTGAAGATACTAAAAAATCAGCACATGTTAAATTGGCTGCATTTACACCAAAAGTTGGTTATCCAGATAAGTGGGAAGATTACTCTGAACTTGAAATAAAATCAGATGATCTTGTTGGTAATATTGTACGTTCAGCAAAATTAGCACATACAAAAGAGTTAGAAAAATTAGGTGGTCCAATCCGTAAATGGGAATGGGGCATGACACCACAAACAGTGAATGCTTACTATAACCCTACAGTTAATGAAATCGTATTTCCAGCTGCAATATTACAACCTCCATTCTTTAATATGGCAGCGGATGATGCCGTTAACTATGGTGGTATAGGCGCAGTTATAGGCCATGAAATGGGTCATGGTTTTGATGATCAGGGTAGTAAATATGATGCACAAGGTAATTTACGTAATTGGTGGTCAGAGCAAGATTTAGCTGAATTTGCGAAACGTACTAAATCTTTAGTTGATCAATACAGTAAGTATCATGTATTTGAAGATCTTGCAGTTAATGGTGAATTAACTTTAGGTGAAAATATTGGTGATTTATCTGGTGTGACAATTGCGTATAAAGCATATAAAGCATCATTAAATGGTAAAGAAGCAATTGTTATTGATGGTTTAACGGGTGATCAAAGATTCTTTATGGGTTATGCGCAAATTTGGCGTTCAAAGATTGTTGAAGCATCAATGCGTAATCGAGTTGCTACTGACTCGCATTCACCAGGTGAGTTCCGCGCGCTTGGTTCACTTTCTAATATGAATGAATTCTATGAAGCATTCGATATTAAGAAAGGTGATGCTATGTACATAGCACCAGAGAAGCGAGTGAAGATCTGGTAATTAAGTTTTATAATAACTAATTAGAAGGAAGCTTATGCTTCCTTTTTTGTTTGCCCAGCGAAG
>NZ_NQMR01000293.1 GCF_002276045.1 Pseudoalteromonas sp. NBT06-2 | reverse complement strand
CGTTATGTAATTTATAAACATGGTGATATATGAAATATTTAATAAATTTAACAATTATAATTTTAACGCTAACCTTTGGCATATCTGCGCAAGCAGCTACAATAACTGCTACAGGCAAGGTTTCAATGATGCGTCATTACGGTTCGGGAATGATGTTGGTATATGGCCTTACTTTTGATGGGCAGACTAGCTTAGCTCATTGTAATGGTACTAAAACTGGTTTTTTAATACCTAATGAATACGAAAAAATAGATAGGTTGTTGAGTCTACTTCTTACTGCAAAAGCTACTGGAGTAACGGTGACTGTTCGGGGCTTGGACGT
This sequence comes from Pseudoalteromonas sp. NBT06-2, assembly GCF_002276045.1. Classification (GTDB taxonomy): domain Bacteria; phylum Pseudomonadota; class Gammaproteobacteria; order Enterobacterales; family Alteromonadaceae; genus Pseudoalteromonas. The sequence goes on along the minus strand of NZ_NQMR01000293.1, from coordinate 150 downwards.
GGGGAGTAGTTGTTGGGCACCGACTTTTGTAGGCTCGAGCTACATTGATTTTAACTAATACATAACAAATTGCTCCATTTGACGCAGCGGCCTACGCTCCTTTTTGTGCATTCGCTGCGCTCATTATTGCACAAAAACCCACTACAACCG
>NZ_NQMR01000292.1 GCF_002276045.1 Pseudoalteromonas sp. NBT06-2 | reverse complement strand
CTCATTATTGCACAAAAACCCACTACAACCGCCACGCAAATGAGCAAGGCGTTAGGTTTCGCAAAGGATATGAGAAAACTTTTAATTTTATTGAGCTTCCCTGTATTAATTTCTGCTTGTGCAATTCCAAGCAGCCATGAGGTATCAAGCTATAAATGCGTTAACTTTAAGCAGGATTTTGCTTTAATTCGCAGTGTAAATACGTGCCCATTGCTTTCTAATACACCCCAGCCAAAAACGGACAAGTGGGAGTTTTATCCTTTAACCAGCAAAACAAAAGAGCATATTAAAAGCAGCTCTCAGTACAAGCATAAACTTAAAAGCAAATCATGCGAGTGGCCAACTAGTGTTAGAGAGTCAAAGGTTTTTAATCAGGATACGAAGTTAGTTATTACAAAAATAATAACTAGAAATGATACTGTCAGACATAACCGTATGTTTATTCATGGTGTATTAAACTCTAATGGTATACAAGAGCCTTGGATTTTCGAGCAACCAAGTAATAGTATTACAGATATAAGCAAGCGAGTTGGTTTAAGCTTTAGCAAATGTGAAGGCTCAACCTAACAAGCTGTTTAAGCGGGACTGCTAAAGTTTGGCTCGGTTTCGCTACACTTCACAATTTTAGCCAAACATTATCAGCCCCTTAACAGGGCGTTATAGGTAATCATTAGGCATGGAGAAGCTTTTGAAGTATTTAGGATTAATTTTCGCATCAGCACTTTTAAGTGCATGTGGGGTTATAGAGTGTGTTGATTCCCAATTTGAAAGAGAGCCAGTTAATATTAATGGCGAATCACTTTTTGAAATTACCTTTTCAAATGGCGAACTAAAGTCTCACGCTATTAAATGTGAAAAATACTATGACTCTATGTGTGCTGAGAGAGGTAATAGTTGGCGAATTAGAGAGGTGGGCAAGTCAGGAGAACACAAACGAAGTTATTTGCCTATTCCTAGTGAGTCAGGAAGTTCTTACGAATTAGAGTTACCCAATTGTGAAAAAATCATAAGATTGAATTCTCAAATAACAATGAAAGATATTGCCATTGTCTGGAACAAAGACGCCTCGAAAACTGAGAGTACAGAATTAGGCAAAGTAACTTCTTGGCTTGGAAAAAGCTATCATTATGTTTCTTCAGAAAATGGAGTTCACAATTTTAAATATGGTGGTTACAGAGACGTTCCGCTTGAAGAATTAAAGCTCGAATTCACTCTGAAATTAAATGGCAAAACTATAGAGTAAATTACCTATAACAAGGCATTAAAGTCGGATTCGTAACAGTTTGCTCGGTTTTTCCGAGCAAAATATAAATCGCTAAACTACGCTTTATCCTATTTTATTCTTCATTTAACAAGTTAGATCCAATTGCATCAATAAGGTAAAATCACTCTAAGTAATATCCTCTATTAACTTTATCTAGAAAGGAATGCAATATGGGAAGAGAATTAATTAGCACAGTAGCATCTTTAACTATGATATCTGTAAGGATAGGTATGGCTTGTCAATTAGGCCCAGTTGCAGGTTTAACTCAAGTATTAACTGAAGGGAAAGCAGTATTTGATACAAAAGAAATAGAACAAAGGCAAAATGATATCGAGTTTAAAAGTCATCCAATCATCTCATTACATCCTGATATATTAGATTTAACAAATGTTTTATATATATTCATGAAAGAAAATTCAACTGATGTGATTAGCTTAAGAGACGATGTCTATGATAAATATAGTAAAGCTTTAGCAAAATTAGAATCTTCTGATTATATTACTTTTGAACTAGCATCTGGATGTCCTCGCCCATTATCAATTGTATTATCTAACCCAGAGTTTGTTATTTATGCAGCAGTTGTTAACGGCGAAGATAATAAATTAGGTAAGTTATTTCAAGAAATGGAAAATGCTAAATTTGGTGAATGCTTAGATGGGGTTGAATTATCTGAAAAATTTGAGCTTCCAATTCATGTTATAGGTTCATTTTTCAAGAAGTATGAGGATCAAGGTTATGGAGAATGCAGCAAAATGACAGGAGTATATAATTATCGCTGTATGGTATAACTTTAATATATCCCATACACAGAGTTAACCGTCCAGAATACCCCAGACTGATGCGGCTATCCGCATCAAAATAACTAAATCAAGGACGAAAAATGACAGATCTAGAATTCATTAAACAACAACGAGAATTTTTAACTTTTGTTAAAGAAAATGGCAGTTTTCCTGTGCAACTCAAAACTACTGATTTTGAGCGTTTGCTCGCATTGATCGAACAAAATAACTAAGTCTGCTCG
>NZ_NQMR01000291.1 GCF_002276045.1 Pseudoalteromonas sp. NBT06-2 | reverse complement strand
TCGTACGTTTAGAAGAGCAAGCAGTAATCAATGCCGCTAAAAAAGGATTATTACTCCTGACATTAAAAGAACATTCAAATCATGGTGAATTTGAAAAGAAATTCACAAAGTTTGGAATTGCCCGCCGCTCTGCTTTTGATGCTATGAGCATTGCAAAAATGTTTTTATCTTTACCTGATTCTAAAGTGCAAACGTCTGCACTTTTGAATATGAACCAAAGCAAACTTGTAGAACTGGCACGTTTACCAATAGAAACCCTTGAATCACTTGATGACGACGACCTTTGTGCACTGTCAGATTTATCCGTACGTGAACTTAAAAAAGAGTTACAACGGTTAAAAGCCCAAAATAAAGCGTTAGATATAGAACGCGCTGATGCAATTAACGCGTGTGAACATGAGCGTTTACGTAAAAACCCAACAATGCGTTTTGATATGCCTGTGATCATTTCACAAATGCGCAGTGATGCCATTGCGTATACGGGCCTACTTGATGAAGCACTTGTACAAACTACCGAACAAGTAGGGCAGTTAATTGATAACCGCACCTTAAATTTCGATAACCGATTAGCCGCAGCACAAACACTACATCATTGCTGGGCCTCTATTTACATGCAGATTGGGCACATGCTTGAACGCTTAAATGGTGAATTTGGTGAGCAGATTCAAGGTATCGAAAACCTACCACGTTTTACTGCTGCCGAATGGGAATATGTTGAATCACAACGTAGTCGTTTATTAGAAAGCTTTCAACTTGATATGCCTGAGCGCAAATAAGGATACAGCACCATGACATTACAACAGCAAATATTAAAACCACGCATGATTTTTATTAGCCATTATGACAAGCACACAATTTGTGCGCGCATTACTTCTATTAAAATGGGTTTAAAAGCCAATCAGAAGTGGGACTCTGAACTGTGCAACATGCAAGAAATGACTTTTTTAGTGCCTTCTAATAAACCGCAATGGCAAAAATTACACCGCAGGTTACGCATGTTGTTTTCACCATTCACTTACGAAACCTTATATGAAATGTTTGAACCCAACCCATTTTTTTGTGACAAAAAGGACCACATCTCATGAGCAATAAAATAGATTTAATCCACCTGGAAACATTGCCAACTCTGCAAGAAAAAGCAAAGTACTTATTAGATTTTGAAATCACAACTCAAATTCAAATTGTAAATCTAACGCCTGTTTTAAAATCCTTCATCGGCGACATTGGTTTACCCATTCATAGTAAAGGCAACGAAACATCGGAAGATGTAATTCGTAAGGCAAAAGCTTGGTTAAAAAAACAGTCTCAAAGCCATGAGGTAGTCACACCATGAAAGCAATATTAGAAGGCGTTACGGATGCTGCACAGTTCAATAACAAATACTCGGTTGGTTCAAAGTTTACTTATAACTCAATTTCAGTACATCAAGATGACCTAGTCGTTAAAACAGAATCACAAGCAATTCCTTTAGGTGATTCAGCACTTGTAAAGGTGAGTGATATCAGTGGTCTTGTTGATATTTCCCGTTTAACACCAGTAAATAAGGATATAA
>NZ_NQMR01000290.1 GCF_002276045.1 Pseudoalteromonas sp. NBT06-2 | reverse complement strand
ACCACGCATGATTTTTATTAGCCAAGAAAATAAAGAATTAAAAGCAAATATTACGTCTTGCCATATGGGACTAACGCCTGCTGACAAATGGGATCAGGAGTTAGCAGAGCATTTTGAATTGACATTTATCGCACCAGCCAATAAATGTGAATGGCAAAATTTACACCGCAGGTTACGCATGTTGTTTTCACCATTCACTTACGAAACCTTATATGAAATGTTTGAACCCAACCCATTTTTCTCTGACAAAAAGGAGCATATCTAATGCATGGTGCCGTTAAAAAATATAAAGAGCTGCCTGCGGTTATAGAAAATAAGGGCTGGAAAGATGCCAGCCAAAAAGCCCGTAATACAGCGTTAAATCGCAGTGCAATGGTGAAGTTTTTATTAGTACAAAACGAAAAACTAGATCAGGCATATCAAATGTTAGTTAAAAAATATAACTCTAATGAATGTATCCCGAGCTTAACTGCTACGGTGAATGCCTTGGGTAAAATGCCCAGTCGCGCCACGATATATAACTGGTGCAACATTTATAAAAAAGAGGGTTTAAATGGCCTGTTACCGCAGTTTAAAGGTAAAGCCAAAGCACAACACCCATGGGCTTATCGCTGTATTGAGTTATATCACGCGCCTAATTCACCCAGTTTTGCTCAAGTGGGCGACCAATTAGTAAATGAAGGTTTTAAGGTAGCGCATCACCATGTAAGGCGTTTTATTAACGATTTACCCCATGAACTTGGCCCTAATAGCCCTTATCGTATTGGTGCCAAGCTGTATCGTGAAAAGCATAAAGACTTTTTAATTCGCTCTACTGAAAATATTAAACCCGGTTTTATTTATAACGGTGATGGCCATTGTGTTGATGTGCATTTAGCACACCCTGTTACGGGTAAATCTTATCGCCCAGAGTTAGTGATATTTCAAGATGTGGCAAGCCGTTACATTGTTGGTTGGGAACTGACGTTTTCTGAAAACTCAATTAGTACTTTAACAGCCCTGAGCCGTGCCATGAAAAACCATAATAATGTGCCTGCCATGGTGTATATCGATAATGGCTCGGGTTTTAAAAGCAAAATGATGAATGATAAAACCTCTGGTTTTTATGCGCAATTTGAAATTGAGCCTATTTTTGCTATTCCCGGTAATGCCCGTGCGAAATGGATTGAGCGCTTTTTTAAACATATGGAAGAGCGTGTTGGTCGCAGGTTTGAAAGTTA
>NZ_NQMR01000029.1 GCF_002276045.1 Pseudoalteromonas sp. NBT06-2 | reverse complement strand
TTAATTCACCGAGAATTGCTGAGGTATGAACAAGTGATAGAGACAATTGTTATTATTACGTTATAATAGTCCTTTATTTGTCGTTACATTTTCATTTTGACAATAACATATTTTAAATTATATTCAGATAAAATTATTAAAGAATATGATGTTAAGCACACAAAAGGAATCACAGTGTTAACAATTATTGAATTAATTTTCAGTTTACCTCGCGCGCAAAAGCGTATTATTTCACTTATGTTAGATGCTTTATTTTTATTAACTGCATTTTGGCTCGCATTTTTTATGCGATTAGATAGCTTTGAACCTTTATTTAATCAAGAGTATTGGTTTCTATTTTTAGGTCTATTACCTGCTAGCCTGCTTGCTTTTATTAAGCAAGGTTTATACCGTGCTGTACTTAGGTATATTAACTTACATGCATTGTGGGCAGTTGGAGTTGGCACTGCTATTGCTACTTTTATGTTTATTGGTTTAGCTTTCTTTTTTGAGGTTAATGTACCTCGCACTGTGCCATTTATCTTTGCTTGTTTTTGTTTACTGTTTATTGGCGGTAGTAGAATTATTGCACGTTCTTTAATCGGTCGTCATTATTATCATAAAAAAGAAGCTGTTGTAATTTATGGTGCAGGATCTGCTGGTCGCCAATTAGCTAATGCCTTAGCTAAAGGTCAAGAATATTATGTTGCAGGTTTTATTGATGATGATAAAACCAAGCATAAAACCATTATTCAGGGGATAACAGTATCTGGCCTTGAATCTATTGAAGCTATTATTAATAAAAAAAATATTACACGCATTTTATTGGCTCTTCCAAGTGTTAAACGTGTTCACCGCAAAGAGATTTTATTAAATTTAGAATCATTACCTTTATTAGTGCAATCTATTCCTGGTTTGGCTGATATGGTTGAAGGTAATGCACAAATAGCTGAGTTTAAAGACGTTGAAATCGAAGACTTACTAGGGCGAGATCCGGTTGCACCTAAAGCTGATTTAATGGCTGTAAATATTACAAATAAAGTGGTTATGATCACAGGTGCTGGTGGCTCTATTGGTTCAGAGTTATGTCGTCAAATCATAAAGCAAAATCCCAAGAAGCTAGTATTGTTTGAACTTTCTGAGTTTGCTTTATATTCAATTGATAAAGAGTTAAATGAATATAAAGCGCAACACTCAATCGAAGTGGAAATACTGCCTTTAGTTGGCTCTGTGCAACATATTAATCGACTAGAAGCAGTCATGATATCATTTAATGTGCAAACTGTTTACCATGCTGCAGCTTATAAACATGTGCCCTTAGTTGAGCATAATGTAGTTGAAGGTGTGCGTAATAATATATTTGGTACTTACTATGCGGCAAAAGCTGCAATAAAAGCTAAAGTAAACACTTTTGTACTTATCTCAACCGATAAAGCAGTTCGGCCCACAAATGTAATGGGGGCAACTAAACGTATGGCTGAACTTTGTTTGCAAGCTTTAGCTAAAACACAAAATAAAACCAATTTTTGTATGGTACGCTTTGGTAATGTGTTGGGCTCATCGGGTTCAGTAGTACCATTATTTAGAAAGCAAATAGCAATGGGGGGGCCAATTACTTTAACACATCAAGATATCACGCGTTATTTTATGACCATACCTGAGGCTGCTCAGCTAGTAATACAAGCTGGTGGCATGGGCAAAGGTGGTGACGTTTTTGTACTCGATATGGGCGATTCAGTAAAAATTAAAGATTTAGCCACCAAAATGATTAATCTTTCAGGTTATGAAGTACTTAGCAAAGAGAATCCGAATGGTGACATTGAAATAAAATGCACAGGCTTACGGCCCGGCGAAAAGCTATATGAAGAGTTGTTGATAGGCGATAACGTAAGCGGAACCAGCCACGAACGCATTATGACCGCAAATGAATTAATGCTTGAATGGGTAGAGATCGAAGCATTATTAAATAAATTAGATATCGCATGTCATAATTTTGAACATAAAAAAATACGTCAAATATTATTAGATGCCCCATTAGGTTTTGTACCATCAGATGGTATTTGTGATTTAGTTTGGTTAGAGAAAAAAGAAGCAAAAATAATAGAACCATTATTAAAAACAGTTAGTTAAAATGTATAACTTAGAATTGTTGTTTCGTAGGTGGGATTTTACATCGCACGGCTACGATATAAGAATAAAAACATGCGCGATATTTTC
>NZ_NQMR01000289.1 GCF_002276045.1 Pseudoalteromonas sp. NBT06-2 | reverse complement strand
TATTCATGTTGATGGCAATTATGAGCATGACAACGACAGTAAAGCAGTAAAACTAGTTCGAGGTTACAGTCGAGACCATCGCCCAGAGCTGAATCAGGTTGTACTTAACCTGATCACTGAAAACAAGGCAGGTATTCCAGTGTATATGCAAGCAGCCAGTGGCAATATTAATGACAATGAAGGGTTTAAAAATATTGTTAAACACCATATTAGCAGTTTAAAAGCAGCTCAAGATAGCCAATACTTTATTGCCGATGCAGCCCTTTACACTGCTGAAACAATTCAATCACTTGACGAACAGAAGCAGTTATTTATTTCTCGTGCCCCACAAAAGTTAAAACAAGTAAAACAAGTAATAGCTCAGCAGCATACCCTCGACTTTAATCCGCTTGATAACGGTTATAGCGCAGCATGGCTTGAGTCAAATTATGGCGAAGTAAAGCAACGCTGGTTATTAATTAAAAGTGAACAAGCGAAAAAACGAGAGCAACATACGCTAGATAAACGTATGGAAAAAGAATCAAACGCGGCCCTAAAATCATTCAAAAAACTTAGTCGTCAACGTTTTTCTTGTGAATTAGATGCGGATAAGGCATTAAAAACATGGTTAAAATCCTATCGTGAAGTTGGAATAAGTGACAGTGAAATACTCAAACACGCCGTATTTAAACAAAGTGGCCGTCCCAAACTAAATCAGCAACCCGATAGCTATGAATATCAAATAACAGGGCTGTTATATTGGTCGTTAAAAAATCGGGAGCAGCGATTGCAGGAAAAAGGCATGTTTATGTTAGCAACTAATGACTTGAGTGAAACACTAACGATGGAGAAAATGCTTAGCCTTTATAAATCACAACAAAGTGTAGAAAAGGGCTTTAGATTCCTAAAGAGTCCTGACTTTTTAACCTCGTCTCTTTATTTGAAAAAGCCAGAAAGGATTAAAGCACTACTGATGGTAATGACGTGTTGCTTAATGGTTTATGCCGCATTGGAGCATAAGATCAGAAGAGAGTTAAAGGCTCAGTCGGTATATTTTCCCAACTTAAAATACAAACCGTGCCAAAATCCAACTGCTCGCTGGGTGTTCTTTTGCTTTCAAGGTATTCATGTATTAACAATCAGGGGCGAGCAACAATTAGCCCTCAATGTGGAGGAGAGGAACAGGGTGGGATCACGCATTTATGACAAAGAGTACGGTATAATGAAAATATTTTGAACTTAATTGGTGTTGAACGATCAGATCATTATCAAAAACTCAACGTTGATTAATTATGAAGTCATTATTTCAAGATATTGAAAGCATTGAAGATCACAGAGTAGACGCTAATAAAGATTATGAATTAGCTGATATTATCTTCTTAACAATTGCCGCAGTACTTTGCGGGGCAAAGGGTTGGAAAGCCATTAAAATATTTGGGGAAGCTCAACTTGATTGGTTAAGAGAATATCGAGATTTTAGCCACGGTATTCCCACAAGGCATTCTATTGGGCGAATTATAAGAGGGGTCAAGGCTGACAGCCTCGTTTCAAGCTTTATAAATTTTTCAAATACGGTGCGAGAAAAAGAAGGTAAAGAGCATATTAGCTTTGATGGTAAAGTCGTTTGTGGCTCTAAACATGGTGATATAGATGCCTTGCAGCTTATGACGGCGATGGTTGTGGATAATGGTCTCATCATTTACCAAAAGGAAAGCTCAACAAAAACAAATGAAATCCCAGTGATGCAAGCAATGTTAGCGAGTCTAGATATTAAAAATGCTGTTATTACAGCAGATGCGATGCATTGCCAAACAGAAACCACAACGACAATACGTGAAGGGAATGGAGATTATGTACTTCAAGTAAAAAAGAACCAAGGTAATTTATTTAAAGAAGTAGAAGCCTATTTCCATAAGAGTTACCGTGATTCACCTAAGTTATTAAAGGATAATTATTTTAAAGAGTTAGATGGAGAGCATGGGCGAATTAACGAAAGAGAATATCGACTTTTACCGATAACAGAGTGGTTTGATGAAACGGAGAAATTTAAAGATAGCTTTGCTGTAGTAGAAGTACAACGCACTCGACATTTAAATAATAAAACAGAGCAAGAGACGTCTTATTACATAACGTCCTTAAAAGAAGATGTTGAAGTTACGGCAAAATATATACGTCAGCATTGGGCTATTGAGAATAGCCAACACTGGGTATTAGATGTGACATTTAGAGAAGATGAATGCCAAATTTATGCTGATGATGGAGCGAGGAACTTAGCCACAATCAGACGTAAGCTATTAAACTTAATCAAAACACACCCACTAAAAGATAGTGTTGCAGGTAAAATGCAACGGGCATGTTGGGATGCTAAATTTAGAGCAGAGATATTGTTTGGTTAAAAATCAAACAAAGCATAATCCCGCCCTGAGGAGAGGAACAGTATTATCATTAATTGCATGGGCAGCATCTATCAAGAAATTTATTCCTAAAAATGCTGCGGAATGTCGGATTTATTGCATTTTTAAATGCAACATGATCAGGTAAAGAATCAGTTCCATCAGCACCAAAATCGGTGACAGAAATAACATCTGTATTGGCTAATAAACTAGTGGGTAATAACATTAATGAAGTAACTATATGCTTTATCATGATAAATCCTTTTTAATTAAATAAATATTGGAAAAGAGTTTAACATGTTGATGGCCCTAATTTGGGTTTTTAATAAATGTTAATTTAAAAAATTGATTCATATTAGGAGTGGTATTTAAACATTGTGTACACAAAGTAATCTAAAAGAAGTTTTATTGATCAGCAGTTTTAGGTGAAATTA
>NZ_NQMR01000288.1 GCF_002276045.1 Pseudoalteromonas sp. NBT06-2 | reverse complement strand
ATCAAAGTCATGTTATTACGCAGTATAAGCATCATGGTTCACAATTAAAGCAAGGTGATACTGATCTTAAAAGGATTAAGGCTGTTAATATATTACTTGGTGATCCACGAGTCTGTGATATCACCAATAGATTATTAGCAGAATTTGCTGCAAGTCGATTAACCAAAATAAAAGCTACGACTTATAACCGCGATATTGCAGTTTTAAGTAGTTTATTTACGCAGCTTAAGAAATCAGAAATTATTCATACAGAAAACCCTTTCAAAGGTAAAAAATTAAAAGAAAAGCGTACCGAACTCTCATTTTTAACTTCATGTGAAATTAAAAATTTATTAGAAATACTTGATGGTGATAGTTTATTAATTGCTAAGGTATGTTTAAGCACAGGTTGCAGATGGGGTGAAGCTCAAGGGCTTAAAGTAAATGATGTGCACAATCAAAAAATTACATTCACTGATACAAAAAACGGTAAACCTAGAGCAGTTCCAATTACAAAAGAATTATTTGAAGAATTAACACAACATAAAAAATCTGGTGAATTATTTGAAAGTTGCTACAAAACTTTTATGTATAGATTAAGAACGAGCAATATTAATTTACCTAAAGGACAAGCAAGTCATGTAATGAGGCATACATTTGCAAGTCATTATATGATGAATGGTGGAAACCTATTAAGTTTACAGAAAATACTTGGTCACGGTGATATAAAAATGACTATGCGTTATGCCCATTTAGCACCGGATTACCTAATTGAAGTACTAGATAAAAACCCATTAAGTAACTTAAATTAGTTATACTCAACCTGACACTTTTCATTATAGATCTTAACCAAACCTGATTGTCTGCCTTGTGCCAACAACTGTCGCTGAAAGAAGTCTAGTCTTTCAACATATTTTTAAACTCATCAAGGTATTGTTGGTGTTTATTTTGATGCCATTGACTCATGGATTTAGATTTTTCTAACGCAATTGACTGAATATTAGTTGCTTTTTTTACGTCTCCTTGATCAGCAAAAGCTTTAGCTAAAGAGGCGTGTGCATACGCTGAATCAGGGTAAAGTTCAGTTACTTTAGTATATATTTCAATAGCTTCATTTGGATTTTGAGTCTCTTTCGATTTTGCAAGAGACTTTAATGAGCCTTCTGCTGATATTTCAAAACCATATTTATGTTTTGAAAGCTTGTCGTAGTATGAAATGATCGCCTCGACGCCACGCTGTGAAATCTCTGAGTCAGCAGATAAATCATGATGGATATCGTCAAATAAGGCTTCAATGCCATTTAGAAGGGTAACTATAGGCCGAGACATATAATAATGGTCTTCACTATTATTAGAGTGCCACGTTAACTTAGTGTTATTTTGCTTGGCTAAGTAATTTTCAAATTTTTTAAATGAATCTATATGGGATTTCTCATAGTTATGGTTACCAATTGCCATATAAAGAAACTTCATGCCATCGTATTGTGCCCCTAGTTTAGTTGGTGCATCAGTTAAAACACGAGCAAAGTCATTGTTGAGTGTTGGGCTTGCTATTAGGTATGCGTCAAACATACTAGGTCTATTTATAAGGGTATATAGACCAAGCGCACCATTGCCCATAAAACCATTGAATATTCTGTATCCGTTGGTTCGGTATTTTTCATCTACTTTTTTCAAAATTCCTTGCTGAATAATGTCTAAGATACGTTGATTACTTGGGTTGGCGACTAAATCTTTAAATACAGTAGCAAACTCAGAGTTATAATCGGCAGGAGTAATTACTATAGTTTTTAACCAAGGCCACTCACCGTTGTGACTCAACCAATCATGCATACCACTAATAAACGGCTGACTTCTAGGGTGCATATCAAAAAGTACAAAGTAGTTTTTGTCACTATTTTCGTTATATTTATGAGGCAGAGTAATGTTGTATTTTATAGAAGATTTAAATCCTTCAGGCTTTACTTCAATCGTCTCTATAGGATTTAGAGCTTCAATATCAACAGCCAAACAAGGTATCGATATTGAGAGTAAAATCAGTAGTAAAATGTATTTCATGTAATTTCCTTATTTTTCTTATTGTTATGTTAGTTGCGTTCAACATTTTCATCGTAAAATATATGCGAATTCACTATAGCACAAAAAAAAAGCTAACAGTCCCACATTTTTGGCTAAGCATCAATGTCCGTAGTTCGCTCTTAACTGATTGCCATACTTAAAACTCCTAACAACCTGGGAGTTTAGTATGAATAAGTTAAATAAGTCACCATGGAACAAAGGCAAAATAATAGGTCAACGAAAGCCACTCAAAGTATCACATATTTGGGGAATACGAATTCGGCTTGAACTAGAGAATAAAGTTCGTGATCTAGCTCTTTTTAATTTAGCTTTAGACAGTAAGCTGAGAGGCTGTGATTTAGTAAAATTAAAAGTATCTGATGTCGCTTATGGTCAGTCTGTTTCACCTAGAGCACATATCATTCAACAAAAGACCAATACACCCGTGCAGTTTGAAATAACTAAAGGGACGAGAGAATCAATTCAGCTATGGATAAACAGAGCAAAATTAAAGCCTAGTGATTATCTTTTTAAATCTAGAATTCATAAATCAGACCATATTACCACTAGACAATATAATCGTATTTTCCGTGGCTGGATTGAAAAATTAGGTCTTGATTACTCCCTTTACAGCACCCATTCGATGAGAAGAACCAAAGCTTATTTAATTTACCAAAAAACTAAGAACCTAAGAGTAGTTCAGTTGCTTCTTGGACATAAGAAATTAGAAAGTACAGTTCGGTACTTAGGTATCGAAGTTGATGATGCCTTGGAAATTTCAGAGTCTATTGAAGTTTAAATGAACTGAGGCAGATATTCTGCCTCGTGCCATAAGCAGACCTTTGTTT
>NZ_NQMR01000287.1 GCF_002276045.1 Pseudoalteromonas sp. NBT06-2 | reverse complement strand
CAACAAGTTATGCAGGCACAAAAAATAGCACCAAATAGTATTATACAAGGCTATTATTTAGCACCTCCTGTTAGTATGAACGACGCGGTTTTATTACAAAAAAAATAATAACTTTGAGTAACTAATACTTTTGTTTTGACTAATGATAAAGTGAGTTTTATAAGCTGTTTTATCTCGTTAACTTGAGCTCACCTACCTGAATATGACTATTCTATGAACCTTAATAAGTATAATTCGTTATTTTCTATATCTAATGTACTTTTCTATAAAAATGAAACGTGAGTAACGCTTTATATCCCTAAAGATTGAGTTTCTAATGTCAAAAAACCTTTATTAACGGCTTCATCAAACACTCGCTTCTGATACGACAATTTTCTACGTTCAGTTTTAATGAACATACTTTTCATTTTGTGGTTAATTATTTTTAACTAAGATAATAGTAAACTTTGCATCATCAAATAACAGAGACATAAACCGTGAGCCTCAATTAAACAAGATGCAATGAACGCCAGTCAAAATTGGGTAAACAGTTTTAATGGGTGTGGTGCTTAAGCATGTATAGATATTTATCTAATACATCCTTTTGACAAATCACATTAAAAAATTTCAGCTATAAAAAATAACGTAGATTGATTTTCTCATATTTATGTTTCACTTTTCGATGGGATTTTTTCATTTTAAAGTGATTGATTTATAAAATAAATGACAGCGCTGTCTCTTGGTTTCACCTAAATTTTATTTATTTTTAACTTGATTACTGAGATTTCAATAATTTTATTAACTTACTATTTATAAGGAGTAAATAATGAAAATAAAACAACTTAAATAATGATAGATGTCCCGTACCTTAATGGGTACTCAAGTGCTGGATTCACAGAGCACTTTTCTTTGTCATTTGTGTGAATAATAGGGTTATTTTTTATTTTTGAACGGGGATTTTCTAATGTTTAAGACAAGTTTATTAGCAACAGCGACGGTTGCTGCACTTTTATCAACAAGCGCGACTGCTACTACTATGATGATTGGTGGTGTACAATTTCCAATAAAACCAGATCCTTTAACATTCGGGGAACAAAATAGAGAACAGATTTGCCGGCAATATAACCAGCAAGTCAAGGTTATTAAAAATAGCTTTGAAGAAGAAGGATTAGATTCAACTATTGGCTTTTTGGGAAGTTTATGTACTCACCTTAGCTTAAGTGATGGACAATTAGAGGATAGTGGCGTCACTTTCAACTACCCTGTATATGATGACTATAATCTTTGGCTTTATCAGTTTACTGAAAAAGTAGATGTATCCCGTAAAATCGAATTATTAGTGCTTTCTCAATCAGGAGAAACGCGTTATTTGTATTTTGTCGATGGAGATGCAGTTTTAAGAGAGCAAAGTAATAGTGGTGGATGGGTTCCCCATGAAGCGCCACCAAATTTTTTAAAAGAACAGGAAATAAAATTAACAGCGCAATATAACGCACATGGTGTTGGAAACACTTTAGGAGTTTTTAATCGAGTAAACAGTAAAGTGATTGTCACTAACCATTTTCCAACAGGTACAAATGACCCCAAAATAGATATACCCAATAGTAAAAAAAATAGGGAATGTTTACAAAACTATCGTGATAATGGGTTTTGTGTGCCAGGTGGAACAAGTAATTCTCGTTATTGGGAGCTGGAAAGTTATATTCCTGAAACATCTAATACAAATACAAAGCTAGCAATTTCAGACACAACCTCGTTTGGTTTTGATATAGGTGCAAACGCTAATGCAGAGGATGGATTAGGGTTATCAATCGGCTTTAGTGTTGAAACATCAAGTACAGTTTCAACAGATAAATCAGTCTTAGTTAATAGTACAATCCCTTTATCTAATGACTTAGGTATTAGTGCGACTTACAATCTTGATCCCGTTGCTGTTGCCGCGTTATATGGCTTTGGTTACGACTCGGATACAGCAGGCGTTGCTATGTCAGATTCACGCTTAGGTTCTAGTGCATGGCGTAATTTAGACTTACCATTAGTTACTCGCTTTAAAGAAACAGTCAATGAACGTAATTGTATTCCAGATGATACCAGAGAGATGCTGTTCGATTACCGCTTAAAATTAGAGCGGGGTGCTTATGACTTGGATGGTTATGGAAGTAGAGCTGCTTGGGACTATAGCCAATCTTATGCCAGTAAGAACACACTTAGGTCCACTTTCATTGTTAGTACTGAGTGTAAAATAGATAAGAATGGTAATTACTACCGTACACACAAGCCAGGCATATTTTCACAGCCATAATAAGGAAAAAATTATGAAAAAATTTACAATATTAACTTTATTTACCTCATCATTGTTTGTTACCTCAGCGATGGCTGAAAGTGTTTATGTCTTAGCAGATAATATGACACAGTCATCACAGACTATTGTTAATGAAATTATGACTATGTCAGGTGCTATGGATATTCAAACAGCTGCAAAGGTGCTATATTCGACTAAAGATCACCAGATTGTGGTGCTTGATTCTGATCTAATTATTAATAACATTAGTGACTTGACTAAAGATCAGCTTAGCCATGCAAATTCAATTATTATTACTGGTTCAGCTGATAACAATCAGGCGGTAGCTCAACACTTATTGGGTTATGGTTCGAAAGCTGATTATTTAGTTATTAAAGGACTAAAGGGCGATAAAGGGATTGAATTAATTCGTTTTGATAACAATAACAACGTTTCTCTTCGTGGCATTGCTCAATCTTTAGTGAAAAATGCAATTAAATAACGATTAATTCTATTTTTATAAATAGAAGGTTAATTTGGGTGGGACTTTATAGCTCCCCCCATTTAACAATATTAAAATAAGTGAAATCAACCAACGCATAACAAATGTATTATGCTCATTCGCTATACTCATTTTCAGGTAACACCTCAATAACCCGTGG
>NZ_NQMR01000286.1 GCF_002276045.1 Pseudoalteromonas sp. NBT06-2 | reverse complement strand
CGGGTTATTGAGGTGTTACTAAAAATACATTGCACCGTCACCAACAATACGACCCATGGCTACTAATTGTGTGTTATTTTTTATTGTCACATGGAATAGACTATTATCTAAACTCATGTGAGCCATTTCAGAGTCAATGCTTCCCCAACCAATCAGCTCTCTTAATGTATTAAATTCATCAACACTAGGTGCATCTAGATAAACCCTAAATTCATTTTCAGTCATAAAACCTTATACTTCTAAAATTTACTTTTCGCTTGTTTCTGACAAGAGTTTAATTTTTTCTGTTGTGCCTTATCATTGTCTAAAACTTGTTTTAAATCTTCCACTCTTTGTTTTACAGCAATACCATAGCTTTTATCATCGCCCCAAACATCAGCTAAAATTTGCAAAGATTCGTTATCATGATCTGTAAATATTTTACCTGCCCTAATCGCATCAGCTTTATCATTCCCTAAAACCATTAGGGCCTCAACACCTAAATTCACAGCAGAATCAAAAGTTTCACGTTTAAAGCAAGTGACACCTAAGTACATTAATTCATAAGCATGGCGTCTATCTGTTGCTCGGGCGAATATTTTTAATTTAGGATAATGTTTATGAACAAGTTCAACAATTTCTAGTATTTTATCAGGCTCATCAATAGCAATAACGATAATTTTAGCTTCTTTAGCGCCTGAAGCTTCCAATAAATCCTGTCGAGCGGCATCGCCATAAAAAACTTTACTGTCAAAACGTCTTAACAGTTCAACTTGGCTAGGACTATGATCTAAAATAGATAAATGATATCCCTGTGCAGTTAATAAGCGACCAACTATTTGCCCAAATCGCCCATAACCCGCAATAATTACATTTTTAGTTGGTTCTATATCTTCAATTGAATCAAACTCAGGATCTTTTTTACTTGAAATCGTCAATGACTTTTCATATGCCATTATTATTAAAGGCGCACATAGCATAGATATAGCAACAATCAGAGTAATAATTTTAGTTTGCTCAGGACTTGTCACCAATAAGCCACTTGTTAATGACAAGAGTACAAATGCAAACTCTCCACCTTGTGCTAAAGCTAAAGTAAAGAGTAGTTTCTGATCTGATTTCATTTTAAATATATTCGCTAGCATAAATAAAATGCCCGCTTTAACCAAAATTAGCCCGAGTACTGAAAAAGAAACAAAAGCGAATTTATCAAACAGTAATGGAAAATCTATTGATGCACCTACCGTAATAAAAAACAGCCCAAGTAATAACCCTTTAAATGGTTCAATATCAACTTCTAACTCATGTCTAAACTCGCTTTCTGCTAATACTACGCCAGCCAAAAATGTACCTAGAGCAGGAGATAATCCAATGCGTTCCATCAATAACGCAATTGCAATAACCAGTAATAATGCTGTAACTGTAAATATTTCTCTTAAACGTGTTTCAGCAATGTAGCGAAATAATGGAGCCGAAATATACTTCCCAGCAAGAATAATAAATGAAATTACAATGAGAGAAACCCCAACTTGTCCATAAACAGGCAAGTGCGAAATAAGATTATGACTATCAGTTTCTGGAGCTGAAAACTCTTTAAAAGCGAGTAAAGGTAAGATGGCGAGAATAGGGATCACAGCAATGTCTTGAAAAAGTAATACTGAAAATGCGTTTTGTCCTGCATCTTGTTTTATCCAGCCTTTTTCAGTTAAGGTTTGTAAAACTATCGCGGTAGAAGAGAGCGCTAGCATAAGCCCTACTGAGAGAGATGTTTGCCAAGCTAAATTTAATGTATAAAAACATATCGAAAATATTATCGCTGTTGTGAATGTTACTTGTAATCCACCTAACCCTAAAATAGAATGTCTCAGTTTCCAAAGTCTTTCAGGTTGTAATTCTAACCCAACTAAAAACAGCATCATAACGACACCAAATTCAGCAAAGTGCATTACACTAGTTTGATCGCCCACTAACCCTAAAAGGTTAGGGCTTATTAAAATACCCGCTAATAAATAACCTAAAACAGAACCTAGCCCTAATCGCTTTGCAACGGGCACCGCAACAATAGCTGCCACTAAATAAATTACTGCCATTTCTAACATAATAAACAAATACCTTTTTCAATTAATTCTAATTACTTATTTTAGTTTTAAACTATATTTTTGCTTTATGTTCATAAATAAAATTACTACTAAAACCAATCAATGAAATATTAGTCGTAACAGGATTAAATGCCTCTATACTCAAACG
>NZ_NQMR01000285.1 GCF_002276045.1 Pseudoalteromonas sp. NBT06-2 | reverse complement strand
TATGTTCATAAATAAAATTACTACTAAAACCAATCAATGAAATATTAGTCGTAACAGGATTAAATGCCTCTATACTCAAACGACTTCAAGATGCATGATTCAGTTGGAATTAGAAGCGCTTTAAGCAAGACATTGATTGCAGAGAATGGTTATTCCCTTTTCAAGATCAATAACGCATCTTGAAGTGGCTTGGGTATATACCCATGATACCTCAAAATGCGCTATTTCAGCGAGAATTAAACAGGATTTAGGTAAGGCATTAATTGAAGATAATGGTTGTTCCCTTATCAAAATTAATAACGCAGCATAAACCCTGTTTAAATTCGCCGAGGGCCTAGAGATAAAATGAACTCTCAAAAAATGGCTGTTAACTTAAGAATAATGCCAGAATAAATATTAAATAAAATTAATATTCGCTTATTCGATGGCGCTGATACATGGGAGTTTATCCAAAAGTAGCAAGTCTAAATTAACAATCAATTTTATAAAGCAAAGGAAGTTCATTAATGAATAACAAAATACATAACCTTGCCATTATCTCTGGCACTTACCTATTAGGTGTATTAACAAGTATCTGGTATTTTAGTTCACACAATATTGTGAATGAACAAGTAACTGAAATTAACTCATCCATTGAAACTGAACAGTAAAAAAACAAAACAAGATAAAAGCAACTTATTAATCAAATAGTTAAATAAAAAAGAAGTAACACCTCAATAACCCGTG
>NZ_NQMR01000284.1 GCF_002276045.1 Pseudoalteromonas sp. NBT06-2 | reverse complement strand
GTGTGCAAAACCTTTGATTGAACAGCCCAATGAAAATGATGATAATTGTCCCGTGTTAGGTTCTGCATCGGTTGGAGAATTGGCGTTTACCAGTGATTCAGTTATGTGCTTTCAAAATCCTGCTGACCCGTCAAAACAGTGTTCTTATAGCGCTAATGATGGCGCGGTTAATTTACCGCCAAGTTTGGGTGAAAGTATTGATTGTGATACCGGAGAGCCTAAAGAACCTGACCAACACCCCAAAGATGATGATAATTGTTATGTAACTCCTAACGGTCGTTATTGTGAAGAAGACCCGAACGACAAATGCGCAGTTACGACTTCATCATATGACAATACAACGCAAATGCAATGTGATACAAATTGCGGGACTGTCGATGGTGTTTTTATATGTCAAGAGGAAAGCAATGATGACCAAACGCCAAGCGATAAAGATAAGAATTGTTTAGATGATGTATTCAGATTATCAAATCCAACTATCTGTAAATCTAATCAAGAAACAGATAAGGACGGAGATGGACTTGTCAATAATACAGACGTTGTTACGGGATTAAATTCAATTGGCAGTCAAAACGATTCAATTATTGATAACTTATCAAATCTTGCTGAGCTGTCAAAAACAAACAATACAAAGACCGAAGAAACAAACAAACTGCTTGCAAATATGAAAGATGATAACGCTGAGTCGAATGGAATTTTAAGTTCTATGAATTCAAAATTAGGCGCTATTGATGAAAATGTAAAAACAATAGCAGATGCATTAACTGGTACTGGTGAAACAGTTGAGGGTGTAGAACTAACAGTTCCTGACAGATTAAAAGATAACGATGTCGATTGGCAAAACGAGAATTTCGGAACGGTTACAGCGGATTTTATAACAAAAGTTAAAAGCGCTGTTATCTATTCCTCAGTATCAAATTTTTTCAAAGTAAGTTTCATACAATCGCAATGTCCTAGTTATTCATTTAATGCAGGTGCTTGGATTGATGGTGCGGGGACGATGGTTTTTGACCATTGGTGCAGGCCAGAAGTAGCCAGGGTTTTTCCGTGGGTTGAAAAAGTAATCATGTTGTTATTTATGGTTTTAGCATATAGAGAGTTTAGACGATGAAAGATATTTTAACTTGGTTTAAAGAGGCGTGGCAGGCAACGGGCGAATGGTTTAATTCAATAATAGAGGGTGTTTTAAATTGGTTTGAATCTCTACCGCTTAGAATATATGACCATTTTTTAGATGGGATTGTCAGTACAATGAATACATTACAACCTCCAGAATTTATACAAACTGGTTTGCAATCTGTTATTTCTCAGTTGCCGCCAGACGTTGGATATTTCCTTGCTTTAAGCGGTCTAGCGCAAGGTTTTTCAATCTACGGTACTGCTGTCGTTTATAGCTATCTTAAAAAAATGATTCCATTCTGGGGGTAAATTAAATGTTTA
The DNA here is from genome assembly GCF_002276045.1 of Pseudoalteromonas sp. NBT06-2. GTDB lineage: Bacteria > Pseudomonadota > Gammaproteobacteria > Enterobacterales > Alteromonadaceae > Pseudoalteromonas. The sequence goes on along the minus strand of NZ_NQMR01000284.1, from coordinate 1,529 downwards.
TATTTCACGAAGGTTTGCCAGGAAGCGGCAAAAGTTACGAATCAATTGTGCATCAGGTTATTCCGGCATTAAAAGCGGGTCGAAAAGTGTTTGCACGAGTAAATGGTTTAGACCATCAAAAGATAGCGACATTATTAGAAAAGCCCATTGAGTATATTAGAGAGCATTTAATTCAGATTGATGAAGAACAAATGCATGAAGTTTATAAGCATGTTAAAAAAGATTCTTTAGTGATTCTTGATGAAATGCAGAACTTCTGGGGGAATTCTAAAGGTGCTGTTTCTACAGAAATGACAAAGTGGATCACAGAGCATCGTCACTTAGGAATTGATATCATTGGCATGGGTCAATCAATAGCCGATGTAAATGTCATTTGGCGTAGACGTTGCCAACAAAAAATACAATTCTTAAAAATGGACATGTTCGGCAAGCCTAAAAAATATAAATGGACAATGTATCAAGGCATGTTGAACGGTAGGGGTGAGATAACTTTTACTAAAGTTAATACGGGTACTAAGAATTATGAAGATAAGTATTTTGGTAGTTATAAAAGTCATCAGGATGGTACAACCAACTACGACACAAAAGAAGATAAACGCGCTAACGTTTTTAATAACTGGATATTTAAAATAGCATTTCCAGTTTTTGGGATAGTTTTATGTTTTGCAATATATTATCTATATAGTTTTTTTACTGGTTCGGGTACTCCAGAGCAACAGGCCAAGAACGATGATAAGCCAAAAGTTGAAAATACAACTCACGCGGCTGGCAGTTCTCTAGCTAAACAACCTAAAAAATTAGAACCGGTTAAACCTGTTATAAAATTAAAGGCAGATGATGAAGCTGTTTTTGTAGTTGAAAATAACAATGCCTATACACCTCAAGTTGTTTATAAAGATGAGCGTATGGGTGTGTTGTTTGATGCGCTTGTCGTGTGGACTGATAGTAACAATAGACGTATAGACCAAATGTATCTATCAGAATTTAGGGAATTAGGATTTAGCATTAAAAATCGACTTAATGGCTTTGTTGCGATAAAAGAGAATGAAAAGCTATCATTTAGGTTTAGGCCAAATTATGATTTATTTGCAACAATTCCTCAAGATACACAAAATCAGTTAGCTAATTAATCTGGTTGTTATATCTTGATTCGAGCTACTGCATCGAACCAAGATATAACAAATCTTAATACAATCAACTATGTTTACATTTGTAATTAGCTAAATGATGTTGAGTATATATTTATATTTTAAAGTGCTGTCACTGGTGACGGTTACAATGGAGTTCATATGAGTAGGAATTCAGAGTACGAACAAAGACGCAAAAACAAAGGTCAGAAGAAAATAACACTTTGGGTACCTGTAGACTCTGAAGTTGAATTGAAATCTATGGCTGACTTTTTGTGTGAAAATAACGGTTATGTTCCGACTATGGTTAGATCATTAAGTACCGGAAGACTGAAAAAAGCAGTTTAATTAAATAGTACTAGATATTTATATATGGTGTTAATGTTCCAGGGCTTTGATTGA
>NZ_NQMR01000283.1 GCF_002276045.1 Pseudoalteromonas sp. NBT06-2 | reverse complement strand
TTAATTTCACCTAAAACTGCTGACATAAAGTTAATCTATTTAATAATTAGGTGTAGTTTTAGGGGTTATACCTGACAGTTCTTGTTGGTATTGTTTTTTCAAACGCTTAACAGCAGATGCACCAGCACCTGAGATTTCTTGAACTTTTTTATTTGAATAACCTTTATCGACCATTAATTTAGCGTATTCTAATCTTTGCTCTGGAGTAAATAATATTTTTGATTTTATAGTCATGTTACTGCCTTTAAAAACTTATTGTAAGCTATAAATATCTACAGTGTCATTAGAGCACTACACATTTCTCTGTTTATAAAAAAGCGTGCATAATAAGTGGTGTATGGGCTGTGGGCTAGATACCTCCGGCTACCGATTAGCCGAATTATGACCATGGTAACTCAGCCATTATGCCAACCAAGTTATTATCTGGATCTCTTAGAAAACCAATCCATAAGTCATGATTTTCCATTTTGGCAGCAAGTTGAGGCTCACGCTCAAACGTTGTTCCTTTATTTCGTAATGATTCCGTGCGCTATGTATGTCGGAAACTTTGTAATAAATAGTAGATGTATTATGATCTTCCTCTTTTCCTTGAAGAGTAGTCAACATTAAGCGAGTACCGCCACAGTTAAAAAATGCCAATCCTGAAGGAACTTCAAATAGTAGTTCCAGCCCAAGAATATCACGATAAAACTTTACCAATTTTTTTAAATCAGAAATTGCTATCGCTATTTGACCAATTTTTTCAACCTCAATGTTTGAATTCATACTATTAATATTCCTATTCGGCTAACGAGACTGTTAATGGGTAGAATATTGTTGGTAAAATAAGCGACGAAGGAGCAAAAGCCAACTTTATTTTGTCCTTGTCTAACAGATTATGTTTACGATTAAAACAACTCTAGGCCTTCATATGGCATTAATTTTAAAGACTCAAGTCTTTGAGCTAAGCTACCTACATGCAACTCAAGTTTATGACCATTTGGATCTAGAAAATATAAGGATTCACCTTCACTTTTGTTTAGTTTCCACTCTTTGATGCCATTTTTAAGAATTTGAGACTTTACACTTTGAAAATTTGAAGCTGAAACATTAAAGGCCAAATGACTATAGTCATCACTCGGAATTGCGGTGTCACATAACAAACAAAACCAAATTTTGTTTAGAGTTAAGTAAGCACCATTAATCCATTTAGCATGAGGAGTCATACCAAGTAAATTGACATAAAAATGGATGACTCGTCCAAGTCATTAACAGTAATTGTAATGTGATTAAGACCTTGAAGCACAAACTATCCTTAGTCCTGAAATCATTTGACGGTTTTAATAGAAGACTAGTTGCTTTTACATCTGGTCTTTATTATGCATTTGGTTTGGTGTTTTCATTCCTAAACTCAAATGCGATCTCATTTTATTGTATATTACAATTATTTTGATTCATAATACTATTCTTTAACAATTCTATTTTGTATAAATTTTCTATCCGTTGCTTTAAGTTACCTAATTTGGTGAATAATAAAGCTTACTGTTATCCCGTGCCCAAAATTAAAAAAAACGGCGATTTTCACAAGCTGCGCGTCCAAAATTTTTTGGCATAAATACATCCTGACTTTTCTCCCCTCACTTCCTTTATCCGAACCTTTATCATCTCCCTCAAATAGTTCCCAGGGTACCATAAACATCAGTAAAAACACTTCCAAGGGGGCGTGGCATAGATAAAGCATGTTTAAGTTATTTCTCATTTAAACATAGTAACCAAAGCATTATGAAATAATTAATTTTAATCATATATATTTTTTTAGATGTGATTTATACGGGAGATTTTAAGACGAAAATTAATATCAGCGATAAAAATATGGATGCCTAATTTTATCACGTTGCATGCAATCTAATAGTTTAGTTATAATCAGTTTTCAGGCTTCATTTTTCGTCTCTAATTTTGGAATACTCCATGAAGAAACTCTCTAAAGTCCAACAAAAACAACAAGATCTTGTACTGAAAACTGCCGATATGCTCGAAGAACAAGCTCGCGCTGAAATCCCTGGCATGCTGCAATGCTGGTTTGATGTAGAGTATCACCTATTTCCAGGTTCATTACTGCTTTGTTTTCAATTCAAAAATAAGCAAGTATTAGAAGCTGCAGAACCTGATTTACTAAAATGGCAAAAACGATTAAGTGCCGCAATGATGAAAAAAGGCGTTATTTTAAAAAATATGCGTAAACATTTGGTGTTTACACTGAAAGGGCCTGAAAACTAAAACGAAGCTTAGGGAGCAATGGGCTCACTCTGATCCCATATCTAACATTGCATACCAAAAATTAGATATCAATAAGATAATTTTGCTGAAATGGACACTCCCAAGACAGCGTCTATGCGCTATAAAAAAAGTATGACTATCTAATTTTATTCCTCTTTACAAAAAAGAAACCACAGTGTTAAGTGCATTATAAATAATAATTATGTTATTAGGTTTTGCAGCTTATTATTCACCAAATTAATCAAAAAATCCCAAACCCAACTTTACGCTGAGTCTTTCAGTACTTTGAAGGGATAAATTTACTTGAATACGATAATAAAATTCATTTAGATGATTTTGATGAGTTAAGGGAGAAAATAATAAAACTTATTGGAAGTCATGCATTGAGTTTATATAAAATGAAAAAAGTTGCCTAGGGTCTGATCAATATCTGATGTAACGAATATTTCAAGTAATAGCCAAT
>NZ_NQMR01000282.1 GCF_002276045.1 Pseudoalteromonas sp. NBT06-2 | reverse complement strand
GAGAAACTAAGACGGCACAAACACTTAGAAAGCTACGCGATTTTACCGAACGTATTGATGTGCACCATTGATGGCACACAATACCACAGCTCTAAAACAGTGCATTGTGCTTGTTGTTTAACCAAAACACATAAAGCAGGCGAAATCACCTACAGTCATAGTGTATCACAAGGTGCCATCATGCACCCTGATAAAAAATAAGTCATTCTTATAATGCCCGAAGCCATTAAAAAACACTGATGGCACCAAAAAACAAGATTGTGAGTTCAATGCTGCTAAACGTTTTATTACGCGCTTGAATATAGCGCACCCAAAGCA
>NZ_NQMR01000281.1 GCF_002276045.1 Pseudoalteromonas sp. NBT06-2 | reverse complement strand
TATTGAGCGAGAATTGCTGAAATTTATTGTCTTTAGTTGATTTTGATATTCAACAGGTGTGGGCTCAAGTTTCGCATAATCTACAAGAGGCTGGCGGTTGCAGGCCTAAAAACTCTCCTTGGTATTTAGATAAAATAGACATTGAATTACGCGATCTTGGAAATGAAGAATTTACCGAAGTATCAGCAATTGAAGAATTAATAATAGAAAAGTTCACACATGGTGAACCTAAAATCAGAGCAGGTGCGACGAACGTAGCTGAATTGATTGGACTCAGTAATATTACTCAAAGAGAAACCAGAGAAATATCTCAAGTGTTAAGAAAGCTGTTTGGTGAACCAGTTAAAAGAAGCACATTTAAATGGGTGCTACCGTTTCCAAATCAAGAAAGATTAGAAGTTGTAATGGGCATACCTGGCATAACAAAAGTACGATAATATTTTATTTTCGTTTAGTTGTTTTTATTTCACTTTATGGGTTCTTTTGTGCTTTACAAATAACTTTGTATTCATTAAAGTATTCGTACTGTATAGAAAATAGGTAAATTTAATGGATTTTCAACTTATTAAAACAGCTATAAAAATTAATTCTTCACATTTAATAACTAGTGAAGATAAGCAAAGCATTCGCTTTAAAAATAACAAAACGCGCTTTGCTGTCTGTGATAATGGAGAATATTTTAATATGTACCAACTAACAGAGAAGGGCGTTTTTCTTCCTGGATCAAAAATTGGTGATTCAATTCAATCGGTTAATAATTTTGTAAAAGCGAGAGCGAACTAATGAGCAAAATTACTAAACTTGATGTTTGCAAGTTCATTGCGACAATAGAAGGTTATGCGCCGACAATATCCAAGGATTGCGATGGTTCTGAATGCATAGCAATTCATGATGAAAATCAGCAGAAAAGTGAAACTAAGATTTACGATCCGTTTGAAGATGACGCTTTGTGCTTTCAGCTTATGGCTAAGTATAAAGTAAAGATTGACTATGATGAAAATGAGAATCCATTAGCAAATATTGAAACTCAGGATAATTGGCGTTGGATGCAAGCAGTCTCGCATAATGGTGCAATACTGCTAGCAATAATTAAAGCGTACAACCCATTATCTATACAAGGCATTAACGGGGTTTAGTTGATGCTCGCTTACATGGTTTCTTATATGGGTACAGTGTGGGTTGTATATTAATCGTTATCATCATTTGTTTGTGGTGAATGGTTAGTACAATGTATTCGCAATGTAAATATGCTGTTGAAATGAAAACATTTAAAGTAGAAAAGTATTGATTAAAATTGAATTGAAAAAATTAAAAAGGGAATTAAAACACCTCTAATTTGAGGTGCTTTTGGCAAGGGGTGAGGGGTTAGAGACTGAGATCTAAAGCGCATTCTGATAAGTTAATTTTAGACTCCATAGCTTTATTTTTTATTGCTAATAACAGGCATTCATCTAGTTCACTATTTGATAAAAGAGAATTAACAGCAAATTCGATTAATGCCAGTGTGTCCCTACTGTTTTCCATTGCTTTTTTGCATTGCTTTTTTTGTTCTTCAGTAAAATTGGTGCTGCTCATTACATTGATCCTTTTGTATCTTAAAGCTTACTTAATCCCTTGGAATTGAAAGTGTAAGACTGTGTAATAAAAATATTTTATCTTTAGTGTTAAGTTGTGGACCAATTATGGCACCAATGAATATTAATTAATAAAAGGAAATTTTATGCGTAAGTCTATAAAAAATATATTTAAACAATTAAATAATGACTTGCCTTCACATATAAAAAGCATGAGAATTGGAGCAGGTTATTCTCAGGGACAACTGGCAGCAAAAATGCCTGTAAATGTTTCTCAAGCAACAATAAGTAACTGGGAGCATGGTAAGACTCAGGTTGGATTTACTGAGTTTATAACAATATGTATAATATGCGGTCAAGCACCTAGCATGTACATTCCCGAACCTGTACCTGAAAGCGAGGAGCAGTTAAACAAGGAAAGTATTAATGATAAGCGTCAGCATCAATGATTTTCTATATATAATTTCATTCTTAGTGTCTCCTGTAGTGGCTTTAGCTATATTTATTGCTAGAAAAGACGCCAATATTCGTTGGTTCTTGATGGTGCTACTTACCGCTGAGCTTGTCGATGAAGCTATGCACGATACAGCTTTATCTTGGGGTGAGATGTATTATATCTTCGGGATGGCATCTAACGCATTGATAATAACATTAATACTTTTTAGAAAATATACAGCGAGCTACTTCGCCCATGGCTTCATGTCTTCTGAGAATAATTTTTTTAAAAGGGCTTACAAAGGATATAAGTTCAAATTACAAGAAGGCGGAATAATCGGATTATGTGTAATATCATTTTTCATTTGCTTAGGATCTGTTATAGAAGGGATTTTGTATAAGTCTTGGGTCATCGATTCGCTTCCCTATAGGGATTTTGTATACTCCCCAGTTCAAACGATATTACATTTACTGACTGCAGTAGCGGCTATCACTCTAGCTTTAAACTCACAACAAAAAAAAGGAAAGTTAACATGAACATATCACAACAGCCAGCACATAGCGCATTAAACGGTGAAGTAAAACCCATGGTTGGTGGCGGTGCTGACAATCCAGATAAACCCATAAGAGTTAAATCCCAAATAACAAATCCAACTGAAACTGTCACAATATCAAGTGAAGCTGCAGCTTTATTAAATAAAGAAGTGCAACCATTAACTGGTGGTGGAACTGGCTTACCTGACAAGCCAGTAAGAACATAATTAAAA
>NZ_NQMR01000280.1 GCF_002276045.1 Pseudoalteromonas sp. NBT06-2 | reverse complement strand
GGCTTACCTGACAAGCCAGTAAGAACATAATTAAAATTTAGCCTTTAGGTAAACTCTAAAAGCTTGTTGACTCTCATAGGAGAATATATTGTTAGATTTTTTTGCAAAATTATCTGATTATATTATTTGTGTTATGCTATCCATTGTAGCGATGATATTGATAAGATTAGAATATGATACTAAATTATTCGAAGCTGCCAAAGATAACAAAATACAATTAGCTTTTATATCCGATGAACTTGCTCAATTAAAAACTCAAATTAGTAAATACCAAAATTCTGTTGATAACGGCATTGATAACAATAGCTTAGCTGTCAAATTGGTAACTTCTCAAAAAGCAG
>NZ_NQMR01000028.1 GCF_002276045.1 Pseudoalteromonas sp. NBT06-2 | reverse complement strand
GATATAAGAATAAAAACATGCGCGATATTTTCGGTAATTGCTCCCTGCATTACTCTACTACTGACATCCATGTAAGCAAAATCGCGCCTACTATCCATTCAATTTTACCGTTTGTCACTTAACTGCTTCTTGATTCTTTAAATAGCTGATACTCATAACATCAGAAAAATAAAACCTGTTAATTAAAAAGAGGTTTAGATGCCAAATATGATTTTTTAGGCATATTTAGAAGAGGGATGTCATTATGACAAGTACAAATTATGAATATACTCAAAATAGAGAATACAAAAATATTCTTGCTTTAGAGCACACCAGTTTTACACGTCGATTTGCAGCGATAATTATAGATAGTGTTTTGTTAGGTATGGTCTTAGCTGTTTTTTTACGGTGTTTTATGGCGATTCGGATTGGCTCGCGAATCAAAGTGAATGGAGTTTTAACGGCATGGTTTATAACGAGCTTTTACCTTTGTTTTTAGTTGTTATGTTTTGGGTCCATAAAGCGGCTACACCCGGTAAAATGTTTTTAAATGCTAAAGTGGTTGATGCTAAAACAGGTCATAATTTATCTGTTGGTCAATCGATTATCAGATATCTAGGTTATATTATTTCGGCTATTCCATTTGGTTTAGGGTTTATTTGGGCTTTATTTGATCAACAAAACAGAGGCTGGCACGATATGTTAGCGGGTAGTATTGTGATACAAAATCACTAATCAAAATATAATTTATACCTATTTATTACAGTATTAAAAACGGGCTCATCAATATGATGAACCCGTTTTTAGCTTTTAATTGTGTTTATAAGCCATTGTGGTATTGCACATTTGTTTTTTGCGCTACTAGGTGATTCAGTGATTGCTCAGCTTCTACTTGGCCATTGAGTAATGACTCAAATTGTTTAATAAGCATTGCTTTATCTGGCGATGTTTTATCCCCGGCACCAATATTGGTTAAATCAATCATGAAGTTATCAAATAAATGTGAAAGGTCATTGATGATCTCCATATTTAAGAATTGATCTTGGTTATAAATACTTGGGTAACCTGCTTTTTGCTTATCAATCGCAAATGTGTCACCTTTTAAGTTTGTAATACTGGTAGATTTATCACAAGACAACATACAACCATTATCTATACGTGGTTTTTCACAACCGACACTTTGTTGGAAGAAACACTGTCTGCTGACCATCAGTAGAATTGGATGGTAAATACTGTACATCATTTTAAAGTTTTCAGGACGTGCAATATTTTGTATTTGCTGGCGGTTTATTTCGTTTGAAATAAAGGCACCACTACAATCAAATGTTTCTTTCATTGCTAATAATGCATAAGAGTTTGTAATATTTAAAAATGGTCCTGCAATCCATTTAACGCCTAATTTGTGTGCTTCATAAGCAATGCCTGTATTGTTTGTTACAATTAGATCTGGTTTTACTTGTTGTAATATATTGCGTGCTACGTCGTAATCTTTACCAATTAATACTGAAGGGAACCAAGGAATTAATCTTGGATTCTGCTTTAAAAAAACAACGTATTTAGTACAACCGCGTTTGTAAGCATCGGGTAGTTTAAAGTAAATATCCGCATCTGTAGTATCTGCTAATTTAATATCTGCTTCATCACAAATTAGAATAGATAGTTTTGCTTCTGGCTCTGTTTTAGCGTGTTTAACTAATTTGGGTAATGTTACTTCAGGCACTATTTCTTGGGATTCATTTAATAACGCTGAGACTGTATTTTTAATGACAGTTAACTCTTTATAGGCAATACATAACCCTTGCGCTAACGCATCTGTATTAATAGTTTGTAATATATATCCCGCATTATTTAAGTTTTTAAATCTATGCTCTAATAGCTCAGCATCAAAGCTTATTTTATCACTTGATCTTAATTTTGACTTTGATTGCACTATATAAGTTTGCTGCTCAACCGAAAAACCTTCTGTTGTGGCAGTCAATGTTAATGGCTCACCCGCTTTACCTGAAAAACGTAATGTAAGCGGTACTTTTTCAATGCTTAGGTGTTTTATTTTGTCATCTACAGTGGCATTTATGATGCTTTTTTCTTGATGAAGCGCTTGTTTAGCATCAAAAATTTGAACAACAGAAATGGCATTACTTTTATTGATCGCGTGATCTTTTGAGTTATCGCGCGGGTTATCAATAAACATTGACTGGTTTAAATCACCTTTTAAAAATGAATTAGTAAAATCGCGATTAAATACTTTATATAAGCGCTCGCCATCTTCTAGTAATTCACCCGTTTTTAAAAAACCATCAATTTGTTTTCTAAAGCTATCAATCACGGTATGTACGTAGCTTGCACCTTTAATACGGCCTTCAACTTTAAAAGAATGTACTCCGGCTTCTATTAATGCTGGTAAATCAAAAAATGTAGAATTGTCTTTTATATTTAACGGGAAGTTGTTGCCAGACTCTGTTGTTTCATATTCTTCTCTACACGCTTGACTACAACGGCCACGGTTACCGGAATTACCGACACTCGCTGAGGTTGAATAGCATAGGCCCGAAAAAGCAACACATAATGAGCCATGAACAAATACTTCAGTTAATGTGTCATGCTCACGACTAACAGCTGTTAATGCGGTAATTTCTTTTAAATTTAATTCTCTTGATAAATTAACGCGTGATGCACCTAATTTTTTCAAAAATGGTATTTGACCAACATTATGTGTTGTTAATTGGGTTGAAGCATGAATGTCTAAAGTTGGAAAATGTTTAGTCAAAAGATTAAACATGCCAAGATCTTGCACTATTACACCATCTAAAGTGGTATTAACTAGTTTGTTTAATAACTTAGTCAGCGCTTTAAATTCTCTTTCAAGAATAACAATATTGAGTGTTAGAAATATCTGACATTTATATTGATGGGCAAGTCGTATAATGCCAATTAGTTCATCAAAAGAAATATTAGACGCACGATTACGCGCATTAAAGGTGTCTAAGCCACAATAAACGGCATCTGCACCCGCTATAATAGCTGCTTTAATCGCATCGACATCTCCACCAGGCGCCAATAATTCAATTTTAGGATTCATGTCTACAACTTGTATCTGTTAAATTTAAAAGAGGGAATTTTACATACATCTTTGTACTATGAACATAATTAAAGTGTATTATTAATACATAATAAGTCGATTCTAAAATCATAATGAAAGCACCTACTGATTTACCAATACTTTATTCTTTGAGAAATTGCCCTTATGCAATGCGAGCTAGGTTAGGTATTTTTAAATCTCAACAACAAGTCATACTGCGAGATATCGTTTTAAGCAATAAGCCAAATGAAATGATAGTTGCTTCATCTAAGGGGGAAGTACCTGTACTTGTGGTTTCTCCTTTATTAGTGATAGATCAAAGTTTAGAAGTGATGCTTTGGGCATTTAATAAAAGTGATCCTAATGATCTTTTACATCGTCAGGATGAAACAATATTACCTAAGATGCTAATACTCATTGCGCAATTTGATACGGGCTTTAAAACAGCCTTTGATAAATACAGTTCGGCAAAGCGTTACCATGATGAAAATGTAGCACAGTATCGACAAAATTGTGAAGTGTATATACAAACGTTAGAGCAAAGATTAAATGAACACGCTTTTTTAATGTCAGAAAATGAAAGTTTAGCCGATTTAGCCATTTTGCCTTTTATTCGTAAATTCGCGCGGGTTGAGCGCAAGTGGTATTTACAATCTCCTTATCCTAAATTGAGAGTCTGGCTTAATCATTATTTGCAAAGTACATTGTTTTCAAAGGTAATGAAAGAATATCCATTATGGTTGGAGTCGCAAGAAGTGGTTATTTTTGGTGATAACTAAAACAAAGCAGTTAGCCAATAAGTATTATGCTGTTTCTTTTAAATTTATGGCTGCTAGGAAGTGAGTCAAATGAAAAATTGTTCTATTATTAATGATTGCCTATCTGAGGTTGATTTTAATTGTTCACCTTACTTTAATGAGCGACCTGATCAAAGTGATATATCTTTGTTAGTTGTTCATAATATTTCTTTGCCTGCAGGGAATTTTGGTAATTCATATATTAATGATTTATTTTTAGGTACGCTTAATTGTAACGCGCATCATAGCTTTTCTGATTTAAAAGGACTGGAAGTCTCAGCTCACTGTTTAATAAAACGATGTGGTGAAGTAATACAATATGTGCCTTTTAATAAGCGAGCTTGGCATGCTGGCGTATCAAATTATGAAGGCGTAACTGGTTGTAATGATTTTAGCATAGGCATTGAATTAGAGGGCACAGATACAATAGCGTATACTTCAATGCAGTATCAATCACTTAGCACTATAGCAAAAACATTAATAAAGCATTATCCTAAGCTCACAAAAGCGCGTATCGTTGGTCATCAAGATATTGCTCCTGGTAGAAAAACAGATCCGGGTGAAAGTTTTGATTGGTCATATTTTTATCAATTAATCGATTCATAATCTCAAAGTAATTATGATTTAATGCTACCTAGGTGAACTATGACGCTGATTTCTATATTAATAGCTTTAATTATTGAACGTTTAGATGCAAAAGGCCGATATTGGCAAATGCATATTTATGCCAGTAAATATTTAAACTTCTCCACTTCTGAATCTACAATTGTAAATTCAGTTATTAAACCTTTGTTAAAAAAAGAAATAGGCTTTCTACTTTGGTTAGTTATCCCTGCTGCTTGTGTTGGTTTTATTTATACGTTATTTGACTTTGTATTATTTCAACTAGCAATTAATGTAGTCATTTTATTAATTTGTATCGGTTGTATTTATTTAAGAGAAAAATATAAAGGGTATTTAAATGCCATGCAGCGTCAAGATAATGAAGCTGCCACATTATATGCTTTGCAATTAGGTCAAAAGAAAACAGCTGAGCAACTTGATGGTGAAACTTTAGGTCAAACATTAGCTTGGATTAACTTTAGGTTTTACTGTGCTGTTTTATTTTGGTTTGTTGTTTTAGGCCCAGCAGGTGCGGTTTTTTATGCGTTAGTTCGTACTTACTCTGATTTAGTGCGAAAAGATTTTGAATTAAATAACCAACAAGAAGATGAAGTGTCAGAGCAAGTCAGTTTTGAATATTCAATTACGCAATATCATAAAGTATTACAGTCTTTGTTATTTTGGCTTGATTGGTTACCTGCACGTATCGCCAGTTTAGGTTATTTGATCATAGGTAACTTTAATAAAGGCACAACATGTTGGTTAAAATTCTTATTAGATTTTAAAGTGAGTAATCGAAAAGTGGTTACCCATACTGCATTAGCAGCTGAACAAGTAGAACAAAAACATATTGGGTGTACCTTTGAAGCAAAATGTATGGTTAAGCTTGTTAAGCGAAATATATTTTTGTTTTTAGCATTAACTGCATTATTAACTTTATTTGCAGATTTGCCATAAATATAAACCAGTTTCGCATTTTTATTGTGGCCACTGTGTGGCATTTTAAACCTAGGTAGTTTTTAAAAACACAATCCCCCTGATTATAAAATTTTGAATATGAAATTATATTCAGGGGAGCCTTATTGGTCTGACCACTTTGTTTTCTGCTATTTTTCCTTTCTTTTTTTGTTATCTTTTCCATAATTTATCTTTTATTGATATAGATTATAGCCATTGGTCTACGCAACTTTGACTATATTCACTATTTTTGTTAATTTATGCATATCGATTTGGTATGACCAATTTACCGTTAGGGTTTGGGTGCTACTTTTAGCCATGAATTTTAAAATTAAAACAGCAAAATTATCTGACATTATTCTTGAACAGTTAGAGAATATGATCCTTGAAGGATCTCTTGCGCCAGGACAAAAATTACCACCAGAACGAGAACTCGCAAAACAATTTGAAGTTTCCCGACCTTCATTACGTGAAGCAATTCAAAAACTAGAAGTCAAAGGTTTAGTTTATCGTCGTCAAGGTGGTGGAACTTATATCAAAAATCAACTTGAAGAAGGTATGACTGACCCTTTATTTGAGTTGATTAGTAAACATCCTGAATCACAATTTGATTTATTGGAGTTTCGTCATGCCTTAGAAGGTATTGCAGCATATTATGCGGCACTACGCGGTACCGATACCGACTACGAAGCAGTGAAAGTGAGTTTTAATCAAATTGGCAAAGCGATAGATTTAAAGGCGAAAGCAAAAGCAATTAATGAATTTCACTTTGCAGTAGCTGAAGCGTCACATAATGTTGTGTTATTGCACTTAATACGTGGTATGTCATCACTACTTGAACAGAGTATTTTAGAAAATTTAACTATTTTAGTTGAGAAAGATAACGTAAAAGCACAATTAGCTGAACATAGAAAAACCCTGTTTAATGCTGTAATCGAAGGGCTGCCATTAAAAGCGAGAGAGGCAAGTAATGCTCACTTAGCTTTTATTGAAGAAGCGTTATTAAAAGCAGGTAAAGAGAATTCCAGAATAAAACGCAGTTTAAGACGTACACAACAAAACTAGTATTTCAATAGAATACTTATATTGGTACGAATACAAATATTTAATATTAAATAGATTAAGGAAACATCCTATGTCTGAAGTCCAGAACCATGATATTGACGCACTTGAAACTCAGGAATGGTTGCAAGCACTAGAATCTGTAATAAAAGAAGAAGGTGTAGAGCGCGCACAGTTTTTACTTGAGCAAGTTTTAGAGCAAGCACGTTTAGATGGTGTTGATATGCCTACAGGTATAACAACTAACTATGTAAATACAATTCCTGCAGATCAAGAAGCTGCATATCCTGGGGATGTAAATCTAGAACGTCGTATTCGTTCCATTATTCGCTGGAATGCGATTATGATCGTACTACGTGCATCTAAAAAAGATTTAGACTTGGGCGGTCATATGGCATCGTACCAATCGTCAGCTGCATTTTATGAAGTATGCTTTAATCATTTTTTTAAAGCAGCTAATGAAATTAACGGTGGTGATTTAGTTTATTATCAAGGCCATATTTCTCCAGGAATTTATGCTCGAGCTTTCCTTGAAGGTCGCATTAGTGCTGAGCAACTTGATAATTTCCGTCAAGAAGTAGATGGCAAAGGTTTGCCTTCATATCCACACCCTAAATTAATGCCTGAATTTTGGCAGTTTCCAACGGTATCAATGGGTCTAGGTCCAATCGCATCTATTTACCAAGCGCGCTTCTTAAAATACCTAGATGGTCGTGGTTTAAAAGATACTAAGAACCAACGTGTTTTTGCTTTCTTAGGTGATGGTGAAATGGATGAGCCAGAATCACGAGGTGCTATCTCTTTTGCTGCTCGTGAAAAACTAGATAACTTATGTTACTTAGTTAACTGTAATTTACAACGTTTAGACGGCCCAGTTATGGGTAACGGTAAAATCATTCAAGAACTTGAAGGCCTATTTAAAGGTGCTGGTTGGAATGTAATTAAAGTTGTTTGGGGTTCAGGTTGGGATAAATTACTTGCTAAAGATACAACAGGTAAATTACTACAGTTAATGAATGAAACAATTGATGGTGATTACCAAACATATAAAGCTAAAAATGGTGCGTATGTACGTGAGCATTTCTTTGGTCGTTATCCCGAAACTACTGCACTTGTTGCTGATATGACAGACGATGAAATTTTCGCACTCAAACGTGGTGGTCATGAACCTTCTAAACTTTACACTGCATTTAAAATAGCTGAAGAAACGAAAGGCCGTCCAACTGTTATTTTAGCTAAAACAGTTAAAGGCTATGGTATGGGTGAAGCGGCTGAAGGTAAAAACATTGCTCACCAAGTTAAAAAAATGGATATGAGCCATGTTGAGCATTTACGTTCACGTTTAGGTTTACAAGATTTGGTATCTGACGAAGCGCTAAAAGAATTACCTTACCTAACACTTGAAGAAGGTTCTGCTGAGCATAAATACTTACACGCACGTCGTGAAGCATTGCACGGTTATACGCCTGCACGTTTACCTAACTTCACAAAAGATCTAGTGATCCCTAAAGTTGAAGAGTTTAAAGTATTATTAGATGAGCAAAAACGTGATATTTCAACAACTATGGCATTTGTACGTACTTTAAATATTTTATTGAAAAATAAAAATATCGGTCAAAACATTGTTCCTATCATTGCTGATGAAGCACGTACTTTTGGTATGGAAGGTTTATTCCGTCAAATCGGTATTTATAATCCTCATGGTCAAAATTACACGCCACAAGATAGAGAGATTGTTTCTTACTATAAAGAAAGTACTTCTGGTCAAGTATTGCAAGAAGGTATTAATGAACTAGGTGCTATGTCTTCATGGGTTTCAGCTGCGACATCTTATAGCACAAATGATTTACCTATGATCCCATTCTATATTTATTACTCAATGTTTGGTTTCCAACGTGTTGGTGATATGGCTTGGATGGCTGGAGATCAACAAGCACGTGGTTTCCTATTAGGTGCAACTGCCGGTCGTACAACGCTAAATGGTGAAGGCTTACAACATGAAGATGGTCATAGCCATATTTTAGCAAGCACTGTTCCTAACTGTATTTCATATGATCCAACTTATGGATATGAAGTTGCGGTAATCGTACAAGACGGTATTCGTCGTATGTATGGTGAAAATCAAGAGAATATTTACTACTACTTAACAGTGATGAATGAGAACTATCATCAACCTGCTATGCCTGAAGGTGCTGAAGAAGGTATTCGTAAAGGTATTTACAAACTTAAAACGCTAGCGGGAGAAAAATCTAAAGTTCAGTTATTAAGCTCTGGTACTATCATGATTGAGGTACTTAAAGCGGCAACTATTTTAAGCGAAGAATACGGTATTGGTTCTGATATTTTTTCTGTTACTTCATTTAATGAATTAGCACGTGATGGCCAAGATGTTGAACGTTTCAACATGCTTAACCCTGCAGCTGAACAGCGTCAAGCTTATATTGCTGAGATATTAAGCTCAGAAGCAACAATTGCAGCAACTGATTACATGAAAAACTTTGCTGAGCAAGTACGCGCATTTGTACCCACAGAAAACTTTAAAGTATTAGGTACTGATGGTTACGGTCGTTCAGATAGCCGTGATAATTTACGTCGTCATTTTGAAGTGAATGCAGATTATGTTGTGGTTGCAGCGTTAACTGAATTAGTAAAACGAGGTGAAATTGAAGCAGTTGTTGTTACTGATGCAATTGCTAAATTTGATATCGATACTAATAAACTTAATCCTTTATACGCATAAGAGATAAAAACATGACAATTGAAATTAATGTACCAGACATCGGTTCAGATGAAGTTGAAGTGACCGAAATTCTTGTAAGCGTAGGCGACAAGGTTGAAGTTGATCAATCTATTTTAAATGTTGAAGGTGATAAAGCTTCAATGGAAATTCCTGCAGCGACAGCAGGTATTGTTAAAGAAATTAAAGTGACTGAAGGTGATTCAGTGACGACAGGTTCTTTAGTAATGTTTTTTGAAGGCGTAGCTCAAGTTGCAGAGCATGAGCCTGTTGCAACTAAATCAGATGCTACAACACCAATAACAACTTCATCAACAGTACAGGAAGTAAATGTTCCTGATATTGGTGGTGATGAAGTTGAAGTAACTGAAATTTTAGTTGCTGTTGGCGATGTTGTTACAGAAGAACAATCAATTTTAAACGTTGAAGGTGATAAAGCTTCAATGGAAGTACCTACACCATTTTCTGGTATTGTTAAAGAAATTAAAGTAGCAACAGGTGATACTGTTTCTACTGGTTCTTTAGTGATGCTTTTCGAAGTAAAGAGTGAAGTAGGGAGCGCAGCAATAGCGGCACCTGTTGCTGTAGAATCAGAGACTGCGGCACCCATTGCAGCAGTATCTGCTGTACAAGATGTCAATGTACCGGATATCGGTGGAGATGAAGTTGAAGTAACTGAAATTTTAGTTGCTGTTGGCGATGTTGTTGCAGAAGACCAATCAATATTAAATGTTGAAGGTGATAAAGCTTCAATGGAAGTACCAGCACCATTTGCTGGGGTTGTTAAAGAAATTAAAGTCGTTGCTGGCGATAAAGTGTCTACGGGTTCTTTAGTAATGGCATTTGAAACAACATCAAGTACACCTGTAGTGGCTTCAATTACTCCAGTGCCTGCGGAAAAATTAGCTGAGGTACCAGTAGTTAAAGCACCAACTACAAAAGAAAATTTTGCTGAAAATGATGCTTATGCACATGCATCTCCTGTTATTCGTCGTTTAGCACGTGAGTTTGGTGTAAACCTAGCAAACGTAATAGGCACTGGCCGTAAAGATCGTGTAGTTAAAGAAGATGTACAAAACTATGTTAAAAACTTAGTTAAGCAAGTTGAGTCAGGTCAAGTTTCAGCGTCTAAAGGTAATGCAGCTGGCGGTGAGCTAGGTTTAATTCCTTGGCCTAAAGTCGATTTCTCTAAATTTGGTGAAATCGAAGAGCAAAAACTATCTCGTATTCAAAAGCTATCAGGTGCTAACTTACACCGTAACTGGGTGAAAATCCCGCATGTTACTCAGTTTGATGAAGCAGATATCACTAGCCTTGAAGTGTTCCGTAAAGAACAAAATGTAATGGCTGAAAAACGCAAACTTGGTGTGAAAATCACTCCGCTTGTGTTTGTAATGAAAGCTGCAGCTAAAGCGTTAGAAGATTTTCCAAAATTTAACTCATCATTGAGTGAAGATGGTGAAAGCTTAATTCTTAAAAAATACATAAATATAGGTGTTGCTGTTGATACGCCAAATGGTTTAGTTGTGCCAGTATTTAAAGATGTGAATAACAAAGGCATTATCGAGTTATCTCGCGAATTAATGGATATTTCTAAAAAAGCGCGTGACGGTAAATTAACATCTTCAGATATGCAAGGTGGTTGTTTCACTATTTCATCTTTAGGTGGCATTGGTGGAACTTCATTTACACCCATAGTAAATGCACCTGAAGTTGCAATTTTAGGTGTATCTAAGTCTGAAATGAAACCTAAGTGGAATGGAAAAGAGTTTGAGCCAAAACTGATGGTTCCATTATCTATGTCATACGATCATCGTGTTATCGACGGCGCATTAGCTGCGCGTTTCACTGTGACATTAGCAAATTACATGAGCGATATTCGCCAGTTAGTAATGTAATAGATTTGCTACGCATTTCTATTAAGGCCACTTCGTGGCGTTATTCTAAGGCGTGTTATTTTAGATAACTCTCCTTAGAATTAATGAGATTTTTTACATGTCGGGTGATACAATCCGACCACAAATTTATTCAATATGTCCTTATTCCTGTTATTGATACTGTTTTCGGTGATGGGTGACAGGAAAATAAGTGGGCAGAACTGATTTTGTCCCGTTCAAAAATATAAAGGTAAAAGCATGAGTAACGAAATTAAAACGCAAGTCGTTATACTAGGTGGTGGACCTGGTGGTTATTCTGCAGCTTTCCGTGCTGCTGATTTAGGTTTAGACGTAACTTTAGTTGAGTCTCGCAATACTTTAGGTGGTGTGTGTCTTAATGTTGGTTGTATTCCTTCTAAAGCATTATTGCATGTTGCTAAAGTAATTGATGATGCAGCAGCTATGGAATCTCATGGTGTTACTTTTGGCGCGCCTAAAATTGATTTAGACAAAATCCGCTCTTGGAAAAACGCTGTGGTCAGCCAATTAACTGGTGGTTTAGACGGTATGGCTAAGATGCGTAAAGTTAAAGTTGTTAACGGTTATGGTAAATTTACTGGATCTAACACATTAGAAGTGGTTGATGGCGATACAACTTCAACGATTACTTTTGATAATGCTATCGTAGCTGCAGGTTCTCAACCTGTAAATTTACCTTTTATCCCTGAAGATGATCGTGTAATTGATTCTACTGGGGCATTAGAACTTAAAGACGTTCCAGAGAAACTGCTTGTATTAGGTGGCGGTATTATTGGTCTTGAAATGGGTACTGTGTATCGTGCACTAGGTTCTCAAATTGATGTTGTAGAATTTGCTGACCAGTTAGTCCCAGCAGCTGATAAAGACGTAATTAAGATTTACCAAAAATACGTTAAGAATAAATTCAACGTAATGCTTTCAACTAAAGTTGTTGGTGTTGAAGCAAAAGAAGATGGTTTATACGTTACTTTTGAAGGTAAAAAAGCACCTGCAGAACCAGTTCGTTATGACAAAGTATTAGTTGCTGTTGGTCGTACTCCAAACGGTAAATTGCTTGATGCTGAAAAAGCAGGTGTTGCAGTAGATGAGCGTGGCTTTATCAATGTTGATAAGCAATTACGTACTAACGTAAATCACATTTTTGCTGTCGGTGACATCGTAGGTCAGCCTATGCTTGCACACAAAGCGGTACATGAAGCTCACGTAGCAGCAGAAGTTATTGCTGGTCAGAAGCATTTCTTCGACCCTAAATGTATCCCTTCAATTGCATATACAGATCCAGAAATCGCTTGGGTTGGTGTAACTGAAAGAGAAGCAAAAGAGCAAGGTTTAAACATCGAAACAGCTGTATTTCCTTGGGCTGCATCTGGTCGTGCTATCGCTTCAGCACGTACTGAAGGTCAAACTAAAATGATCTTTGATAAAGATACTGGTCGTGTGATTGGTGGTGCTATGGTTGGTATTAATGCTGGCGAAATGCTTGGTGAAATTGGTTTAGCAGTTGAAATGGGGGCAGACGGTGAAGATTTAGCACTTACGATCCATGCCCACCCAACACTAAATGAATCAATTGGTCTCGCTGCTGAAATCTTTGAAGGTTCAATCACAGATTTACCAAACAAAAAAGCAGTTAAAAAGAAAAAATAAATTTGTAAACACATTTATTTTAAATTCGGTTACGCTGAGCAACAAGGGTGAATGATTTCACCCTTTTTTAATCGTTTGATTTATGAAGGTGTCATTTCCCTTTATTCCCAATGTACAGCATTGACTTAATAATTCTCCAGTAGTAGAGAGTTTTAGACCATACAAATCTCAACAGGAGAGTTATCAGTGAATTCAGTATTAAAGTTGCGTGCAAAGCAGCTAGCAATATCTAAAAAAGAGTTCAGAGCTCGTGGTGCTAAACTTAAACGATGTGATCATTGTTTAATTGATATCAATGAATGTATTTGTGACGGTATTCAGGAAGCACAGTGTGGTTTAGCTGTCTGTATGCTGATGTATCATAATGAAAGTTTTAAGCCTTCAAATACAGGGCGTTTGATAGCTGATGTGATATCTGAGAATTTTGCATTTCGTTGGGATCGTACTGATCCGGATAAAGATTTTTTAGCATTAATTAATGATGAGCAATATCAACCGCTAATTATCTTCCCAGCCGATAATATTGAACAATATAGAGTGGTGGAAACCATTTCTCGAATAAAAGGTAAAAAGCCATTACTGATTTTTTTAGATGGTACATGGCGTGAAGCTAAAAAAATGATCCGTAAAAGTCCTTATTTAGATCAATTCCCTGTTTTATCGATTACGCCTGATAAATTATCTGAATATAAATTGAGAGTCGCAGTACATGAAAATCACTTAGGTACAGCTGAGGTGGCAATTATGGTGCTTGAACTTGCAAATGAATTAGATGCAGCAAAAAAGTTGAGTCAGCATTTTGAAGATTTTAGAGAAGCATATTTAAAGTGTAAAAAAAGATAAAATCGGTTCAAGAAAATGCGTGATATATGAAAGCATATACCACGCTGACTGGAATCTTTTTAAGCATCCTGCTTGCTAGAAATACTAGTTCCTTTAAAACTTTACCCTAGGCATATTTTAATATGACTAACAAATCCCTTGTCATAATCCTGTTCGTCACTGAATACATCCAATGTTAGCAATCTTTGCTATATATCCATAAAACAGACTTCTTGTCTGTTATTCCATTTCTAAGTCATTCCATGATAGCAGCGATTAAGCTGTGAGCATCTTGCTCTTCCTTTTCCGTGTTGTACTAACCTAAGTACATTTCAACATCCTGTTTGCTTGAGCGTCCTTCTATCCTTCAAGCGATGAGTTAATTATAGAGAATTGATGATTTATAGATATAAGATTAAGGCTAACTACTATTTATAATACATTTGAAATGAAGTGGTATTTGTTTTTTATATTTAAAATTATAGGGTTACATTTTTTATTGTTGTTTTCAGGTACATAATTAATGAAATGTCTGTCGTGTTTGTAAGAGATATCTCACAGTATTAATCCGTTTATAGTCTAGATTTTAGGTTTGCCGTTTGTCTTGAATGAGATAGTGCATAGAAATAATTAAAATATTTGTATAGTTAACTGATAATCGTTATTATTTATGGCTTGTCATTAGTATTATTTTAAAAAAATGCTGCTTCAATCGGGTATTCTAAAAATAGGTTCTAAAATGAAAAAAACAATCACCGTATTACCATTTATACTAGCAACTTTAGCGTCAGGTTTTGCTAGTGCCAAAGATGTCGTCAATATTTATTCTTTTCGCCAACCATTTTTGATTGAGCCTATTTTAAATAAGTTCACAGAAGAAACGGGAATAGAAACTAAAGTTGTATTTGCCAAAAAAGGCCTTATTGAGCGCATGAAGCGTGAAGGTAAACATACACCAGCAGATTTAGTCTTAACTTCAAATTTTAGTGCATTATTACAGTTAAAAAATGCACAGTTGACTCAACCAATTCAAAGTGAAATTGTAAATAAAAATATCCCAGCTCAATTTAAAGATCCTGACGGAAATTGGATTGCCTTAACTAAACGTGTACGTAACGTGTATTCTTCTAAAGAACGTATGGGCGCTTTACCTGAGCTAACATATGAAGAGTTAGCAGACCCAAAATATAAAGGCACGTTATGTACACGCTCAGGAAAACATCCTTATAACTTAGGTTTAGTTGCATCTATGATTGCGCATCATGGTGAGCAAGAGACAAAAACTTGGCTTGAAGGTGTGAAAGCGAATTTAGCACGTAAGCCTCAAGGTAATGACCGTGCACAAGTAAAAGCGATTAAAGAGGGGTTATGTGATATTGCTTTAGGTAATAGTTATTACTTTGGTAAGATGATGCAAGATTCGAAACAAAAAGTATGGGCAGAATCTGTATTCATTAATTTTCCGAATCAAACGAATCGTGGATCTCATATTAATGTTTCTGGTGTTGTGTTAAGTAAATATACAAAACATAAAGCCAATTCTTTGAAATTAATTGAATTTATGAGTGGTGAAAGTGCACAAAAAATGTATGCTTCGCTAAATATGGAATATCCTGTTAAATCAGGTGTTGCTTTATCTGATATGGTCGCTTCTTGGGGCAAGTTTTCTGAAGATGCAATTTCACTTCATAAAATAAGTGAAAACCGCACTTTAGCACTAAAATTGATTGATGAAGTGAAATTTGATTTATAACTAATATCATTTGGAAGTTTGTAGGTATAATACTATCTCAAACTTCTGATTTTTAAAGGTATCAATGCATTTATCAATTACTCGATGGCAGTTTGTTGCTTGGTCTGCTGGAATTATTTTAACTCTGCCACTTATATTCCTCGTTTTTGAATCTCTTATTCCCGATCCTGATGTATTTGATCATTTGTGGAATACAGTATTATGGGACTACACCTACAATACATTTGTTCTGATTTTTGGTGTTTTAGCTTTAAGCTCCTTGATTGCTTTACCTCTGGGCTGGTTAATTGCTTATTGTGATTTTCCCGGTAAAAAACAATTTGAATGGGCATTAATGTTACCACTTGCCATGCCGACTTATATCATAGCGTATGTTTATACTGATTTATTAGATTATGCAGGACCGGTACAAATCTGGTTAAGGAATACTTTTAACTGGCAAAACCCTAGTGATTATTGGTTTTTTGATATAAGGACATTGCCAGGTGCTATCGTGATGATTGCATTGGTATTGTATCCGTATTTGTATTTGATTTTTAAAACAGCGCTGCGAGAACAATCATTTAAATTAGTACAAGCAAGCCAATTAATGGGGTATAGCGCAAGGCAAAGCTTTTTCAAAGTGTCTTTACCGTTAGCTAGGGGCTCTATCGTTGCTGCGTTGGCTTTAATTGCGATGGAGGCGATGGCCGACTTTGCAACTGTAAATTATTTTGCTGTGAGCACTCTAACAACGGCAGTATACGATACTTGGCTAGGTTATTACTCTTTAACAGCGGCTGCTAAAATTTCAGGCATTATGTTGTTATTTGTTTTTATGTTTTTAAGTATAGAGCACTTTAGCAGACGTAATAGAGTTGTACATGAAAGGGGGGGGGTTAATAATGACGCCATGCTTTACAAGTTATCTAAATACAATGGTCTTTTATCGACGTTATTTTGTTGTCTGGTTCTTCTTTTTGCTTTTTTTATTCCTGTTTCTATATTAGTGAGCTACGCCGTTAGCTATTTTGATCAAGCATGGAATAGTGAGTTTTTTATATATGCTTGGCAAAGTTTAAAACTTGCAGCAATTGTCAGTTTTATTTGTGTTGCTCTGAGTTTATTCGTTGTTTTTAATCAGCGCCTTTCAACAAAATCAATTGATTTAATTCCTGGAAGAATGGCAAGCATGGGGTATGCTTTACCTGGTACAGTATTAGCTATCGCTGTGTTATTACCTTTAAGCTTATTAGATGGTGCGGTTAATCAGTTTGTAGGCTTGTTTATGGAAGAGCCTGGTTTAATATTTAGTGGTACCTTAGTTGCGATTACTTTAGCCTATGTTGTGCGTTTTTATGCAATATCTCAGGGGACAATTGAAGCGAGTTTTACCCGTATTTCACCTTCCTTAGATATGGCAAGTCGCTCTATGGGTAAAACGCCAGAGCAAACATTGTTAAAAATTCACTTTCCATTGCTTCGCCGTGGTATGTTAACTGCTGCTTTGCTTATTTTTATTGAATGTATGAAAGAGCTCCCTGCGGCACTGCTGTTACGACCTTTCGATTTTGAAACATTAGCGACACATGTTTTTCAATATGTCAGTGATGAACAATTGGAGTTAGCTTCAATATCTGCATTATTTATCGTTTTGGTAGGTCTACTACCTTTGTATTTTATTACCAGCTCTATGGAAAGTGCTAAATTTGAAGAAGAACTTACTAATGAGTGATCTGCTGATTGAAAAATTAAACTTTGATTATCAAGGTAATAAAATAATTGATAATCTATCGTTAACGATTGAAAAAAATGAAATTGTTTGTTTATTAGGTGCAAGTGGTTGTGGTAAAACCACAACATTAAAAGCGGTAGCGGGTTTGATTGAACCTTCATCGGGTTTGATCAGCATATCAAATAAAATATTTAATAATAAACATATTTTTGTAGCACCTGAAAAGCGAAATATAGGCATGATGTTTCAAGATTATGCCTTGTTTCCTCATTTAACGGTCGCTCAAAATATTGCTTATGGTTTACTTGATAAAAAGAAACAAGTTATATCTGAGCGTATTACTGAA
This sequence comes from Pseudoalteromonas sp. NBT06-2, assembly GCF_002276045.1. Lineage (GTDB taxonomy): Bacteria > Pseudomonadota > Gammaproteobacteria > Enterobacterales > Alteromonadaceae > Pseudoalteromonas. The sequence continues at coordinate 44,228 of NZ_NQMR01000028.1, read as the reverse complement.
ATGCTAAACTTAGTTAAGCTTGAAGGTTTGAATGAGCGTTACCCACATCAATTATCTGGTGGTCAACAACAAAGAGTGGCGATAGCCAGAGCGCTTGCATATAAACCAAGTATACTATTACTTGATGAACCTTTTTCTAATATAGATCATCAAGTAAGATTTCAATTAATTGAAGATATTCGACGGATCATAAAAGATCAGCAAGTATCGGCTATTTTTGTAACGCATTCTAAGGATGAGGCTTTTGCATTTTCTGATAAACTTGCGATCATGTATGAAGGCAAAATCATTCAGCAGGGCACTGCAAAAGAGCTGTTTTATCAACCTAAAGCAAAAATGGTTGCTGAATTTCTTGGTCAAGGAATATATATCGATGCACAATATCTCGGTGATTCGGGGTTTAAAACATCTTTGGGTAATGTTACCTCAACACAAGAAATTGATGATGATAAGCAAAATGGTACTTTGTATATCAGGCCACAGCATATTAGTTTGAAACCTAAAGGTACTACTGGGGCAGAAAATAGTGTGACTATTTTGAGTAAGCGTTTTATGGGGACGCGATATATTTATCGTATTGGTATATCGGATCAAGAGATTGAAATAGTATCAGCAGATGATGGTCAGTTTAATCATGGCGAGCAAGTTGACTTGAATATTTTGCCACATCCAGTAAACTTTTTTATAAACTAGTCGATGATCTACTAATATTTAGGAACTTTAATGCCCCAAGCTCAATCAGGTGTTTGCGCTGAAGCAAACCTACATGGCTTATATCTTTTTTTGAATGTATTAGATGGTCATGATGATGTAATTAAAAATAAGCTTGGTAAAGTAACTACGCTACAAGATGAGTATAGTGAGCAATTTTCAGAAGCGATGCTTTCAAGCATAGTTGCTATTGGCGCCCAATATTGGCCGCATTTATGTCCATCTTCAATCCCAAGTGGACTAAAAAGCTTTCCACATATTACCCATGATGAATATGCTATGCCAAGTCAGCCGGTTGATTTATTAATTCAAATAAGATCAGATAGACTTGATGTAATTCATTTGTTTGCATCAAATATTCTTACTTTATTTTCTTCTGATATAGAGTTGGTAGAGCAGGTTAAGTGTTTTCGATTTTTAGATGGTCGTGATTTTAATGGTTTTAAATATGCCTCTGATACGCCAAGAGGGCGAGCTAAAATGAATGCAGCTTTAGTATCAAGCGATAGCCAGTTTGTGCAAGGTAGTTATATTCATGTGCAACGCTATCGTCATAACTTAGTTGAATGGAAAAAACTATCTGTTACAGAACAAGAGCAAATTATAGGGCGTACGCGTTTAGAAAATGAATTGATTATGCCAGTCAGCGCTTCAAGCCATGCTAATAAGATTGAACTAAAGAATCAAAGTGGGCAACCTATTTTACTTCATCAAGGCATGCCTTATGGTGATATGTATGAGCAAGGTATGTTATTAGTTACCTGTTCTAATGATGGCGATGCTTTTGAGGTATTAACTAAAGCACGTTTAGGAGATTCGCAAAGCTATGATGCATGGCTTGACTTTACTCAGGCAGATATGGGCTCAGCATTTTTTGCCCCATCGATAGATTTTTTAAACACTTTATAATACCGTTTCTATTTTATCACTCACTTAATTGGATTGGTATAACATATTCGTAGAACGCAGGAAACTGTATTTTTGAGCTCTAAATTAACTTATTATTTTCAGTTATGAAGTGACCATAATAGAAATACGAGGCAGACTATACACTTTCAAATAAGTTTTTGATTTTTTCCAAAGTGACATCTATTGTAGATATTTTTGCTGGTGCAATAAAAATAGTATCATCGCCTGCTATTGTGCCTAGTACGCCATCTGCTTTACCTAATGAGTCTAGAAGTCGCGCGATTAATTGTGCTGCACCTGGACTTGTACGTATGATGATCATCATTTCATTATGCATGATATCAACTACAAGTTGGCGTAATGGACTTTTTGCTGTAGGAACACCCATTTCTGCTGGTAAACAATATACCATTTCTTGTTTGGCGTTACGTGTTCTTACAGCACCAAATTTACTGAGCATACGCGATACTTTACTTTGGCTGATATTTGTAAAGCCCTGTTCTTTTAAAGCATCAACTATTTCACCCTGAGAACCAAAATTTTCTTCTTTTAATAACGCTTTAAAGGCTTTAACCAAAGCTTCTTGTTTATCTTGAATTTGCATCACGTCACTTTTTTTGAACGAGTTTTGTGGAGTTTACACAAATTTTAGCATCAAGCCTATATGAAAGCCGATATTTTCACCTGTAATGCTCGAAAAGGCATGAAATTTAAATTATTTACAAAGATAGTCGAAACTTTACTTAATAATTGCGGGTTTCATTTGTCTTTAGGCGATATTTTCTTTATCTTTATGAGCGAAATTGATTACCCTTCTTTAATCTTCGGAGAATACAAATGAAAGTTGCCGTTTTAGGTGCCGCTGGTGGTATCGGTCAAGCTCTATCTTTATTGTTAAAAACTCAGTTACCTGTGGGTTCAGAATTATCTCTTTATGATGTTGCTCCAGTTGTTCCTGGTGTTGCTGTTGATTTATCTCATATTCCAACTGACGTTAAAGTAGCTGGCTTTGGTGCAGATAACTTAGGTGATGCATTAACTGGTGCTGATATTGTATTAATCCCAGCAGGTATGCCTCGTAAGCCAGGTATGGACCGTGCTGACCTTTTTAATGTTAATGCTGGTATTATCAAAACATTAGCTGAAGGTATCGTTGCTAACTGTCCTAAAGCGTTAGTGGGTATTATAACTAACCCAGTAAATGGAACTGTACCAATAGTTGCTGAAGTATTCAAAAAAGCGGGGACTTATGATGCTAAACGTGTATTTGGTATCACTACACTAGATGTAATTCGCTCAGAAGCATTTATTGCAGAACTTAAAGGTTTAAATGTAGCTGACGTTAAAGTTCCTGTAATTGGTGGTCACTCTGGTACGACTATTTTACCACTTCTTTCACAAGTTGAAGGTACTACTTTCACTGATAAAGAAGTTGCTACACTTACTCCTCGTATTCAGAATGCGGGTACTGAAGTTGTTAACGCTAAAGCGGGTGGCGGCTCAGCGACACTTTCTATGGGCGCAGCTGCAGCACGTTTTTGTATGTCTTTAGTTAAAGGCCTACAAGGTGAAAAAGTTGTTGATTATGCGTATGTTGCAGTTGAGAATGGTGATGCACCATTCTTCGCACACCCTGTACGTTTAGGTAAAAATGGTATTGAAGAGATTCTTTCTTACGGTGCATTAAGCGCGTTTGAAGAACAAGCAAAAAATGACATGCTAGCGACATTAAAGTCAGACATCCAAGAAGGTGTTGACTTTATGGCTTAATAGAATTGCTTCGCAATTTTATTTTGAGTCACTATGTGGCATCAATAAAAAAGGGTGATTTTATATCCCCCTTTTTTTATTGATGCCACGCAGTGACCTTAATAATACTAATTCCGATAATTAAGTGACCACTCAGAGCTTATGAGGTTTTACAATTTTAGGCATGTCAGTGAATTCATGGTTATTCCCTTTAGAACTGACATAACAACGCTGAGTAAATTCTCAAAAATCCCTTGTAGGTGGGTTACAAAGCGATTTATGCTGCGTGATTGGTTTTGATAAGGGAATAACCATTGTCTGTAACCAATGCCTTGCCTAAAGCGCTTTGAACACCCGCTGATTGACAACTTAATTAACTGAAATGGTATAAAATAAATATGTGCAACAGGCTTATTTATGAATCGCGTGCAACAGCTAATCGCGCAAGGCATTCTAAAGCGAGTTTATATTTACTATCAGGAATAACATATAAGCAGTCAATTGCTTTTTGCGCTTCTTCTTCAGCTTTTAATGTGGTGAATTCCAACGCTTTGGTTTGTGTTAAAGTCGCTAGAATATCTTCTATATAATTCATACCATCAGATTTTTCGATGGCTTGCCTAATTTGAAGCACTTGTTTTGGAGTGCCTTTACGCATAGCATAAATAAGTGGCAAAGTCGGTTTTCCCTCGGCAAGATCATCACCGATGCTTTTACCTAACGCTTCTTGATCTGCATTGTAGTCAAGTACATCATCAATAAGCTGGAATGCAGTACCTAAATGCATACCGTAAAGCCTCATTGCTTCAACAATCTCTTTATCCTGCTCAGTTATAATAGCTGAAAGCTGTGTTGCAGCTTCAAACAGTTTTGCTGTTTTACTATAAATAACTTGCATGTAACTTTCTTCAGTTGTATCTGGATCATTACAATTCATTAGCTGAAGTACTTCACCCTCAGCGATAACATTTGTCGCATCAGATAAAATCTTCATTACAGACATTTTTTCTAAGTTGATCATCAACTGAAATGAACGTGTATAGATAAAGTCACCAACCAAAACGCTTGCGGCATTGCCAAATTCAGCATTGGCTGTTGGGTTACCACGCCTTAAGTTTGACTCATCAACAACATCATCGTGTAGTAAAGTAGCTGTATGAATAAATTCTATTATTGTTGCTAAGGTGATATGTTTATCACCTTCATAGCCAAATGCTTTTGCTGCTATAATACTCAACATAGGGCGAATTCTTTTACCACCACTATTAACTATATATAGACCTAATTGGTTAACTAAGGCGATATCAGATTGCATTTGCGTGTAAATCAGTTCATTAACACTATGCATGTCTTTGTCAGTTAACGCCTGGATAGTTTTTATATCCATTGAGCTTAAAACTCACTTCTAATGTGATGGTTATTTTGCTCGCAATTATACATAATAAATGGTCACTCTTAATAGTTTAATTTTTCTAAAAATATGACTTTATTTATATTTGTGTTTTTATTGAACTTTGGCTTGATTGTCATATGAGTTTACCTTAGAATACGCGACCATTGAAAAATATATTAGTTGCGCCGATTTGAGGGCGCACAACGGAGTTAATTATGTACGCGGTTTTCCAAAGTGGTGGTAAACAGCATCGTGTGACTGAAGGTCAAACGATCCGTCTTGAAAAATTAGATGTAGAAACAGGTGCATCTGTTGAATTTGATAAAGTTCTTTTAGTTGCAAATGGCGAAAAAATTGAAATCGGCGCACCTTTTGTTTCTGGTGGAAAGGTTTCAGCTGAGATCGTATCACACGGTCGTGGCGAGAAAATTAAGATTGTTAAATTTAACCGTCGTAAGCATTCTCGTAAGCAAATGGGTCACCGTCAGTGGTTCACTGAAGTTAAAATTACAAGCATTAACGCTTAATTAGGAGTACAGAAAAATGGCACATAAGAAAGCAGCTGGTAGTACTCGTAACGGTCGCGATTCAGAAAGTAAACGTTTAGGTGTTAAACGTTACGGCGGTGAATCAGTTCTTGCTGGTAGCATCATTGTTCGTCAACGTGGAACTAAATTCCACGCTGGTACAAACGTAGGTTTAGGTAAAGATCACACTATCTTTGCTAAAGCTGACGGAAAAGTTAAGTTTGAGCAAAAAGGTTCACTTAACCGTAAGTACGTAAGCATCGTTTCTGAGTAATATCATTCAAATGAATGCTGAAAAACCTCGCTCAGGCGGGGTTTTTTGTTTTAATGAATATATACCTTAATAATTTAAAAGCATCTAGAATATTTAGGTATATATTCAAGAATAGATAGGCTTGCAGCAAATTCACTTCATCGTTATGAACTTAAGCTATAATTCAGTGATACTTGAGAAGTGGGCGCAAGCAAGATACAAATCTAAGGGTTGTTATGAAATTTGTTGATGAAACTGAAATCCGTGTTGAAGCTGGTGATGGTGGTAGTGGTGCTATGTCTTTTCGTCGTGAAAAGTACGTTCCTTTTGGTGGTCCTGACGGCGGAGATGGCGGAGATGGTGGCAATATTTACCTCGAAGCTGATGAGAATTTAAATACTTTGGTTGATTATCAATTTGAGCGTTTTCACAGAGCTCAAAGAGGTGTTAATGGCCGAGGTGCAAATTGTACTGGTAAAAAAGGCGAAGATTTATGTCTCAAGGTACCTGTCGGTACACGTGCTCGTGATATTGATACAGATGAAATGCTTGGAGATTTAACTGAGCATGGAAATCAGCTACTTGTTGCTAAAGGTGGTTATCATGGTTTAGGTAATGCACGTTTTAAAACAAGTACAAATCGAGCACCTCGTCAAAAAACATTAGGTACGCCAGGTGAAGTACGTCAGCTTAAATTAGAACTTATGTTACTAGCTGATGTTGGCTTATTAGGTCTACCAAATGCCGGTAAATCAACTTTTATACGCAGTGTATCAGCTGCAAAGCCTAAGGTTGCTGATTACCCATTTACCACGTTAGTGCCAAACCTAGGTGTTGTTCGTCCTGCAATGAATAAGTCTTTTGTTATTGCGGATATACCAGGTTTAATTGCAGGCGCTGCAGATGGTGCAGGTTTAGGTATTCAATTCTTAAAGCATCTTGAACGCTGCCGTGTTCTATTGCATATCATTGATATTATGCCTGTAGATGGCTCAAATCCAATTGATAATGCAAAAGCGATTGTTGGTGAACTTGAGAAGTACAGTCCTAAATTAGCAAAGCGTCCACGTTTACTTATTTTTAATAAAATTGATTTGATGCCAGAAGATGAAGCAAAAAAAACGTGTGATGATATTGCTGAAGCTTTAGGTCAAACAGATAATACTTATCAAATCTCAGCGATTAACAAACTGAATACAGATCCATTATGTTTTGATATAATGGACTTGCTAGACTCAATGCCTGTAGATAAGTTTGAAGAGACCAAAGAAGAGGTTGAGTTTAAGTGGGATACTTACCATGAAGGCGCAGTCATTGATGAAAGTGGCTCATTTGATGATGAAGATTGGGATGAAGACGACTACGATGTAGAAGTTATTTACCAAAGATAATATTCATTAATTATTTAAAAAGGCGCATTTGCGCCTTTTTTAATATATTGAGACACTTAATTTAACACATGTTGCGAATAATATAAATTGATTGTGTTTTTTTGCATTGTAATAAATAACACTAAAGTATTAGGTTTGATTATGAATATTTCAATGATTGCAGCGATGGCAAATAATCGTATTATAGGAAAAAATAACCAAATGCCTTGGCACTTACCTGCAGATTTAAAACATTTTAAAGCTGTTACTTTAGGTAAGCCTGTTATTATGGGACGTAAAACATTCGAATCTATCGGTCGCCCTTTGCCTGGTAGAAAGAATATTATAATAAGCAGGGACGTATCGTATGAAGCACAAGGCATAGAGGTTGTTTCTACACCTGAGCTAGCCATTGAAATTGCTGGAAATACTCCTGAAGTTATGATTATAGGCGGTGGAAATATTTATGATATTTTCTTGCCATTATGTAATCGCTTATACCTAACTCACATTGATTTAGAAGTGGAAGGTGATACACAGTTTCCAGATTATGAGGCAAACAGAATATGGGTAAAAGAGCTGAGCGAAGAACATAAAAGTGACAGTTTGAATCCTTATAACTATACTTTTATAACATACAGTAGCTAAGTGTTACTTTATTGCACATTTTTTAACTTACTGATAGAATTTGTCATAATGAAGTAGTTAAAAAGTATTAAATAAGGTATGTTAATGAATTTCAAGACAACACTCATAGCAAGCACTTTAATTTCGAGCTCTTTTTTAGTGACTATCCCAGCTTCAGCAAATGAGCAGCTTGCGGCTAGTTTATGTGATTATGTTGCTGCTGATGATAAAAAACGACTACGTAAAAAATTAAAAGAGTCTAGAGTTAAATTAAGAAATATTTTTTCAGGTGTTACGTGTTCTGGTAATAACTTACTAAGACATGCTATGAAAAATAATGCTGATGGTACTGGGAAGTTTATTGTTAAAAAATTACCAAAATCAGATCTTGCTGCGGGTGGTGATGTTGATTGGGCTGCAGAAAATGGTCACTCAGACTCACCGATAGTTGCTGGTATTAAGGCTAGAGCAGGCATTTAAGTTAATATTTTAATATTTGGAGATTAGATATGAAAATGAAGAGTGTTTTTACACTGACTGTAATTTGTGCCAGTTCTATTTTATTTCCGGTATCAGCTCAAGCAAATGATCAGTTAGCAGCAAGCTTATGTGATTATGTTGCTGCAGATGATAAAAACCGCCTTCGTAAAAAAATGAAAGAAACTCGCATCAAACTTCGTAATGTATTTTCTGGCATAAGTTGTGGTGGAAATAATCTGCTACGACATGCCATGGTAAATAATTCAGAGAAAACGGGAAAATTCATCGTTAAAAAGCTCCCTAAAAGCGTATTAGCATCAAATGGAGATATTGATTGGGCAGGCTCTAATGGCCACTCAGCATCGCCTATCGTTGCGGCTATAAAGGAAAGGGCAGGTCTCTAAATATTTATAAAAATAAAAATAAAAATAAAAATAAAGCGCATATGGCGCTTTTTTTGTATGTGTTAATAATATCAATTTCCATAATTAAGTGACCACTCAGAGCTTATGGGGTTTTACAATTCTAGCCATGTCAGTGAATTAATGGACTTCCTTTATAGCCGACATAATAACGAAGTGTAAATTATCAAAAGCTCCTTTTAGGCGGGTTTCAAAGCGCTTCATGCTGTGTTATTGGTTTTGATAAGGGAATTATCTATTGTCTGTAACCAATGTCTTGCCTAAAACGTTTTGAACTCCCGCTGAATGACCACTTTATTAACGGAAATGGTATAACTGTCTTTCTGCCCCTAAAAATTTAATTAAAAAATCTTGGCGTAGTTCTCCATGTTTGCTCTATTACTTATCTTTGGGTGAGATAAAAATAATGGCGTCGTATTCAACAAAAGGCCTTGATCATTTAGATTTGATTTCTGGCATGAACAAAGAGCTTGGTATTGCCAAATTAATTGATCAAGCACTCCCTGAGCAAAGTGATGATAAGCTTATTTCTTACGGTCAACTTGTTGAAGCGATGATTTTAAATGGATTAGGTTTTGTTGGCCGCACCTTACACATGTACCCACAATACTTCAAAGAGCGTCCTGTTGAACGCCTTATTGGAAAAGGGATCAAGGCTGAGTATATTAATGATGACGCTCTGGGTCGTTGTCTTGATAAACTCTATGAAACAGGTGTTTCAGATATTTACCAAACATTATCAGCTAGCGTTGTGAAGCACTTAGATCTTCCTTGTGAAGGAATTAATTTAGATTCAACCAGCATTCATGTTGATGGTAATTATGAGCATGATGATGACAGTAAAGCGATCAAACTTGTTAGAGGTTATAGCCGTGATCATCGCCCAGAGTTAAATTAAGCTGTACTAAATTTGATCACAGAAAAAAAAAGCAGATATTGCGGTGTACATGCAAGCAGTCAGTGGTAATATTAATGACAATGATGGTTTTAAAAATATTATTAAACACCATATTAGCAGCTTAAAAGCGGCTCAAAAGTGCCAATGCTTTATTGCCGATACAGCTCTTTATACCGCAGAAACAATTCAATCTCTTGATGAACAGAAATAGTTTTTTATTTCTCGTGCTCCGCAGAAGTTAAAGCAAGTAAATGAAGCAATAGCCCAACAGCACACCTGAGATTTTAAAACGCTTGATAATGGCTACAGCGGTGCATGGCTTGAGTCTAATTATGGTGAAGTAAAGCAACGTTGGTTATTAGTGTGCAGTGTTCAAGCGAAAGACGGGGACAACATACGCTAGATAAACGTATGGAAAAAGAATCAAACTCAGCCTCAAATCATTCAAAAAACTGAGTCGACAACGGTTCGCTTGTGTAGTAGATGCTGATAATGCATTAAAAATAGGGTTAAAATCCCATCATGATGTTGCGATAACTGACAGTGGAATAATCAAGCATAGCGTATTCAAAGCGTATTCAAAAAAAGTGGTCTCCCCAAGTTAAATAAGCAACCAGATAGTTATGAATACCAAATAACAGGGCTATTATATTGGTCGTTAAAAAATAGGGGGCAGAGATTGCAGGAAAAAGGTATGTTCATGTTAGCCACAAACGACTTGAATGACTCGTTAACGGTGGAAAAAATGCTTAGCCTTTACATGTCACAGTAAAGCGTAGAAAAAGGTTTTAGGTTTTTAAAAAGTCCAGACTTTTAACCTCGTCACTTTACTTGAAAAAGCCCGAAAGAATCGAAGCACTAATTAATGGTAATGACGTGCTGTTTAATGGTTTATGCAGCACTGGATCATAAAATCAGAAGAGAATTAAAGGCTCAATCTGTATTGAGCCCGAACTTTAAATACAAACCATGCCAAAATCCAACCGCTCGTAGGGTGTTCTTCTGTTTCCAAGGTATTGATGTATTAACGATCAGTGGCGAGCAACAATTAGTCTTAAACCTGAAGGAGAGGAATAATATTATCATTGGCTGTATGGGTAGTATTTATCAGAAAGTTTATTCCTAAAAATGCTGCGGAATGTGAGGTATAAGCTAGATTACTAGATTCGAATATTAAGTTAGGCCACACATATAAAAAAGGCCAGATGAAACTCCATCTAGCCTTTTTCTTTTTCTTTCTAGATGTACTTAAACCTTAAACTCATCTACTGATAATCTAAGTTCTTCCGCAAGTTTTGCGACTTCTTGGCTTGCCGTTGAAGTTTGTTCTGCGCCAGATGAAGCTTGTTCAGTGATTGATACAATAGACTCTAAGCGCTCACTAATCTCAAGTGATACATGATGCTGCTCTTGCGCTGCAGTTGATATCTGTTCACTCATATCATGTGCTTGAGATACTGCTTTAGTGATTAGTCCGAGCGCTTGAGTTGCTTGTTCGCTTTGTTCAACACAAGATACAGCTTGTTCTTTACCTTTAGCCATTACGGATACAGCTTCTTGTGCACCTGATTGTAAAGACTCAATCATCGCTTGTATTTCTTGTGTAGATTCTTGCGTTTTACTTGCAAGAGATCTTACTTCATCTGCTACAACAGCAAAGCCTCTACCTTGCTCACCAGCTCTTGCTGCTTCTATTGCTGCATTTAATGCAAGTAAATTAGTTTGCTCAGCAATACCTCTTATAACATCTAATATACTTCCAATTGAAGCGCTGTCTTGGTGTAGTTTATTAATTACTTTAGATGCTGAATCTACTTCGTTGGCGAGTTTTTCAATGGTTTCTTTATTTTTAGCTGAAATATCTTTTACACGCTCAGCCTCATTATCAGCATGTTTGATTTCATTTAATGCTTCTTCAGCGCTATGAGTTACTGATTGTGATGTACTACTCATTTCAGTTGTTGCTGTAGCTGCTTGTTCAACCTGAGCACGTTGAGCTTGCATTGCTTGGCTTGATTCACTGGTTATTGTTGAAGTTTCTTCAGAAGCCGCAGCCAGTTGTGTTGAACGAGATATGATTCCTTGAATTAAAGTTCTTAAATTATCAATGAGTGTATTACAGTTTGTTGCTAATTCACCAAATTCATCTTGAGCAGAATCGTCTAGTTTTTTGGTCATATCTCCTGTAGCAACCGTTTCTAAAATGTTATTTACTTCGGCTAATGGGCGAATTATGCGTTGAACAGTTAAGTATGCAACTAAAATAGCAATAATAGCGGCAATAACCATACCTGTTGATGTCCATAAATTAGCGGACGATACGTTATCATTTACTTCAGCTTGTAAGTCAAATGCCAGTGTACTTGAGATTTCAACTAGTTTGTATAGCTGTTCAATTGCAGTTTTTGTTTTATTCTCAGCTTGAGTTAATGCGATTGTAGCTTGTGTAAGTGCGTCTAAATGAGCTTGTTTATTAGAAGCTATAGCATTATTACCAATTATATTAGTTTTTAATACCTCAAAATAATTAGTCAAATCTGCAAGTAAATCAGGTTCTTTGTTGGATATTGCCTCAGTAATAAGTTCAAGCCCCCTCTCTAAGTCTGTGATACTAAATTTCTGCTCATTATTTAAAGTCTCAAGAGTTTGTGCATTATCTACTGCGATAAGATCTGTGCTATTACTAACGATAGATAAAAAACTATTCTCCATATTGCTTGCAGCTTGAAAAGCACGCGGAGCATTAGATTCTAGATTAACCTCATCAATAATATCCAATACAACAGTACTGGCATCATCAGAGTTAATTTCAATCTCTTCTAATTGACTTTGCAATGTTCTTTTAAGGTTAATAACTGATTTCTTTTTAAGATACAGTTTATTTACATCTTTCGAAAAGTTCGAAAAAGTATTTTTAATTAAAGTACTTTCTCTCGAAAGCGCTTGGTGATTACTGACGCTTTTGATTAATTTTTTATAAGAAGCATCAAACTTATCTTCTATCTTTTGAAATTTAGTTTTTAGCTTATCAAGCTCAGCTTCTTCTTTGGCATGATATATTTGTAAGCTAATCTTCCCCATCATGACAAATTCAACTTGAAGTTCAGAGCTAATGCTTAACGCAGGTAAAGACAGTTGATTAACAAGTTGTGTTGATTTATTTATATTTGAAATCTTTCCTAACGAGTTACCTCCAATTAAGAGAAGTAAAAAAGTAATAAAGACGAATCCGCCCCAGATCCGCTGACTAACAGTTAGGTTCATATAAATTCCTATTGATAGGGTAAAAGACTCTACTCAAGGTATCGGTTACAAAGCCAATAAGTTGAGCGTTACTAGTCATAAATTTAACAGATCTTTAAAAAATAAACAGTAAATTACACTAAACATTACTTTTTTTGATGAAATTAGGCTGAAATTGCCTTTTGCGTTGTAAATGTACCTGTTTTAAGATCTATTAAGGTTAGTTCTTTACCCCAAACACATCCAGTATCAAGTGCAATTATGCTTGGATTATTTGTTTTCCCTAAAAGAGAAGCCCAATGGCCAAATATGATTTTGGTATTTTTCATTGCTTTGATTGAATCATGTTGAAACCAAGGTAGCAATTCAGGAGAGTCTTGAGGAGTGCCTTTATGGTTAAATTCTATTTTATTATCCGCTGTTAAAAATCGCATTCGGGTAAAAGCATTGACTGTATATTTAAATGATTCAAGCTCAGTTAATTTATCTGACCAATTAAACGGGCCTTCGCCATACATATTTTTAAAGTAATATAAGGCATTATCACTTTGATATTTTTGCGTTGCTAAGTCCGCTTGTGTTAGTGCTGTTTGAATATCCCAATGAGGTGAAAGACCTGCATGGCAAATTAAAGTTTGATAGGATTCTAACCAGATTGCTAAAGGTTGTTCTCGAAGGAATGAAATAAGATCAGGAAAATCAGCAGCTGAAAATAAAGAGTCTAATCTATCTTTTTTTTGGGGGGATTTATTAAGGAATTGTGTCGCTAATAAATGTAAATCATGATTTCCCAATGTTATTTTAACACTTTCGCCAAGATTTTTTAAAAATCTTAAACAAGAAAGGGAGTCAGGGCCTCTTGCAACAATATCGCCAACTAAATATAAAGTATCTTTACTGGGGTTAAAGTTTACCTTCTCTAGTAATAATTTAAATTCAATGAAACAACCTTGAAGATCCCCAATTGCATAATCAGCCATATAGTTAACCTTTAATTTAATTCTTAATATACCCATGCTACTTGGGAATGCGCGATTTCAGCAAGTCGAGAAGCGTGCCAAATGTTAGGCACAATTAGGCATAAGATGTGTCGTTAAGTCATTCTCAACAAATATCTTATAACAACGCAGTTGGCCGCTTATCCTCTTGCCTTACGGGAGTTTGGGTAGAAAACGATTACGTCGTTATGATTCATAATCAGGGAATAACCCTGAATTACAAATCATGCCTTGTACTCGTATCCTACCCAAGCTCTGAAACCTGCATTTCCAAGTAGCACGGGTATAGATATTTAAATAACCTAAGTTATCTTAGATTATTTATTGAGACTGCTTATTTTTAATGCAGAATATTAGGAGTTGATAATCTAAATACATCAATAGGAGCTTCAAATTCGGTACCAAATTCATTACGCATTTTATAATAACCTTGCATTGTGCCTACAGGAGTATCTAATTGTGCACCGCTAGTATAAGTATAGCTTTCACCTGGAGAAATGTTTGGTTGCTCACCAACCACACCTTTACCTTCAACTTCAACTTCTTTGCCATTGGCATCTGTTATTAACCAAAATCGGCTCAATAGTTTAGCACTACATAGGCTATGATTTTTAACTGTAATAGTATAAGCAAATAGGAACTTTTCTTTTTCTGGTTCAGATTGCGCTTCAATGTAAAAGGTTTCTACAGAAACTTTTATAGGAGAGCCTAAGCTACTTTTAATTGTCATTTGATGTTGAGTCACCATTATCTGAGTTAGCTTTGTTATCAAAAAGCCAGTTGGCAATATCAATAAATTGATTTAAAGAGATGTTTTCTGCTCGCATCTTTAAATTTAAACCTAGCGCTTCAATTTGATCTGGTGTTAACAAATTAGAAAGACTATTACGTATTGTTTTACGGCGTTGATTGAATGCTTCTAAACACACTGTATTCAACATTTTAGTACTTTTAGCTGTTAACTGTTCAGGATTTTTAGGGATTAATCTTACAACAGCTGAGTCAACTTTTGGTGCAGGTTTAAAGCATTCTGGTCCGACTTCGATCACAGGCATTGCATGACAGTAATATTGGGTCATAACGCTTAAACGGCCATATGCTTTACAGTTGGGTTGTGCAGACATACGTTTAACCACTTCCTTTTGTAACATGAAGTGCATATGTTCAATATTTTGTGCATAATCAAATAAATGAAACAATAAAGGCGTTGAAATATTGTAAGGTAAATTACCAAAAACTTTGAATTTTTTATCTTTTTTCACTAGGTGAGAAAAATCAAAAGTAAGTGCATCACCTTGATGTATTGTTAGTTTATCACCAAGAGTTGGATGATATGTTAAACGCTTAACAAGATCTTTATCAAGTTCAACAACAGTTAAGTGACCAGCAAGCGCAGTAACAGGTTCGGTAATAGCGCCTAAACCAGGACCTATTTCTACTAAAGTATCTTCTGGTTTTGGATCAATCGCAGTTACTATTTTATCTATGATACCTTCATCATATAAAAAATTTTGTCCAAATCGTTTTTTTGCTCTGTGGCCTAAATGTACTTTATCAGTCATTAATAATTACTTTATCTTTTGTTGCTAAGTGAATGGCTTCACGAATAGCTAATTCAAAACTTCCGACATCAGCTTGCCCAGTACCAGCTAAATCTAATGCTGTACCATGATCAACTGAGGTGCGGATAAAAGGTAAACCTAAGGTAATATTTACCGAGTTACCAAATCCCTTGTATTTTAGCACAGGTAAACCTTGATCGTGATACATAGCAAGCACAGCATCAGTTTGATTTAAGTATTTATCTTGAAATAGGGTGTCGGCTGGTAATGGACCCGTTAAATTCATACCGAGATCATTTAACTTTTGGATTGTAGGAATAATCGTTTCAATCTCTTCTGTGCCTAAGTGACCATCTTCTCCCGCGTGTGGATTTAAACCACACACTAAAATTCTAGGATGTTTTATGCCAAATTTATCTTGTAAATCGTGATGTAATATCTCTGTAACTTTGATCAATCGTTCTTCAGTTACGGCTTTTGATACGTAAGCCAATGGAATGTGAGTGGTCACTAAAGCAACTCTTAATCCTTCAGTTGCTAACATCATAACAACATCTGAAGTATTGGTTTGTTGCGCAAAGTATTCTGTATGACCACTAAATGATATACCAGCTTTATTGATAATGCCTTTATGAACCGGGCCTGTGACAACAGCTGCAAACGTACCATTTGTATTTTGCTCTGAAGCATGGCGTAAAGTATGTAAAACATACTCGCCATTGGCTTCATTTAATTCACCCGGAATTACAGGCTCAGCCATATCTATATGTGTAAAATAAAGCTCTGATGCTTTGTTTGGCTTAGCAGGTTCAGTCGTATTAAACTCAACAAGTTTTAATGGCAGGCCTAATTGCTCTGCTCTTTGTTTTAGTAAGTCTTTATCTGCAATCGCAACTAGCTGAGCAGGCCAATCATGCTGAATTAGCTTGATTAGCAAGTCAGGGCCAATTCCAGCAGGCTCACCAGGCGTAATTGCAATTCTAATAGTCATTAATTTGCTTCCACAATTAATTCAACATATGCTTGTTCTCTGATTTCACGTTGCCAAGCAAAGCTTTCTTCTTTGTATTTTTTATTGTAAAGCATCTTGTGAGCACGGTTTCTTTTTGCTAATTCAGTTTTATCTGCAACACGTTTTTCAAGTAATTGCACTATATGCCAACCAAATTGCGATCTAAATGGGTCACTTAATTCATCTTTTTTAAGTGCTAACAAATTATCTCTAAATGCAGGAACGTAAGTTGTTGGATCTGTCCAATCATATTCGCCACCTTTAAGTGCTGAACCCCCATCTTCGGAGTGTTCTTTGGCAAGCTCGGCAAAGTCAGCTGTACCTGCTTTTAAGTCTTTAACAAAACCAGCAAGCATAGATCTCGCTTTTTCTTCACTTACAATTATTGAAGGTTTGATTAAAATATGGCGTGAGCGAACTTCAAGTGCTTCAACAACTTGAAGGCCTCTGATTTCTTGAATTTTTACGATATGAAATCCAGCACCTGATCTTAATGGACCTATTATTTGGTTTGTCTTTTTGCCTTTAACTGCTTCAGCAAAAAGAGTTGGCATTTCGTTGATATTCATCCAACCCATTTGCCCACCTTCTAATGCGCGAGAGCCACCAGATGATGCGATAGCAATACGTTTAAATTCATCTCCTTTATTAAGCATCGAGATTACTTTTTCGGCTCGTTTTTTTGAGTTCTCTATATCTTGAGCTGTAGCGTCAGTAGGAATATCAATTAGGATATGGCCTAAGTTATATTCTTCACTACTGCCTTGTTGTTTATCCATAATCTTAAGTAGATTATCAATTTCTTGTAAACCAACATAAATTCTACGGTCCACATTACCGCGTAAAACTTGTTGTGTTGTCATTTCTGTACGGATTTCTTCGCGGTATGCTTGGTAGTTATCACCAGAATCTTCGATGGTTTTTCTTAAATCCGAAATTGTACCATTTTGTTCTTTTGCCATTCTCATTAGCGTTTGGTCTAATTGGCCATCAGATATTTTCAAACCCATACGGTCAGCCATTTGCATCAATAAAGATTGATTGATTAAACGGTCGATTGCTTGGTTATACAGCGCTTTATCTGAAGGTAAAGTTTGAGATTCAGTTTTAGCTCTGTTCTTTACACGGTTAATGATGGTATTTACTTCACTTTCTAAAATAACACCTGAATTTACGATAGCAATGACTTTATCAAGTTCAACTTCTTTTGCTATTAGATTGCTGTTTAGGCCTAAATTTAGGCCTATTCCAAAAACTGTACTGACTAATAATGTTTTTAACTTCATTTTAATTTCTTGATTTAATTATTTATAAAATAAGGGCGACGGTAACCAAAAATGCCTTGTTGTAATAACTTTTTAGCATCGTAGTTACTTTTTCCACCCAGCCCTTTAAGTACAAAATCCAGTCTAAATCCTGAATTAAATACTGCGTCTTGTTGGCCAAATTCAGAATCCGATTGATTTAAATCAGTTTCTATTTGTCTATGACCCGTGAATTGAATTGCCCAACAACATGATTCATATTGCAGTCCTGATAAAATTTCAACACTGCGATTATGTTCTAAGTCTCTTTGATAACTAGCAATAAACTGCCAATTATCAGAAATTGGAATACTGGTAAATGCACCCATTTGCTCAATTCTATTCTCTGAGACTGAGACATCATTTGCAAAGCGATGGTTCAATTGTATTAGCTGATTATTACTACCTTTGTAATCTAAAGTTATATGAGATTGCACTAATTCTTTTCCTTCGACGTCGTATTGAATTCCTGTGCCTAAGTACCATCTTTTGTGCCAATGTAACATGGCTTCACCAGCAAACAAGGAATTATACGTTTTTTGTTCACCCAATTCTTGTTCTGTTGGCTTTGCTGAGTCGGATAAGTAAAAAGTTTGTCCAGCGCTTAAGTTAAATAATTCATTATTTTTTTCACCAAAAATTCGGGTGGTTGCACCTACCGTAAATTGATTTGCTGCAGCAATTCTATCTACACCAGAAAATCGTTTATCACGAAATAAACCAAAAAAATCATCTTGTAATTTTGTGGTATCATATAAACCTATATTCGTTTGATCTTTTTTTGGTACATATAGGTACTGAATTTGAGGTTCTAAAACTTGGTAGCCATTTTTCACCAACCAAGGCGTTTTTCGTTCAAGGTTAATTTGTGAATGTAACCTTAATTTAGGTAAAGTTCGACTGACCTTTTTTTCTATATTAGTGCCTTCAAAGTTACCAGTTTGTTGGTAGTTGGTTTGTAAAAGACTTAACTCAGATGAAAATGACCAACCAAAATCTTGATAACTATATTGTGCTTTAGGTTCTATATGAACTCTGGAAGCTTCAGGTATTTTCAATTTTGTATTTTTAAAATGGCTCAGCTCACCTTTTAATGTAAATAGGATATCATGCCAATTAAAGGGGTGGATTTGATCAAATGTAATTTGTGGTAGTGCGGAGTATGATGCTGAATGAGCACCTAACACTTCGAAACTTTGTATCTTAATATCGGTCTGCCACATATCACCAAAATGTGTCAGTAAACCTGTTCTGTAAAGCTGAGTATCAGTTTTATTGGCGAAATTAGATTTTAAATCAGTTAAATAATTATCGTCACTTACATTTGTTACATCTATACTTGCGCGCCAATCTTTATTGAAGTTGGTAACTTGCTGCCAATTAAATAAGTATCTTTCATTTAATTCAGGTTCTGATTTATCTTCATTGAGATATTCAATACCGATAGAACCTTGATGTTGTTTAGTTAAATAGCGAAGTTCTGTTTTTAATTGCACACCTTGGTTTGCCATATAGCGAGGTGTTATCGTGGCATCAATGTTTTCAGCTATGTTCCAATAAAAAGGCGTTTCAATTTCAAAGCCATATTTTGAAGAGGGGCCAAAGCTGGGAATTAAAAAGCCTGATTGTCTTTTATCGGAAATTGGGTAAGTGAAATAAGGCAAATAAAGAATAGGAGTATCCAATACTTTTAACGTCATTCCGTGAGTTTCGCCCCAACCTTCTTCTTGAGATAAAATTATTTTATCTGCATGAATAGACCAGAACTCATTGTCGATAGGGCAAGTTGTAAAACTACCGTTATTTAATGTGAATTCACTTTTATTGATTGAAAGCTGTTCTGCAGCACCACGAGCTTGTTGTTGTGTTAATTGATACTCGGCACCTAATAAGTTGATTTGTGAATTACTTAAATCAGCATTTAATCCTGTGCTTTTGATTTTTGAAATCACATCTTGATAACTAATGGGTCCTGTAGCGTTAAATAATCCAAGTTGTTTATCAAGTAAGGCTGAGGATGCTTTTATATTTAATTTTGCTGTATTGATATCTACATCACCTGAAAACTCAGCACTTTGAGTGCCAAACAACTCAACATTGTCTGCTTTTATATCCATACTACCAAATTGGATGCTTTTTAGAGGTGACCAAATACTTAACTTATTTTGTGAATGACACAATAACGGAGCATCTTTAGCATGAATTATCAGCGGAAAGTATAAGCCAATGAGTAACAAAAGGCTCCTAATATTGTTCATTTATCAACCTTAATGCTCAAGTGGTTAGAGAGAACTGGGTATAATAAAACAATTTAGCCAATTTCTCTAATAAATGAGATTGCAAAATTAATAAAAAATTGTATTTTACAGGGTATAAATATAAAAAAGTTAAAATAGGGGTAAGACAATGTGGGGTAAAATACTAGGAACTGCTTTTGGTTTTTTATTTGGTAAGTTTTTAGGTGCTGCATTAGGGTTTTACCTTGGCCATATGTTTGATAAAAGTTTAAAGCAAAACTTTGACAAAGCGGGTGGCTTTCAGAGCTTATTTTTAGGTGAAGATGTTAATGAACGTCAGGCTTTATTTTTTTATACTAGCTTTTCAGTGATGGGGCATATCGCAAAATCAAATGGTAGAGTAAGTGAAGTACATATTAAAGCTGCTTCTCTTTTTATGGATGAAATGGATTTAACTGGAGAAAGTAGACAAGAAGCTAAAGATGCTTTTATTTCAGGTAAAGAAGCTGATTTTCCATTAAATGATACGTTATCTGATTTTAAGGCACGTTTCGCCGGAAGATTTGATTTATTACAATTATTTTTAGAAATTCAAATTCAGATGGCGTTTAGTGATGGTTACTTATCTGAAGAAGAAAAATCACTTTTGCAAAAAGTAAGCAAGCAATTAGGGATTTCAAAAACACATTTCATTTTTATTTTAAAGCGATACCAAGCTGAATTTAATTTTAGAGCAGGACAAAAAAAATCAGGTCAGCAAACGACAACAAATAAAATGGGCCGGAAGCAGGCTTTAGAAGTATTAGGTTTATCTGATGGTGCCAATGAAAAAGAGATAAAAAAAGCATATCGAAAACTTATGTCTCAGCATCACCCTGATAAATTAGTATCTCAAGGCTTACCTGAGCATTTAATGGAAATTGCTAAGAGAAAAAGCCAAGATATTCAAGCTGCTTATGAGTATTTGAAATAGAACTACTGCACATTTATATTAAGATTATTGCGTGGCGTAGTTTTGTAGGTGCGGATTTGTCTCAAACCCAAAGCGCAGATAAACCAGTTCTTAAGGTGCCGGTTTAAAGGGCCTAGGTTATTTATTAAAACATGCGCGACTAAAGCCTCGCCTACAGTTCTTGTTTTATATGCCTATCTTTGTTAAAAAACCATAGATCTCTTTAAGTAAACGAGCATGTTGTGTCGACGATGCATTATTACCAAATAATTCACGCTGTCGATAATCAAGCTTATGTGCTTTTCTATTGGCTTTTTTTCTATTGGAAACTTCAGATAAAACCCAGTTATTATCATGGGTATGATAAATATCTAATACAGGTGCTGTGACGTTAGCTATTGTATTAGTTAAATTTTTATTTAAAGCCGGATCCGGTAAATAACCACTTAATAAAATCATAGCATCAATTTCCTCTTCCGGCTTATCAGCAAAAAATTCAACTATCATGGCAGATGTCGAGCCTTGTGCGATGATAATAATAAAACCAGGATGCTCTAAGGCTTTTTGATAAATGGCTTTTAAACGACTAATGAGTAGTAATTTGTAAGTTTTAAGTTCGGTATCAGATAATATGGGCAGCGTAGGTGCATGAAATAAAGTTTCATTTGATAGTGCCGTGGCTGTATTTAAAGGAATTTGATCGGGTACATTCAATGCGTAAGAAACCCAGCCATAATCATTAAGCGCTTTACGAAGATAATCTAAGCCAAGTTGATTGTTTGCAGGTAAGCTCCAATCTGGAAATAGTATGGCTATGCCTTTTGCTTGTGCGGCAGTATGATCTCTAAATAAAGCTGTAAATTCAATATCACCAGCTAATATTTGCTTTACTTCGTCACCTTGTAAATAATGATATAAGTCTTGCTGATAAATACTTTCAAGAGAAGGAGGCGCTTTTATTTCAATATTTTTTGTCTCAGTAGCTAAACAGGTACTGCTGATAAAAAATAAAACAAAGCTATAAATGTAACAATGAATTCTTTTCAAAGTATTCCTGAATTTCAAAACCTAATATATTATTATCGGCTTGCGTTTTAAAATCTTAATGTTAAAAATATACGGCTGCTAATTGTGCAATAATTTCATTTTAATCCTTGATTAAAAAGGGCTTGGGGCGTTAAATTCTAATACTTCTTCAGTAATTGGATGGCGCACTGATAGAAACTCTGCGTGTAACTGTAATCTAGGGGCTGCTTTTAAAGCGTTTTCATGGGCGTAAAGCCTATCACCTAAAATGACATGGTTCTGAGATAACATATGCACTCGTAATTGATGAGAACGCCCCGTTATTGGCGTTAAAGCTACACGTGTCGCTTTATTGCCACACTCTAGAGTTTGAGTTGATAAAACTTGCCATAGAGTTTGTGAAGGCTTACCTCGTTCAAAATCAACCATTTGTTTTGGTCGGTTAGGCCAATCACAAATTAAAGGCAAATCTACTAAGCCTGACTCTGGTGCTAACTCACCCCAAACTATTGCAATATAACGTTTTTTAGTTTCTCGTTGCTGAAATTGACGGCTAATATGTCTATGAGCGGGTTTATTTAAAGTCATACACAATATACCTGAAGTAGCCATATCTAAACGATGTACAATGGTTGAGGTTGGGAAAACACGTTGTACGCGTTTTTCTAATGAGTCGGCATGCAGGGGATCTTTACCTGGTACAGTCAATAATTCACTCGGTTTGTTTAATATAACTAGGTCATCATCTTGGTAGATAATTTCAAGATACGGATCTGTTGGGGGATTGTAATTAAATAACATGCAAAGCTCGTATGTAAAAGAATGACAAAGTAGTAAGTTAGTTCAATATTAACTTACTACTTGTTCAATATACTAATTAATTTATATGTTAGCGGATAAATTTCTGCCACAAAATGATTAGTGGGTTACCACGATTAAACGAATAGCATCTAATTTAAGCTGAGATTTATCAATATACTTTTCTAAATCACTTGCTTGGTTAGTGAAAAAATTAATTTCTTCATCACGAATATTAGGATTTATTTTTTTCAATGCCGTTAATCGTTCAATTTCTGCTGCCATTGATATTTTCATTTTTTCAGTCGCTTGCTGTTTTAATTCAAATAACTGTTGTTCAGCCTTATCTGTTGCATTAGTGATCAATGGGTGCACGGCACTTTGTAAAGCGCTAGCAAGTTTACTTGCAGTTTGTCGACCTACTGCTGATAACTGTTGGTTAAACTGTTCGAAATTTACATTACCAGCTAAGTTATTACCTGATTTATCTAATAATATACGAATAGGAGTAGGAGGTAAAAAGCGCCCCATTTGCAAAGAATTAGGTGCGCTAGCTTCAGCAATATAAATTAGCTCTACAAAATAATTACCTGCAGGAAGTTTTTTATTTTTTAATAAAGCAACTGAACTTGAGCCAAAATCATCGTTACAGATCATATCCATACAGCCTTGTACCATAGGGTGGTCCCAGCTGATCAGATTTAAATCCTCTTGTGCTAATGCGGTATCTCTATCAAACGTCACTGTCATACCATCTTCTTTTAATGTAGGAAATGATGGCGTTAACATATGTTCAGTTGGTTTTAAGATGATAGAATTTTCACCTTTATCTTCTTGATTTACACCGAATATATCAAAAACTTTAATCATAAAAATGGCTAGTTCAGTTTCATCATCTTTCGCTTCGATGATTTTAACTAATTCTTTAGCACGACCTTGACCACTAGAATGCAGTTCTAGTAAGCGATCACGACCTTGTTCCATTTTCTTTTTAAGTTGTAAGTTTTTATTTGCAGCTTGCTCAAGTAATGGATCCAATTCATCTTCATCACAATTATGTGCAGCAATAAATTCAAGCAGTTCTTCACTAAACTCTTTATACAGTAATTGACCTGTTGTTGAGGTTTGTTCAAATGCATTTAATCCTTCATGATACCAACGATATAGCACTTCTTGCGCGGTATTCTCAAAGTAAGGCACATGAATTTTAACATCTTGAGTTTGACCTATACGGTCTAGGCGGCCAATTCGTTGTTCTAATAAATCAGGATTTAAAGGTAAGTCAAACAATACGATGTTATGTGAGAATTGGAAGTTACGGCCTTCTGAACCAATCTCAGAACACAATAGTACTTGTGCTGCTTCACGTGCGTCTTCTGAAAAGTAAACAGCTGCTCGATCGCGTTCTAAAATACTCATGCCTTCATGGAAAACGGCAGCTTTAATTGCTTCACGCTCTCTTAGCTCTTGCTCTAAAGCAAGCGCTGTTTGCGCTTGGGCACAAATAACTAATACTTTTTCACGTTTAAGTTCTAGTAACTTATCAATTAACCAATTTACACGAGGATCAAATTTGGTCCAACTGGCGTCACTACCTTCAAATTCTTGGAATATTTTTTCAGGGAAAAGTGCGCGTAATGCGCTTTTTTCTGGTTTTTGCACGCCGCCCATATTACCCATAACTGACATTGCTGTTGAGTACTGTTTTGGTAAGGCTACAGGGTAAGTATGTAAAGTACGTCCAGGAAAGCCATCAATACCACTGCGGCTATTCCTAAATAAGATACGACCTGTTCCATGGCGATCTAATAACATGTTTAAAATTTCACTTCGTGCAGATTTTTTATCTTCATCATTAATATTTTCAGCTTCAGTTAATAAAGCATTTATATTTGTTTCTTTTAATAATGATATTAATGTCGACTTTGAATCATCAGATAATGCTGAATCGGTTAATAATTGATTGGCGGCATCTGCAATTTCGATATAGTGATGTTCTTCTTCTACAAATTTTTCATAGTCATAAAAACGACTAGGATCAAGTAACTTTAATCTTGCAAAGTGACTTTCATGGCCTAATTGATCCGGTGTTGCAGTTAATAAAATTAAACCTTTAACATCTTGACTTAACTCTTCAATACGTTTGTACTCGGTACTTGGTTTATCTTTATCCCAAATAAGGTGATGTGCTTCATCAACAATCAATAAATCCCAATCAGCTAAAGCGGCTTGTTCAAACCAGCGCTTTTTCTTGGTTAAAAATTCTAAGCTAGTAAGAATGAGTTGTTCGGTTTCAAATGGATTTGGTGAATCAGCATAAGCTTCGGTACAACGTTCATCATCAAAAATAGAAAAATTAAGATTAAAACGACGTAGCATTTCAACTAACCATTGATGCTGTAGGTTTTCAGGAACAACAATTAACACTCGGGATGCCAAACCACTAATAATCTGCTGATGTAAGATCATGCCTGCTTCAATTGTTTTACCTAAACCCACTTCATCTGAGAGTAAAACACGTGGTGCAAAACGTTTACCTACTTCTTCAGCTATATATAGCTGATGAGGGATCAAACTTGCGCGAGGGCCAATTAAACCTTTTAGTTCAGATTGTTGACTTTGATATTGATACTGCCAAGTATTAAATCTTAGAGTGTATCTATCAAATCGGTCAATTTGACCGGAAAATAATCTGTCTTGTGGTTTATTAAACTTAATAAAATGGCTTAAAAAAGTTTCTTTTAGTTGTGTTTCTTCATCATTATCACTGCGTCTACCGTGATAAGTTAATAGACCATTATTTTCAGAGACAGACTCAACAGTTAGCTCCCACTCTTCAGTAGAACGGATTTTATCCCCAAGATTAAAAGCAACACGTGTGATGGGCGCTTCTTGCATTGAATAAACACGGCTATCGCCTGTTGCTGGAAACAATATAGAAAGATGACGCCCTTCAACGGCGACTATCGTCCCAAGTCCCAAGTCTGATTCTGTATCACTTATCCAACGCTGACCTAAGGAAAAATTCATTTATCTACTCTAATCCTACACAAAAAAGGGCGGCTATGTTAACTGCAATCGTACTGATTTTCACTAAAAAAAAACAATTTACTGTCATAAAAAAGTAACTCATTAAAAATAGACTAAACTTTAAAGGAAAGCATAAAAATTATAGCGTTTAAAAAGGAAACCATTTATGGGAAAAAATTCATCACTTGATCATAAAATTTATGTACTTGATACCAATGTATTACTACACGAGCCACTCGCTTTTTTATCCTTCCAAGAACATGACGTCATTATACCTATGACAGTATTAGAAGAATTAGATCATATAAAAGATAGAAAAAAAGACGTTAGCAGAGATGCACGAGTTGCTATTCGAGCTTTAGATGATGTTTTAAGAGATGCAAGTCCTGAACAAATGCTAGCGGGTGTTGATTTACCTAAAGTGAGCAATGACGATAATCAGCTGGCCGGTAAGTTAACGATTGTTAATGATCACTTATACGATGAGACAGTGTCAGGGCTACCTGGCAATGAAAATGATCATCGCATCATTAATTGTGCTGTTTATTTGCAAGCAAAATTTCTAAATGAAAAAGTCGTATTAGTTACTAAAGATATTAATATGCGATTAAAAGCCAAAGGTGCAGGACTGGAGTATGTTGAAGATTACCGAACAGATCAGCTTATTGATGATATTAGCTTGCTCAGTTGTGGCTATAAACGATTAGATGGAGACTTTTGGCAACAGGTAAAAGAATGTGAAAGTGAGCAAATTGGTAGAGAAACACACCATACTATTCCACGATCTTTAGTTGATGATGTTTTTGTTAATGAATACCTATTAGATGACACTGGGCACTTTGCTGCAAGAGTTGAAAGTTTTGATGATGAACATATAAAATTATTAGATTTGGGGGTTGAGCGTTTAATGTCACGAACAGCTTGGGGAATACGTGCTAAAAATGTTTATCAATCAATGGCTCTGCAAGCTTTACTTGATCCAAATATTGAACTTGTTATTTTAACTGGACCGGCAGGGTGTGGTAAAACATTATTAGCCTTGGCTTGCGCATTAGAATTGGTTATAGAACAAGGTATGTACGACAAAGTTATCGTCACGAGAAATACCCCTGAAATAGCTGAATCTATAGGGTATTTACCAGGAACGGAAGAAGAAAAAATGGCGCCTTGGTTAGCTGCTATTACAGATTCATTAGAGGTCTTACACAAGGGCGATGAAAATCCGGTTTCAAGTCGAAATTACATTATGGAAAAAGCCAACATTCAGTTTAAGTCAGTTAATTTTATGCGGGGTCGCAGTATTCAAAATGCGATTGTGATTTTAGATGAAAGCCAAAACTTAACGGCATCACAATTAAAAACCATTATTACCCGTTGTGGAGAGGGGACAAAGCTTATTTGTTCAGGAAATTTAGCGCAAATTGATAGTAATTATTTAACTGCAGTAACATCTGGTTTAACCTATTTAGTTGAGCGTTTTAAAAATTTTGAAGGCAGTGCAACTGTGTATCTAAATGGTGTAGTGAGAAGCCGACTCGCATCATTTGCGGAAGAAAATTTATAACCTTTCTCTAGAGCACGCTTACTATGTAAGCGTGTTTTATTTCGCTAAGTTTTACTATGATGTAGGTCATTAAATGTATAAAACCTGATAAATGAGGTGTTATACCAATACGAATAAATAATACTCAATTTAAATGAACTAAATATTCTAATAACATCGTTGCTTTCAATCCTAATAGCCTGCTATTACTCAATCAAGCACCTTGTTCTTGAAAGTTTATCCTTATTAAAATTTGATCACTCACTAACTCGTATTGGTATTAGTTAATTTTTGAATAAGATAGTGGTTAACCTATTTTTTTATACTTTATTCTTTTAGGTTGGGCTGCTTCTGCGCCATATGTTTTTTTGAACCATGCTTCATATTCAGTGTAGTTACCTTCATAGAAGTTGATCTTTCCTTCATCGCGGTAATCAAGAATATGTGTTGCGATGCGATCTAAGAACCAGCGATCATGCGAGATACACATAACACAACCTGGGAATTCTAAAATAGCATCTTCTAATGCACGTAAAGTTTCAATATCTAAGTCATTGGTAGGCTCATCCAGTAATATTAAATTGCCGCCTACTTTTAAGAGCTTAGCTAAGTGTAAACGGTTACGTTCACCACCAGATAGATCTTTTACAAATTTTTGTTGATCATTACCTTTAAAGTTAAAACGACTTACATAAGCACGACTAGAGATTTCATAGTTTCCAATTTTTAGAATATCTTGACCATCAGATAACTCTTGGAATACGGTTTTATTACCATCTAGATCATCGCGAAATTGATCAACGGTTGCTAATTTAACTGATTCGCCTAATACAATATTGCCTGAATCTGCCTGTTCATCATTATTGATCATTCTAAATAAGGTAGATTTACCGGCACCGTTTGCACCGATAATACCAACAATAGCACCTTTAGGTATGCTGAAACTTAAATCATCAATTAATAAACGTTCACCATAACTTTTTCGTAAGTTTTCAACATCAACGACCTTATCACCTAAGCGAGGACCTGCTGGAATGAAAAGCTCATTGGTCTCATTACGCTTTTGATAATCAGACTGCTGCATTTCGGTAAAGTTGGCCATACGCGCTTTTGATTTCGCTTGTCGACCTTTTGCATTTGAACGTACCCATTCAAGTTCTTTTGCAATTGACTTTTGGCGTGCTTTTTCAGATTTAGCTTCTTGTTGTAAACGTGCATCTTTTTGTTCAAGCCATGAAGAATAATTCCCTTCCCATGGAATTCCTTCACCACGGTCAAGCTCTAAGATCCAACCTGCAACATTATCAAGGAAATATCTATCATGGGTGATAGCCACTACTGTGCCTTCGTAGTCATGTAAGAACTTCTCTAACCATGCAACAGATTCTGCATCCAGGTGGTTAGTTGGTTCATCAAGAAGTAGCATGTCAGGTTTTTCTAATAATAAACGACAAATCGCAACACGACGACGTTCACCACCAGATAGTACTGAAACTTTTGCATCCCACTCAGGTAAACGTAATGCATCAGCTGCACGCTCTAATGCGTTATCTAAATTATGACCATCACCCGCTTGGATTATTGCCTCTAATTCACCTTGCTCTTTTGCTAACGCATCAAAGTCAGCGCCTTCAGCAGCGTATTCGTTATATACTTCATCAAGACGAGTGAGTGCATTTTTAACATCACTTACTGCTTCTTCAACAACTTCACGTACTGTTTTACTTTCATCAAGTACGGGTTCTTGCGGTAAATAACCAATTTTAGTACCTGATAATGCATTCGCTTCACCTTCAAATTCAGTATCAACACCTGCCATAATACGTAATAGGCTTGATTTACCTGAACCATTTAAACCTAAAACACCAATTTTGGCACCAGGAAAGAATGAAATTGAAATGTCTTTTAATATAGTGCGCTTAGGTGGTACAACTTTAGAAACTCTAGAGCAACTAAAAATAAACTTATCTGGCAATGCCATAAGATGACCTTTTTTAAAGAAGGATAAATATTGTCGATATTTTAGATTAATATGGTCATTCTTAGCAAATATCAATTCGCTCTGAAGAAATTAATTTAAAAACTGATATTCATAGGTGTGTTTATTATAAGAGTAGATAATTTGATGTTCTTTAAATAAAAACCAGTAATAACAATTTATTACTGGTTCTTATGCTGTACTGTTAAATTAGTTACAGTGTGAAGGTTTATCAAAGTTATATAGGTTAGTCAGTACCTCTTCTAAACTGTTTAGTTGTTCACAATCTATATCAGAGTTATATCGTAAATATAAAGTACGTAATTCAGTTAAATTCGTTAAAGGAGATATGTCGGTTATTTGATTAGAGTTTAATTCTAGCCGGCTTAATTTCATTAAATTTGATAATGCAGAGATGTCACTTACCTGATTATTATCTAGCTCTAAACTCGTTAAATTAATTAAATTTGATAATGCAGAAATCTCGGTTATCTGGTTTTTTTCTAGCTCTAAATTAGTCAAGTTAGTTAAGCTTGATATCACGTTTAAATCAGAAACATCATTGTAATTGAGGTTAAGGTTACTTAGGTTCATTAAGTTAGCTAAAGGTGTTAAATCAGAAATTTGATTGTAGTAAAGGTTTAAACTGGTTAATTTATTTAATTGTTCTAAACCATTTAAATCTGCAATATCATCATGAGAACAGGATAAATAATTTATTTGATCAATATCAAAAGATTTATTTATCACACAAGATAATAATTTATCATCTTTAAATAGTGACTTATCAATTGGAGTCTGTACACAGTTTGAGTAGTGTTTTATTACAGTATTATCTAAATTATTTTTTAATTCATCTAGTTGACTACATAAAATTCTACGGTTATCTCGTAAGTCAAGGTTGATCAAATTAGTTAAGCTATTTAGCACACTAATGTCTTCCAGTAATGACATGCTTCTCAGATTCAACTCTGTTAGTTTAGTTAAATCACCTAAAGCTGTAATATTTGAAAGATTGTCAGTGTTATATAAATTTAAATATTCTAAATTATTTAATGTCGCAAGAGCGCTGATATCAGGTAAGAGGCTTAAGTAATCAGCTTTTAGATAATTTAATTTTGTTAATGATTCTAATCCAGCTAAAGAAGTTAATACTGTATTTTCAGAAAGTGTCAGTTTTGTTAAATCACTTGCCGAGGATAGTTTACTCAGGGAAGTGAGTTGATTGCGAGATAGATCTAATTCAGTTAGGTTTGTCAGCTTAGAGAAGTCAAATAAATATTCTAGGTTAGCATTGTTAAGTTTTAAGCTTTTTAAGTGTTCTAAATTAGCCAATGTCTCAATATCTGATAATTGATTCTTACTGGCATCTAATGTTTTTAAATGAATTAAATTTGACAATGGTAAAAGGAATATTTCACTATTATTTAAATCACTAATATTAAGTCTAACCAGATTAACTAAAGTAGATAGAGGGGAAAGATCATCTAAATTTTGATTATTCGCTAAGTTTACGTCAACTAAATTCGTTAAGCTTTTTAAAGGACTGATATCACCTAATCGGCTATTATTACTTGCATCTAAAGTTTTAAGTTTCGTTAAACTTGCAATGCTAGCGATACTCGCTGTATTGATGTTAGATATAAATAATGTTTCTAATTGAATAAAGTTTTCAATGGTTATTAAGTTTGCTACTTTACGGCCACTAATATTGAGTTCTTTTAATTGAGTTAATTTGGCTAGAGTATTCAGTTCTAAAGTATTGTCGTTATAATAGTAATAATCTGTACTTAAATTGAGTTTTTGTAAATTCACTAAATTGCTTAAAGGTGATAAATCTTCCGAACTATTTTGTGATAAGTTTAATTCAACTAGTTGGGTTAATTGGTTTAAAGCTGATAAGTCCTTTATTTCACTATTGTTACCGATATTTAAAACCGTTAACTTGGGTAAATTAGCTAAAAAGCTTAATGTATTAAATCCTGAACCTACGTTTTCAAGTTGTAAATGTGTTAAATCTTCAAAGTTTGTCAGTTTTGAAATGTTATTTAATCTAACATGATTTAAATTAAGCTGCTCAAGTTGTGTTAATCCAGCTAACTCATCTAGATCTAGAGTGTTGTAATAATTATCATTAGAATAATAAGACTCTAAATTAAGTGTTCTTAATGTAGGTAACTGAGAAAGTAATGTAACTAAAGACTCTTGAGTAACCTGATTGTTTGCTATGTTTAGATGCTCTAATTTAGTCAGCGAACTAAGTGTGGTGATATCTTCAATTTGGTTATTTGATAAATCAAGTGATGTAAGTTGAGTGAGATCTTTTAGTTCATTAACATCAGTAAGTCCTGAATTAGTAATATTAACTGTTTTTAACAAAGGAAAGTTATTGAGTTCTAATAAAGATTCAAACTTAATGCTATCACAGGTAATTGAATCAATACCTAAATCAAGATTATTTAGTTGTAAACAAGTCTTTAAACCGCTATCTACAATATTATTATAATCAATTTCAGAATATGCAGTGATATTAACTGTGAGTTCAGATGTTGTTGCATTATTGAAATCATCTATTGCAGTTAATTCAAATACGAGCTTTTCATCACTGGTCACATTTGGAGCTATAAATGTTAATTTTTCAGTATTTGCACTAAACGTAGTAACTACAGCCCCTTCTAGTTGTTGCCACAGATAACTGCTTATTGTGCCATCTTCATCTGATACATCTGCTGTAAATGAAAATTCATCTCTTTCTTTGATTGTTATGTTTGCCATACTGGCAATGATAGGGGCTGAATTTGCAACGACGTCAATGTTAAGTGTTTCAGTTGAAAATGCACTGTCATTATCAGTAACTGTTAAAGAAAAAGAAAGTGTTTCATCTGTTGCAATATCAGGTGCTGTAAATGATAAAGTTACTGCATTCGATATTAAATCAACAACTTCTGTGCCAGCAGTTTGTTGCCATAAATAGCTTGAAATAGAGCCATCGCTGTCACTTGCTTGTGCAGTAAAAGTAAATGTACTTTGCTCTTCTATAGTGTGTTTGTTGATACTCGTTATTGAAGGTGCTTGATTGACAGGTTTTACTGATTTTTTTGTTTCTTTATTACTATCACCGCCACAAGCACTTAAAAAAAAGCTTAAGAAAATGGTTTTAATAAAGGTGTGGTTTAATTTGATTCTCATTGTTTAACTCCATGATACATAAGTGTTTATTTTTCTTATGTTTGATGCATTCCTACGAAAGGCGCATTATATAGAGTTTTTGTTTAATAACAATTTTATTTATAATCTATTGCCTTGTTTTTGTTGTTCTTTTAAAGAAATTTATTTAGTGATAAAAATCATTGATAATAAAAGTTAATGTTAACCTGTTATTTATTTGTATTTTAAATGTAAATGATAAAAAAACATCATATCAAAAGCACTGTGAAATTATTTCAATCCCTGTTTAAATATACTCACTTAATCTATATGTACTTGCTATGGGCAAACGCTGATTAAATGCGTACAATATCGCCTCAAACTTCGTACATATTTGCACCTTTATCTTTTATTAGGAGATACCATGTTAGAACGTAACATGAACATAGCTGACTTCGATTCTGAGTTATTCGATGCCATTCAACAAGAAACAGTTCGTCAAGAAGAACATATAGAACTAATTGCATCTGAAAACTACTGTAGCCCGCGTGTTCTTGAAGCACAAGGTTCTCAGTTAACTAATAAATATGCTGAAGGTTACCCTGGTAAGCGTTATTATGGTGGTTGTGAGCACGTTGATGTAGTTGAACAATTAGCAATTGATCGTGCTAATGAGTTATTTGGTTCTGAATACGCAAACGTCCAACCACATGCGGGTTCTCAAGCAAATGCTGCTGTTTTTTTAGCTTTATTAGACGCAGGTGATACTGTATTAGGCATGAGTCTTGCCCATGGCGGTCATTTAACTCACGGTTCTCACGTTAGTTTCTCTGGTAAACTATATAATGCAGTTCAGTACGGATTAAATGAAACAACTGGCGAAATTGATTACGCACAAATTGAAGCATTAGCATTCGAACACAAACCAAAAATGATCATCGGTGGTTTTTCTGCATACTCTGGTATTGTAGATTGGGCTAAATTCCGTGAAATCGCTGACAAAGTAGGTGCTTATCTGTTTGTTGATATGGCTCACGTTGCAGGTCTTATTGCTGCTGGTGTTTACCCTAATCCTGTTGAGCACGCTCACGTTGTAACAACGACAACTCATAAAACATTAGCAGGTCCTCGTGGTGGTTTAATTATTTCTGCATGTGGCGATGAAGCTATCTACAAAAAATTAAACAGTGCTGTTTTTCCTGGTGGTCAAGGTGGACCTTTATGTCACATCATCGCTGCTAAAGCGGTTGCATTTAAAGAAGCTTTACAACCAGAGTTTAAAGTTTACCAAACTCAAGTTGTTAAAAATGCACAAGCTATGGTTGCAGTTTTACAAGAACGTGGCTACAAAATCGTTTCAGGAAAAACTGAAAACCACTTATTTTTACTCGATCTTATCGACAAAGATATCACGGGTAAAGACGCTGATGCTGCTTTGGGTAATGCAAACATTACAGTTAATAAAAATTCAGTACCTAATGATCCACGTTCTCCTTTTGTTACTTCAGGTCTACGTATTGGCTCTCCTGCAATCACACGTCGTGGTTTCAAAGAAGCAGAGTCTAAAGAACTTGCGGGCTGGATCTGTGACGTACTAGATAATATCGAAGATGTTACTGTTCAAGCTGACGTAAAAGAAAAAGTTAAAGCTATCTGCGCCAAACTTCCTGTTTACGCATAAATCTGTTTTATTAAAAGCCACTGAGTGGCGAGTAGATAAAATTTGATAAATAAAAGACCACATTTAGTGGTCTTTTATTGTTTTAGGCTATGGTTATTTAAAAGGACTCTCATAGTGATATTTAAATGTTTGATAATCGGAATTATCAGATTGCATTTGATCATAGAGAAAAATGCATTGATTTACTGAATCAGTTAGCTAAAAATGAAAAAATTCACCTTACTCGAACCACATTGACTTTGGGGGATTATTTACTTGATGGTGAAATTTTAATTGAAAGAAAATCTATAACAGATTTTGTTCAGTCGCTTTGCAATGGTCGGCTATTTTCACAAATGTACCGTTTAACGCAATCCGATTATCAAGTGGCATTATTACTAGAAGGTTGTGCATCAGAGATTCGAAAATTTAAAATTTCACGTGAAGCTGTGCTTGGGGCAATCGCAAGTATCACTCTTATCATGAAAATTCCTATTTTACGTTCAGCTAATCAAATTGAAAGTGCAAAAATATTAATTTATTGTGCAAAACAAAAAAAAAACAAAAAATAAACTGCTCACACGTGCAGAACGCAAACCAAAACGAGTTAAAACGCAACAACTGTATTTAATTCAAGGTCTACCAAATGTCGGTCCTCAATTGGCTAAAAGGCTACTGACGTACTTTGATTCTTTAGAAAATATATTTAATGCAACTGAAGTACAATTGATGGAAGTTGAAGGTGTCGGTTTACAAACTGCAAATAAAATTAAAACTTTACTCACTAAAAAATATAGTTGAAGCAACTCTTTTGTTACAATGTTCTTTTTGTTCCCTAAATTATTTTGTCGCGTAGCGACCTTAAATCAACATTCGGATAATTTTTATTATGTACTGCCCATTTTGTTCAGTAAGAGATACTAAAGTGATTGATTCTCGTTTGGTCGGTAACGGTCATCAGGTTCGTCGCCGTCGTGAATGTAATGACTGTCATGAGCGTTATACTACATTTGAAACTGCAGAGTTGGTCATGCCACGTGTTGTGAAGCAAGATGGTAGTAGAGAACCGTTTAATGAAGATAAGCTCTTAAATGGACTAAATCGCGCACTTGAAAAAAGACCAGTCAGTACTGAGCAAGTTGATGATGTAGTACATGCTATAAAATCTCAATTAAGAGCAACGGGTGAAAGAGAGATATCAAGTCACCTTGTGGGTGAATTCATAATGGATGCACTAAAAAAATTAGATAAAGTCGCTTATGTACGTTTTGCTTCGGTTTATCGCTCATTTGAAGATATTAAAGAGTTTGGTGAAGAAATAGCGCGTTTAGGCGAATAAATTGACTACGCAAATTTATTTAATGCCACAGCGTGGTTACGGTTTTGTTAGGAATAATAAAAATGCAGTTTACTCCAGAAGATCATGCTTATATGGCCAGGGCAATCGAGCTGGCAAAAAAAGGACGTTATACCACAACACCTAACCCAAATGTGGGCTGTGTTTTAGTTAAAAATGATGAAATCGTTGGTGAAGGCTTTCATGTTAAAGCAGGGCAAGGTCATGCTGAAGTAAATGCAATTTTAATGGCCGGTGAAAAAACAAAAGGTGCAACAGCTTATGTAACCCTTGAGCCATGTAGTCACTTTGGGCGTACACCTCCTTGTGCTGAAGGTTTAAAAAAAGCAGGCGTAATAAAAGTCATATCGGCTATGGTGGATCCTAATCCTAAAGTGAGTGGTAAAGGTTTGGCAATATTAAACGATGCAGGTATTGAAACCGCATTTGGTTTAATGGAGCAACAAGCAGTAGCACTTAACATTGGTTTTTTAACAAGAATGAAAACAGCTAAACCTTTTGTTACTTGCAAGCTTGCTTCGAGCCTCGATGGTAGAACAGCATTAAATAATGGCCAAAGTAAATGGATCACTGGCCCTCAAGCTCGTCAAGATGTACAAAATTTAAGAGCGCAAAGCTGTGCGATATTAACGGGAGCAGATACCGTTATTGTTGATAATGCTAAAATGAATGTACGTTATAAATCGTTAATGGAAACGGAATTTGCAGATTTACATATAACTGAAAATGAATTACGACAGCCAATACGTATTGTGATTGATTCGCAAAATAGACTCACACCTGATTTAGCTTTTTTTGCTATTCCTAGCCCTATAATTATTTTAACCACTAAGCTTGAAAAATCATTACAGTGGCCTCATTTTGTTAATCATATGCTTGTACCAGAATGTAATGGCAAAGTAGATTTAAGCATTGCATTAACGATGCTTGCTTCACACAATATAAATAATCTTTTTTTAGAAGCCGGTCATACACTGGCTGGTAAATTCGCTGAACTTAATTTAATTGATCAGTATATTTTTTATATCGCGCCTAAGTTGATGGGTGATTGTAACAAAGGTTTGGTTAATTTACCTGAATGTACAAATATGTCGCAGGTTACTAAGTTGACGTTTTCAGATGTAGTTATGATGGGTGAAGATTTACGAATAACAGCCTTTTCTAATAAAGAAGCAGGTTAAATAAAGGTAAAACCATGTTTACAGGTATTATTGAAGCAACAGGTCGTATTACAGCTTTACAAAATAAAGGCGGTGACTTAGCCGTTACTATTTATACAGAGACACTTGATTTTAGTGATGTAAAGCTAGGTGATAGCATCGCGACTAATGGCGTATGTTTGACCGTTGTGTCATTGCAACAAAATACATTTAGCGCTGATGTTTCAAAAGAAACATTAGAATTAACAGGTTTTGTACATTATAAAATGGGGCAAAAAGTTAATTTAGAAAAAGCACTGACACCAAATTCTAGATTAGGTGGTCATTTAGTCTCTGGTCATGTTGATGGTATTGCTAAAATTGTTGCCGTAGAACAAAATGCAAGAGCAGTTGATTATTGGCTATCTGCGCCAAGTCAGCTTTTAAAATATATTCCTTATAAAGGTTCGGTGTGTATTGATGGCATTAGTTTAACTGTTAATGCAGCCCCTGATGAAGAAACACATAACCGTTTTAAATTAACGATAGTGCCGCATACAGCTGAGCAAACAACGATTGTTGATTTGAAAGTGGGTACAAGGGTTAATTTAGAAGTCGATCAACTTGCAAGATATTTAGAAAGGTTGATTTTAGCACCAAAAACAGAACAAAGTACGCAACAAAATGCGTCAGACAACGTATCGCTTGATCTATTAGCTCAAGCTGGCTTTATCAAATAAGAAGTAGCGAGTTACCAATGAATCTAAACAGTGCAGCAGAAATAATAGAAGATATTCGTCTAGGTAAAATGGTTATCCTAATGGATGACGAAGACCGAGAAAATGAAGGTGATTTAATAATGGCATCAGAGCATATTAGTGCTGATGCTATTAACTTTATGGCAACGCATGGTCGAGGTTTAATTTGTTTAACATTAACTCAAGAGCGTTGTGAGCAACTTAAGTTGCCACTTATGGTAAGTCAAAATGGTGCTGCTTTTTCTACTAACTTTACGATGTCTATTGAAGCATCCAAAGGTGTGACAACAGGTATTTCTGCAGCAGATCGTGCACGTACAGTGCAAGCAGCTATCGCAAAAGGCGCAGTGCCAGAAGATATTGTTCAACCAGGTCACATTTTCCCTATTATGGCGCAAGCTGGTGGTGTTTTAACTCGAGCTGGACATACTGAAGCAGGTTGTGATATTGCACGTTTAGCAGGCTGTGAACCATCATCTGTGATTGTAGAGATATTAAATGTTGATGGCACGATGGCACGTCGCCCTGATTTAGAAATTTTTGCTAAAGAACATAGTATTAAAATTGGTACTATTGCTGATTTAATTGAATACCGTAACTTAAACGAAGCGACAATTGAACGTGTTGCTAAGTGTAAATTACCAACGGAATACGGTGATTTTGATTTGGTTACTTACCAAGATACTATCGATAACCAATTACATTATGTATTGCTTAATGGTGAAATAAAAGAAGACGAATCAACTTTAGTGCGTGTTCATTTACAAAGTACATTTAATGATATTTTACAATCAGATCGTGTTGCCGATCGCAGCTGGACACTTAATTCTGCAATGAAGTATATCGCGCAGGAAGGTGGCGCTTTAGTAATATTAGGCCGCCAAGAATCGATGGATGAACTAACGGGTATCGTTCAAGCGTTTGAAGCGCAAGATAAAGGTGAGTCAGGTCAATTAAAAAAATTCCAAGGTACATCCCGTACTGTTGGTGTGGGTTCACAAATTTTAGCTGATTTAGATATTCATAAAATGCGATTGATGAGTTTACCTAAAAAATATCATGCTATTTCAGGCTTTGGCCTAGAGGTAGTTGAATATGTTGAACCACCAAAAGACTAACAAAGATCAAACAATAAATTAAATAGCTAATTTAAATTCGGCTGTTTTTTTGTGTTATAATGCGCGCCAGATTATTTATAGCGCTATCGCGCAAGCTATAAACCCAATTCAGAGGTTATAAATGAAAATTATTGAAGGCAATATGCAGTGCCCAGGCAAAAAATTTGCCATTGTTATTTCTCGTTTTAATGATTTTATCGGAAGTAGTTTATTGCAAGGTGCTGTAGATGTATTAAAACGCACTGGTAATGTAAGTGATGACGATATCACTGTCGTTTATGTTCCAGGTGCTGTAGAGCTTCCATTAGCTGCACAACGTATTGCAGCTAAAAAAGAATATGATGCAATAATTGCATTAGGTGTTGTGATTAGAGGTGGTACACCACATTTCGATTTAGTAGCTGGTGAGTCAAACAAAGGCTTGGCGCAAGTATCTATTAACTATGATATTCCTGTTGCATTTGGTGTACTAACAACTGAAAGTATTGAACAGGCTATTGAGCGCGCGGGTACTAAAATGGGCAATAAAGGTGGTGAAGCTGCTTTAAGTGCACTAGAAATGGTTAATGTATTAGATAAAATTTAAGGAGCCCTTGTGAAACCAGCTGCAAGACGTAAAGCACGCATATTAGCGTTGCAAGCAATTTATTCTTGGCAATTAAGCGGTAACGCAATTGCTACGATCGAACAATATATGCTTTTAGAAAATGATGTCACTAAAATGGATGTAGAATATTTTCAAGATCTAGCACGCGGTGTATCGGTACATCATGCACAATTAGATGATATATTATCACCGCATTTAGCGCGTCCTTTTGACGACTTAGATATGGTTGAAAAAGCGATTTTACGTTTATCTGGATATGAACTTAAATTCCGCGAAGATGTCCCATATAAAGTAGCTATTAATGAATCAATTGAATTAGCTAAATTATTTGGTGCAGAAGACAGTCATAAATTTGTTAACGGTGTTTTAGATAAAGCTGTTAAAGATTTACGAGCTTAGTTCCTAATAGTCATTTATTAAATTAAGGGAGCCGGCCACCGCCGGCTTTTTTGTGTATGGACGAATTTGAATTAATCAGCCGTTTTTTCAAGAATAACGGTATTACGCGTAAAGATGTGGATTTAGGTATAGGTGATGATGGTGCAGTTGTAACTGTTCCTGAAAACTGTCAATTAGTTGTTACAACAGACACGCTTGTATCGGGTGTACATTTTTTTCCTGATATAGATCCTCGCGCTTTAGGTCATAGAGCACTTGCGGTAAATTTAAGTGATTTAGCCGCGATGGGGGCTGAACCTGCTTGGATCTCTTTAGCACTTACATTACCTGAAGCTGATATTCAATGGTTAGAAGAATTCACTGCTGGTATGCATGAAATAGCTGAATATTTTAATGTTCAGATTATTGGAGGTGATACCACGAAAGGGCCTTTAACAATCAGTGTTTGTGCTAAAGGCACTGTACCAACAGGAAAAGCGTTAACACGCTCAGGAGCTAAAAATGGTGATTGGATTTATGTTTCTGGGCAGTTAGGTGATTCAGGTGTTGCTATTGAGGCACAAAAGGGCAAACATAACCTTTCTCCAAGGCAATTAGAAAGCGTTAAAAAACGTTTTGAATATCCAAGTCCTAGAGTGGCAGCAGGACAAGTATTGCGTGGTTTAGCATCGTCAGCTATTGATATTTCTGATGGCTTAATTGCTGACTTACAGCATATACTTGATTTATCAGGTGTAGGCGCAAGCATTAATGTAGAGAAAGTACCTGTATCTGAGGTATTGAAAGAAGCTTTAACTCAAGATGAATATTTACCATATGCGTTAGCTTATGGAGATGACTATGAGTTATTGTTTACTGTCCCTGAAGACAATAAAGGTATGCTAGAAATTAACTTACGCCAATATGGTGTTGATGCTGTTTGCATCGGGCAAATTAAAGGCAATGAAGGTGAAATAGAGTTGCTCCAAAATGAAGAGCGCTTTGAGATGAAAGTAAAAGGCTATCAACATTTTTCATAAGGGTGAGTTTTGAGTACAAAATGTCAGTTTAATTTAAAAAAACCGCATCAATTTTTAGCGTTGGGATTTGGTTTGGGCTTAGCACCAAAAGCGCCAGGCACATTTGGTACATTTGCAGCATTACCATTTATATTTTTAACGGTACAATATGGTATAGTAATTCAGTTAATTACAGCTTTAGTGATCAGTATAGTTGGTATTTGGTTATGTGGTAAAACGGCTGATGATGTAGGTGTTCATGATCATGGTGCAATTGTTTGGGATGAAGTTGCTGGCTATTATATTACGATGATAGGCGCTGTGATAAATTGGCAAACTTTGCTTGTTGGTTTTGTATTATTTCGATTTTTTGATATTGTAAAACCTGGACCTATTAGGTGGCTAGATAAAAAAGTTTCTGGTGGTTTTGGTATTATGATAGATGATGTACTGGCTGGAATTTTTTCATTAATTTGCCTGCAAGCTTTAATTCAAAGTGGTTATTTAGTATAAATAACCATAGTTGAAATTAATAATCATAAAAAACATATTCTAATGAGTGATTATGATTTTTTAGGATAACAATAAAAGAAGATGTTAAGTGATCAAACAATATGTGAGATCTAGACTTGTTGTATTCATTTTTATATTTTTAAATACCACAAGCATAGATGCCTTTGCTTCAATTAATGATTATGTTGTAAAGCAATGGAGTACGTTAGATGGCTTAGCATCCCAATCTTTAAAAAGTGTTGTTCAAGATAAACAAGGTTATATTTGGATCGGTACACAATTTGGTCTGAGTCGCTTTGATGGCCAGCAATTTACAAATTACACGACTTCTAATTCAAAATTTCTACCGAATAACTCAATCAATAAACTACTATTAGATAGTGAGGGGTTATTATGGGTGGGCACTAAAAAAGGATTAGTAAGACTTGATCCTCAATCATTCAGTTTCACCCAATATAATGTCAAAGGTCCAGTTCGGGATATTTTAGAAGATAATGATAAAAGGATTTGGATTGCTGCAAACGGTTTATATCTATTTTATCAAAATAAGTTTAAGTCTTTAAATCAAATTATTAGTGGCATTGCTCCTAATCGTGATTGGGTAGACCCTCAAGGACATGACCGTTCAGATAGAGAAAAGCAAAATGCAATTAGTCAGTTAATTGGCTCAGTAAATAAAATGGCATTATCACCAGAGGGGGTTTGGTTAATAAATAATCGTTTTTTATTGCGTTTAACCAATTTGTCAGATGATTCTGGTGCTGCTTTACGCCTTGAAATTACTGCAAAAGTATCTTTACCTGAGCGCTTAGGGCAAACCATTGTTTATGATTTGTCATGGATTGACGGCAATCTTTATTTAGCCTCAGAACTAGGTGCTTATTTTCTTGATTTTCTAGGTGCTAATTTTTTAGATGTTGCCGAAGAAATAAGGCCATTTTCACTACCTCATATCAATAATAAAGCTGTTTATAAGTTTATGAGTGATGCAGATGGGGCATTGTGGGTGTCCTCTGATAGCCGTTTATTTTATCGCGATGATTCAGGTGAATGGCAATGGGTTAAACCTACACAGTTAGGTCAAACAATTTGGTTTTCAGATATTTTTCAAGATCGTGAAAAAAACATTTGGTTAACCAGTTTTAGTGAAGGGTTATGGAAAGTTCATTCCGGTAATATTAAACGTCATAAAACAACCGCAGGGCAAACTGAAGATATAAACGCCGTGACTTTATCTCCTGATGGACTTCTTTGGACAGCAACACAAAGTGGAGTGGGTTATTTTGATGTAAATAATGAATATGTAAATGAAATCCCAAAATCTAAGATAGGACGTTCGTTTATTTATGATATGTTATTTCAAGGTTCAAGGTTATATTTAGGCACAGAACGTGGTGTTATTTATTATCAAGATGGTAAAGTTAAAACGTTACCTGGTAGAGCATTGCGCAACAACTCAGTACTAGCCTTAGCCCCTTCATCTAAAGGCGGGATCTGGATAGGCACAGTACGAGGCTTGTTTCGTCAAGCTTATAGTGGTTTAAAACCTTTTATATATAACAATCAGTTATGGGGTAGCAAATCTATTACTTATATTATGGACAAAGGTACTTATGGCTGGTTAGGCACAAAAAAAGGAGCTTATTATTTTACTGATAAAGGAATTGAGCGCACAGGAGGTTCTACAGCACTTGAAAGTGCTCATGTAACTAGCATAGTAGAGGTATCAGATGTCGGTACGTTTATTGGTACTTTAAATGATGGTCTATTTTATAGAGACCTAAAAAAGCAGTGGCGCCAGTTTGATATTTCTAACGGCTTGCCTTATGGGGCTATTTTTAGTTTACATTTTGATGAAAACTTGCAGCAACTTTGGGTTAGTACACATAAAGGAGTATATCGTTTACCTGTGATCCAATTCCCCAAAGTACTTGATAGCTTAAAGGCAGAGCAAGTGATCACGTCACTCGAACGCCAGTTAGATGGCAAACCAAGTCAATGTTGTATTGGATCTGGCCATAATGCAGTCGCAGATAAAAATGGCTCTTTATGGTACTCAAGCTTAAAAGGTCTAGTTGAAATACCCAAAAATATAGAACTTTTTGGTTCAGGTGCGTTAACACCACATATTGAACATATAATAACGGATAAAAGATCTATTGGACAAATCGATTCAGCTAAAAAGATATTAGATACCGATGAGCGAAATGTCACGATTCAATACACTGCAATAGATTATTATGCACCTCAAAGTATTGAATTTAGATATAAATTAATAGGCTTAGATAGCGATTGGCGTTATACCAAAATACGCAGAGAGGCAATTTATACCAATTTATCACCAGGTACTTTTGTATTTGAACTATCAGTCAAACGTGTAAGTGAGTCATGGAATGATGCTATTGATACACAATTTGTATTCGTAGTACCAAAAACGTTTGATGAAACCGTTTATTTTCGTTTAATGATCACTTCTATATTTATTTTTGTATTTTATTTAATATTTCGGATGTATCGTGCGCAAGAGCGTCGAAAGCAAATAGAATTGGAAAAACAGGTTAAAACAAGAACTCAAGAACTCAAAGCAGCCAATGATAAATTAAATAATGCTAACTCTCAACTAAAAGAAGTCAGCCATAACGATGAACTCACAGGTCTAAGAAGTCGTCGTTTCTTGTTTGATCAGTTACCAAAAGATATTGAACATTTCCAACGTAATAGAGCAAGCATAGAAGAGCAAGGTAAGGCTATGGCATTGCTTATTATCAACTTAGATGACTTCAGTCGAGTAAATGATACATATGGCCCTATAACAGGCGACAGCTGCCTACAACAAGTCGCAGCTTTACTCAATAGTAAAACACAATGTTCAGATTATATTGTGCGCTGGAGTGGTGATGAGTTTTTATTATTGCTAAGAGATATGAAGCGTGACGCAATAACACATTATGTTAAAGACTTAGGGCAATCTATTGCAGAACAAAGTTTCACACTGCCAAACGGAAAAACAATTCAATTGACCAGCTCTATGGGTTGGGCTTTTTATCCATTACCTCTATTAGGCGGGCAAATAATTGGTTGGGAAACTTCAATTAATATTGCTGATTTAGCATTACATCGAGTAAAAGACAGTGGGCGAAACGGTTATGCAACTTTTTCTTTTGATGAACAGCTAGATGCTTTTGAATTTGAAAATAGTGAAAATATTGAAATACAACTAAATAACTTATTAGAAACTGGGTTGTCAGAATTAAAGATATGGCAGTTTTAATACCAATTTGGCTAATTAAGTGACCGCTCAGAGCTTATGAGTTTTTACAATTCTAGGTATGTCAGTGAATTAATGGTATTCCCTTTAGAACTGAGATAATAACGAAGTGTCAATTATCAAAAGCTCTTTTTAGGCGGGTTTCAAAGCGCTTTATGCTGCGTTATTGGTTCTGATAAGGGAGTAACCATTGTCTGTAACCAATGCCTTGACTAAAGCGCTTTTAACTCTCGTTGATTGAG
>NZ_NQMR01000279.1 GCF_002276045.1 Pseudoalteromonas sp. NBT06-2 | reverse complement strand
AATAGAAACTTTGGGGTATTTTGTGCGGCTGTTTAATATTGACTTAAGCACGGGCTTGTTCAACACCCAGATAAGGTGTCGACTACGCGACACCTATCCTTATTTGTTATATTGTCAGCTCACTGTTTTCTCTGACCCTATCATGGATCAACTCTATATGAGCTAATA
The DNA here is from genome assembly GCF_002276045.1 of Pseudoalteromonas sp. NBT06-2. Taxonomy (GTDB): domain Bacteria; phylum Pseudomonadota; class Gammaproteobacteria; order Enterobacterales; family Alteromonadaceae; genus Pseudoalteromonas. The sequence goes on along the minus strand of NZ_NQMR01000279.1, from coordinate 2,977 downwards.
AGGTTATATCCCAATCACTTATCAAATCACTAATGTGATAATCATGAGACATAAAGCCACTTTCGTGATTCGCCGAGTAACCGCTAACTTTGCCTGTCTGCAATGCGTGACGATCGAGAATGAAACTGTGCTCTTTAGCATCTCGCCCTCCGCGATTTGCACCATGTGCAGCAAAGCTATTGCGAAGGTCAAAGATCGTACAACCCCTAAGTGCCTTGAGATTAAAATCTATACCCATTTTTCGTAGAATTACTAACAAAGCTTGTTGCTGCATATAAACAGCATTAAAAACCCCATAGAAATAAAGGTAGAGCTCACCAATTGACAAAGATTCACAGCGAATGAGAAAGGCATGTTTTGCCAACTGTGTATCTTCTAGCATGTAAAAGCTATCTATGACAGAGTGGTAGTCTGCACTATTATCAACCGAAACAATAGGATACAGTTCTGAATCTTGCTCTGTCTCTATAGCCACATCGGAAATGATTTCACGAATAGAATAAATTAAATCATCAATTTCCACGCAAATCTCCAATGACAATATAACAGCTTAATAGGCGGATTTATTCCGTGTTTAAACACGTACTTTTTCCGTCTATCATGATTCTTAATCTCGATAAAATACTCTTTTTTTCTCATTTTATCAAAGTCTTTGATAAATATTATAATATTTATTTTTGTGTGATAGACGGAATGACTCCGTCTATCAAAGACACATTTACAATCTTGTGTTCAATGGTGGGGATTGTATGAGTTTTATGTTTTGCTCGGCAAAAGCGAGCAGAACTGACTAAAGTGATACAAAAAAAGCGCAGTTAAGCGCTTTATATTTTGCTCGGCCAAACCGAGCAGACTTAGTTATTTTGATGCGGTTAACCACATCAGTCTGGGGGTATTTTGTGCGGTTCACTTTTACCGCATTTCGGCCTTGCAGTGATTTGTATCCGCAACGCCCTCGTTAATGGGCAAATAATTGTTGGCTAAAATGTGTAGCGAAGCGAAACCGAGCTAAATGTTAGCAGTCCCGCTTGAAATTCTTGTTATGTGTTTATTTCACATAGACTTTTATCTACTTTTTTAGTACTAACTTCGATTGATTTAGAGAATATAACACTATTAGACTGGTAGTTATTAAAAAGTAAAATGTAATTTTTACCTGAGAATCCATCTATTGAAGAGTAAGCTTCTACTTTCGCTGTTTTGCCAAACCATGAAAACTTTTGATCAATTGGTGTAATACAATCGCCACGAGTATAGTTAGGCTTTTCATTAGCAGTAGCACCAAATGAAATAACTAGTATTAAAAAGCAAATATATTTATTTTTCACCAATCCTCCTTGAACACATAACGAGCCTGTAGAATTTATCTAAAGGCTAAAATTTATAAAAAAGTGAGTCCCTGTATCGCATTGTAAGCTACAAACTAAAGTTAACTAATGCATTTTAGACCCTGTTTTTGGGTTGTAAAATTAAATTTTTAATTATTCTACAGCCTCAACGCCAAGCTAAGCGGCGCAGCTTTGCTGCGTCCTTGCTTGGGCGATTTGTTATGTTTTTACTTGGCACTTTCTATCACTGAAAGTACTTGATTACATGATTGCTGGGTTACAGAAATATTTTCAGTATAACCCTCTGATGAATATGCCAACATACAACCCTTTGTTATACCCTCTACACCAGATAGAGTTCCAATATTCGCAACTCTAATATATTTAGTACCGTCATATGGCAGGATCTCTCCATTTACTTGAATTTTTCCAGGGCCAACTAACTCAACGTAACCTGAACTTTTGCTTTTAATACTTTGAACGGAGTATGGAACCACATCGGCTGCAAACAACACGGAAGGCAATAAAAATGCCGTTAACACTGCAACAGAAAGATAACCCCTAATTTTCATCGATACTCCTTTAAAAACAAGTGACAGTTTTTGCCGTCGGTTGCAGCCACTTGTTACGCCTTTCTAGTTTAATTGCTTATATTGTAAAGAAAATGAGGTTTTAGCTAAGCTAGCTTGCCAAATATTTGGATTGAAATCACTCTTTAAAATTATATCTAACAATACATTCTTGTCTTCATCATCAATTTCGGAACCAAGATATACATTTGTTATTGTGCAGGAATCTAACAAAAGTGATTCGCCATCAGTGGGCAACCCCTTAAAATTAGGAATGAACATAGTCCTGTATTCATTCTCATATTCCCAAACTTTAGCTTTAACCAAAGCAGGCCTGAACGCTCTCTCATCCGGCGGTATAGGATATGTAATTTGAGGATATATCTCGCTGTAATCTACTTTATATGCGAATGCAATAGGCATAATAGAAGCATCGAACTCAATGCAAATTCCTTTATGTGAATTTGCATAATGTGACCAGAATAACAAGTTATCATTATCTGTAGTAAAGCTACAAATCCTGAGTTCATTAAAAGTTTTATTAGTAGCTTCTGAAATAGAATTTGGAATAAATTGAGGGTCTTTCAAAGAGTTAGTAATTAAGGTTGTCGCATCCTTTTTATTCATACCACTTTCACGGGCAACATTGATTAAATGTTGTTTAATAGCTTTATGCTTATTTCCTTTTGCCTCCATATTAAAATGAGGCTTGCCTTCAAAAGGGTCATTGAAACCACTAGATAGTGAATGATATAGCTTTTTTTTTAAAAATAGGTGCTCAACAAATTCAGTATTTTTAGCTGAAATAGGCATAAACCGAAATAGTGAACTTAAACCACTTTGGTCCGGCCAAGGATGAATCTTTTTAAATTCCTCAATGTTCAAATTTCTTCCCTAGGGCGTAACAGCTTGTATGGCGGATTTATTCCGTGTTTAAACACGGACTTTTTCCGTCTATCATGATTTTTAATTTTGATAAAATACTCTTTTTTTCTCATTTTATCAAAGACTTTGATATATATTATAAGATTTCTTTTTGTGTGATAGACGGAAAAAGTCCGTCTATCAAAGACACATTTA
>NZ_NQMR01000278.1 GCF_002276045.1 Pseudoalteromonas sp. NBT06-2 | reverse complement strand
GACAACAACAAATTGGTTTTGGGATTTAGTTTATTGACTCTCAAAATAGAATCGTTAGGATTTTCCAAAATACGTAACTATGAACCAAAAAGCCCTACTCATGAGTAGGGCTTTTTTATTAAATGGCATCTAAGTGTACTCCTAGATACACATATCCGATTAATGAAGATATAGCTAGTATCCAATATGCTGCCCTTTTAGCATTACCTATGGTTTTTTCATTTGTCTTTTGTTTTAGTTTCTTTAGAAGTTCTAATTCCACTTGTTTTTGTTTCTGTTTTTGTATTTTGGTATTTTTTAGTTTACCACGGTACTCTTTTTGATTTTTTCTGACTTCAGATGATTCATAATCATTATTAATAGAATTAAATCCCATAGAATGACCTCGTAAATTTTGTAAAATTAAATAAAAATCTTTATTTTGCAAATGAGAAAACAAGATATTAAATATCTTGTTTTCTCATTGAATTTCTGATTTTTCAACGTTGATATTTTTATACTCTTGTTATGTGTGTTAAGTATGTGCTTTGTGTGAAGTTGAATATTATTTCTCTGTAAGTAAAAAAAGGTATGTATTGAAATTAAAATGGCTTGCCTCTTGTAATGGCAAGCCTTTTTGTTTTAACCTGTCTATTGCCTGGCACTCTATCATCGTGTCGCCCTTATCTGTGAAAACTACTTTACAGTGTTTTTGAATTCCCCAATTTAGTTAAATCAATGCATGACTGATACAGCGCATGCACCTATTTATTTACTGGCTAAACATATTGCCAATGCTAAAACGCGAGAAGAAAAAATCGCGTTAGCAGCCCAATGTCCTTCTCCTTACTTGGCTATTTTACGCAAGCAAGTCAGAACCATTTTGGATAAACGCAATATTAAAAAACCCGTAAAAAGAACACTGCCTGCCTGTTTTATTTTAATCAAGCGGCGCTTAAAGCGTCAAAACAGGAAAGCCGATGGAAAAACTAAAACAGCAACTTATCAATCATGAAGGCACCACACTGATGCCTTATTTGTGCTCAGCAGGGTACTTAACAATCGGTGTCGGCAGAAACCTTGCTCAAAAAGGGATTTCACAAACAGAGGCTGACTATTTTCTTGAAAATGATATCGCTGAATTTACCGAGCTGGTTATCGCTTCAATTGATACCTCCCAATGTAACGCACCGCGCTTAGCTGTGCTTATTAATATGGCATTTAATCTTGGTATTAAAGGCTTACTTAAATTTAAAAATACCCTGCATTCTATTGAAATGTGTCAATACGATTTAGCTGCAGCTCACATGCTCAATAGCCTTTGGGCAACGCAAGTAGGTGATAGAGCAAATCAACTGGCACTTCAGATGGAAACAGGCCAATGGCAAGGAGTGTAATTGATGAATACAGAGCAAGAAAACCAATTATTTAAAAGCTTAGGCTCAATTGAATCAACACAAGAAGCCATTTTAAAAAGCATGCATGAAATGAAGGCGGATATTCAAAAGTCTATCACGACTGTTAATGGTCGTGTTGATAAAGTGGAAAACCGCATTGAAAAGGTTGAAACCAAAGTCACTAACATGCGCATTAAGGTGGCAGCAGGGGGTGGTGCAGGGGGCTTAGCTGTTTTGATGTTAGCCGAATTATTAAAAAATGGCGGTATTTAACATGGCACATGGTGTAGAAACAAAAGCCAATGTGAGGCACAGCTATGTTACTGAACTACTGGCCTTGTCGGTTGCGGCTATAAAACACCGTGTTGCTGATGGTACTGCCAGACGTTGGAAAATGGAAGCCAAAGACAACGGTGATGATTGGGATTTAGCCCGTACTGCCACAAGGCGAAGTGAAGGCACCATCGGAGAGTTTACCAGTGACTTTATTGAAGAGTTTACCATTCAGGTGAATGAAACTTTCACGATGTTAAAGCAAGACAGTGACGCGATGAGTCTTGAGCAAAGAACTAAAATCTTATCTAGTTTAACGGATATGATGGCGAAGGTGATGAAGCATTCTGGCGGTAATAAAAAGCTAGAAAAACGCACCATTGCTGTTGAAGTACTTAAGTTGCTCACACAATTTATTGCCAGTCATCACCCTGAACATGCACCTGCCTTTGTTGACATATTAACCGCCTTTTCAGCGCGTATAGACAGTGAGTTTGACGGCTAATGGCAGATATGAACTCTAAAGATTTCTTACTTGAAATTGAAAAGCTGGCAGGTTCTTTACGCAGAGACATTGAAGCTAAAGAACGTGATATTGACCCAAGTCCTGAAGCCATAAAAGCAAGGCGTAAAAGGGTGCTTGGTGGCGATTTTGATTACTTTGTTTATACCTATTTCCCACACCATATGTGGTTAGATGAAGGCCAAGAAAAGTCTGAGTTTCAAGGTTACTTTATGAATTGGTTTCCTGAAGCGATGAAGATTAAAAATGGTTGGAAAAACTGGTTTGTTGCCCCGCGCGGTGAAGGTAAATCGACCTTAGCGGTGAAACTGGCACCTGTTTATGTTGCTGTTCAAGCACTGTTACAAGACTCTAATGTGTGTGACGAATTGGGGGTATCGGCACCGAGTTTATTTGTCGACTTTGTGATTCTGTTTGGTGCTGAAACCAAGATGCCAGCT
>NZ_NQMR01000277.1 GCF_002276045.1 Pseudoalteromonas sp. NBT06-2 | reverse complement strand
AATGTGTGTGACGAATTGGGGGTATCGGCACCGAGTTTATTTGTCGACTTTGTAATTCTGTTTGGTGCTGAAACAAAGATGCCAGCCAAAACTCTTGAAGTGGTTAAAACGGAATTGTTGAACAATAACAACCTGGCGTTAGATTTTCCTGAAGTGTGCTGTGCTTCACCACTTTGGAAAATAGGCGAGTTTGCCACAGCCCAGGGCGTGAGGTTTGAAAGCCGCGGAGCTGATCAAGCTGTAAGGGGGGCATTTCATGGGGCCAGTCGCCCC
>NZ_NQMR01000276.1 GCF_002276045.1 Pseudoalteromonas sp. NBT06-2 | reverse complement strand
GCAGATCAAGCAGTACGTGGTGCATTCCATGGTGCCAGTCGCCCTAAACTTTTGATGTGTGATGACATTATTACGGATAAAGAAGCCAAGTCAGCAACCGAACGTGAGACCCGTTGGCGCTTTATTGAAGCGGCTGTGCAATACCTTGGCCCACCTGATGGCACGGTAAAATTCTTAGGGGTTAATACGGTACTTAATAATGATGATCCGATTTCCCGAGCTGAAACAGCCCCGGGTCATATCGTGCATAAGTTCAAAGCCATTATGCAGTTCCCTGAAAATATGGACTTATGGAATGAATGCCGGGAGTTGATG
>NZ_NQMR01000275.1 GCF_002276045.1 Pseudoalteromonas sp. NBT06-2 | reverse complement strand
AATGTACTGCGGGGTCAAATTAAATTACATAAGCGTATTTATTCTGCCAATTTCTTACATCAGTTTAATACGCAAGAGCTGTTAGCAGGTTACGACTTACATAACGATGCGTACATTCAACTTTATCAGCTTAGCGGTGAGTTCATTATGATTTGTGAACTTAAAGCTAAATCGCATGCATTGCCTACGTCACGTATTGATGAAAGAGAAATCAAACGCTCTGCTGATGCCATTAAACGCAAAGAAAAACATATCGCTGAAGACAAAGCCAGAGCTGCTTTATCTCATGTTATTAATATTAATGAGGTCGATTTGGTGAATGAATTAACCGCTGAGCCTACGCTCGCACTCACAGAGCAGCCCCCGATGACGATGCACATTAATTTAAATGATTTAAACGATATTGACGAGCAGCAAACACACGATATACAACCGGATTTAAATGAACTGTTAGCCCCAGTAGCTGATGAACAACACCCCCAAGTCACCACTTTAAACGATTTACTTGAACACGACGACACACAATTAATTGAGGAAGCGACATATGAAATTTTCTAAGCATTATAGCGAGCAAGACCAAAAGCGCGTTTTATTATTAAAAGATGAAATAGACACGTTTTGTTTAGGCGAAACCGATCTTAATTGTGGTTATGGCTACAGCCAAATCAAAACGGTATTAGAGGGGACATCACCCATTGTACCCACTAAATTGGTGATGGCTTTGTGGGAGCATGTTTTTCCGCAAACCAATCTTGAAGCATTTGAACAAGGTGAAAGACATTATAGTGATAAATACACGGATGAAGACATGTTTTTGTGTAACCGCATTAAAATGCGCTTGCATTCAAGAGAGCTCAAAGAGCAAGAAATTTCAGCCTCTAGTATTGCGATGATTTTAAAAAAGTCACCTGCCACCATCAGCTTACTTCTTAACGGTAAATATAATGCGCCACCGACTAAGTTTTTACATCAAATTTGGTC
>NZ_NQMR01000274.1 GCF_002276045.1 Pseudoalteromonas sp. NBT06-2 | reverse complement strand
GGTCTGTTGTGTGTCCGACTGAGATATTAAGTAATGAGCCTGAACCTGAGCCTGATGCGGTGCCACAAAAAAACATTCAAATTCGCTATGGCCAAGTACCTTTCATTAATACTAATGTGGCTAATTTAATTGCCATGGCCTGTATGCAAGCAAAAGATAGACGCCGTTTTAGTGTATTTGCAGGTGGTGCGGGTATTGGTAAAACAAAGGCAATTGAAGAATATTGTAAACAAAATGAATTTGCCATATTGCTTAATGGCTCAGAGCAAATTAGTGGGGTACAAGTTTTATTGCAGTTATGCCAAAAGCTCGGTATTCCAAAAAGTAGAAATGCCCCAAGAAATATTGAAAACATTATTTATACCTTACGTGATAGCGACCGCCTGATTATTTTAGATGAGGCTGATAAATGTAAACCCAATGCATTAGACCCCCTACGTACGATTTCAGATCATGCCATGGTGGGCGTGACTTTGGTCGGTAACATTCAATTGGTTGATAAGTTACGCAGCCAAGAACGTTACGAACTCATTGCAAGCCGAGTGTGTTTTTGGCCAAAACCGATGGGCCAAATCTCTGTTGAAGATATTCAATCGCTGTTTATTAAGTTGACTCAAAATAGTTTAACGCTTTCAGATAATAGCGATAAATGGTGGGTTTGGTTACATAAACGTGTTGAAGGCAATGCCCGCGAATTGGTTGAAAATTTATTACCGCACTTATTGAAGTTTGATAAAAAAAACAAACACAAAAAGATTGATAGGTTATTTGTTAATTCAATTTTCGCCAATGTACTTAATAAGCCCGCGATTTAATTTACTGGGCCTTTTGACTGCTCAGGTTCTTTTACGAACGGATAGCGCTCATCAAAGGGCCAATCATTATATTCATTATATATTACATCGGAGTATGCAATAGATGAGAAAAATAAACGATCAACTACAAACTGAGAGCCATCTTCTAAATCAAAATCAGGATCTACAAAAGGCTTTAAATAAGCCATCGCATCAATCATGCGACGTAGACTTGTATCGTAAACCAAAAGGGGATCCGTCTGGTGTGTCTTCGGCACGCGCTCTTCAAGCGGCACAGCTGCGTGTGGGCGAGTTTGAGAAACAAGCACTTCTTGGCAGAGCACGTCAATGTCATCTCTGTTCGTCGAACTTATCTTTAAAACTTCACACGCCGACATACCGTTTATTAAATGGTATAGCACATCGACTTGCTGTTTGGGTAATGCAGATACAAGCGCGTCGTAGGTTGTTTTTGCGTTGGTGTAGAGCTGTTTTAACGTTTTAGTTGTCATATTTAAATCCCTTTTAAACCTTATTTAACAAGCAGAAAAAAACTAATTACCAAGGAACTATAATGGCTTTATCAATCAAAATTAAAACAGTACATTACAGCGCTGAATTAGTACTTAATACATCAATTCGCAAACCACAAATGTTATGCATGTTAGCAAGTCATGATGCAAAAGGCGACTTACTCGATAAATGCGAAGGCAATGTTAAAGCCGCTTTTGCAATGATGTTATGCAACCGAATGTATTTTTTACATCAGGTTCATTTAGATCGAAGTGTGAGTAATTTATCCAGGCGTTTTAATTTAGTTAATCGCCAATTGCCATTGGCATTTACAGGAAACGAACAAGCATGGGGTTTTAAACTTATCAATATGGAAAAAACACCCGCGTTTAGTTTTCAAATGGAGGTAATGGCATGAAGAGGTTAATTAAACAGATTAAAACTCTGCAAAACTTGGCTAATATCGACCAAGACTCGCATAAGCAAAATGTTAAAAATGTGAGCATGGGTCGCACATCATCATGTGCTAGGTTAGATGATGCTGAAATGCATATTTTAATTTTAAAATATAAAAAAATGGCCCCTAAAAACCAAGGAACGCAAACACAGTTACCAGCACAACTTAAAATGATTTATAGCTTATGGGGCCAATTACATACAGCGGGTTTGGTAAATACTGACTCAAAACAGGCTTGTGATAGTTTTTGTGAAAAATATTTAAAGGGTAAAACCTTGGCTCAAAGCACTCGCCAATGGCATAACATTATTGAAGTACTTAAAGCCTGGTTAAAACGTGCTGATAAAAAGGAAGCTGCTAATGCCTGATTTAAGCATTGATATACGTGCTTTACCGCACGGTTTACAGCCCATTATTAAGCATTTGGGGCTTGAAAAAGCCATAGCAGTATTAACTCAACAACAAGGGCAAGTGATGTATATTCCCCAATTCCC
>NZ_NQMR01000273.1 GCF_002276045.1 Pseudoalteromonas sp. NBT06-2 | reverse complement strand
ACTGCTTTTTGAGAAGTTACCAGGTTTTAATGTAACGTATTGATTTTTAAATGCTGTCATATTAATGTCAGATAAAAGTCGTACCAATATTGGTTATATTTAATTGATAATTCATTTCGAACAACAGAAAAGGATATATAAATGATCGTTCGAAAACTCAGACTCCAACGAGCTTGGTCTCAAGATCAACTAGCACAATTAAGTGGGTTAAATATTAGAACAATTCAACGTATCGAAAGAGGCCAAAATGCGGGTCTAGAATCATTAAAATCTTTAGCTGCTGTTTTTGAAATTCAACTAACGGAATTACAGCAGGAGATGGAAATGAGTATAGATAGCCAAAAAAATACTGAAACAAAAATGACAGAAGAAGAAAAAAAAGTAATAGAGCATGTAAGAGATATAAAAGGCTTTTACTCACACCTTATTAATTACGTTTTGGTTGTAAGTGGATTGTTTATTTTAAACTACTTCATTAACCCTGAATATATTTGGGCTTGGTGGGCTGCTTTAGGTTGGGGAATAGGTGTGATATCTCATGGACTAAGTGTATTTGAAGTGTTTAGCTTATTTGGTGCTGATTGGGAGAAAAAACAAGTTGAAAAAAGGCTTAAGCGAAAGTTATAACGTATTTTTATAATAACTCTTTAACCTTGTAATAGAAAAAGCGCTGACAGTGTGTGAGCGCTTTTCAGTGATAATAATGATTATTTTAAACTAGAATAAATTAACCTGTAATGATGGTTCTTAAACCATACTCTAGGGTTTTTCCTGTTGTGGTTCTCATACTGAGAGTTGTTACTTCAACTTTTTCATGAGCAACTAATTCCTTGGTGATTTTACGAATTTTTTCTTCGTCTAGTCTTGGAGAGTAAGTATTGATCACAATAAACCCTCCGGGTTCTTTTAGTTCTAATGCAGCCGCTAATAGCTCAGGGAATTTATTTTCTATTTTCCAGCGCTGTTTTTTAGCACCGATACCAAAAGCTGGTGGGTCCATCACGATGCCGTTATATTTTTTACCACGTTTTATTTCACGTTGCGCAAACTTAAGTGCATCTTCATGTATCCAATGAATATCAGATAAACCAGATGACTGCATATTCTCATTGCCCCAAGAGATCACCTGTTTTACTGAGTCACAATGGAAAACATCAGCGCCTTTAGCACGAGCTGCTATTGAGGCCGCACCAGTATAAGCAAATAAGTTTAAAAAGCGATCGCCATCATTTAAGTTATCAGCGATAAAATCCCAATTCACTCTTTGTTCAGGAAATATGCCTACATGTTTAAATTTAGTTAGCTCTATATTGAGTGTTAGTTGCTTAAAGTTAATTGCCCACTTAGTAGGTGGACCTTTTTTTAAAGCTTGCCAAGTTCCTGAGCTTTTTGAGCTTTCTACAAACTCAAAATGTGCTTTATTTCGCCATTCTTTTTCACTTAATATCGCTTTAAAATAAGCATTCATATCAGGGCGAATGGTGATAATGTCACCCCAACGTTCTAGCTTTTCCTGGTTTCCAGCATCAATGAGTTCGTAATCATTCCAATGCTTGGTAAAAGTTCTTTTCATAGTGCGACTGCAGCGTAGATTAATAGATAATTAGGGCGACAATTATATAAAAAAATACGATTTTTTGCATTAATTTAATCACAGATCAAAGTCTATACTTTTAAACTTTTGTAAATCACCTTTCCTTAAAATAAATACAATAATGGGGTTAAAGGCACAGATTATTATATTGTCGGGTTAAAGTCGGGTTAAAGTCGGGCTAATTTCGGGTAATATCCATAACCGACATTGAGTAAATTAAGCAATACTTTTGATGCTTAAGTATAGGGGGGAAATTAATGATTCTAAAAGAACTACGTATTAGTCGACATCTTTCACAAGAGCAATTAGCTCAAATATCTGGATTAAATGTAAGAACAATTCAGCGGATTGAAAGTGGTTCGAATGCGAGTGTTGAGTCATTAAAATGTATTGCTGCTGCACTTGAGATTGATATATCAACTTTGAATCAGGAGAAATTTATGATCGATAAAAAATCAGGTAACTGGGAAGCCTTACCATTAATATTAAAATGTTGGTTTGTATTTAATTTTTTACAAACTAGACCTAGTAGAAAGTCAGCACTAAGAATTGAAATCACAGGTCATATTAGTGGCTTTATTTTTTGTTGTTTAGGGCTTGTGAGTGAAGCCGCATTAGTTGGAGGGCTACTTATGCTCGCTATTGCATATTTTTATCACTGGCTGAAATGGCAGGGCGATAAATATGGTATTTGGTATGATTCAGAACCGTTTTAGTTTCAACCAAGTAATGTATCAAGCTTTACTGGTGGTGCATGTGAAAAATATGACTACCGAAACTGGCGAGTATTATTAATAAGTGAACGTAAACTGATATTTTTAACTAAAGAAATATTTGTTATGCAAACCGAATTTATTATAAAGCCACTCTCACACAATACGTTTTCTCATCTAATGAAGCTCAACCAGCAAAAATTAGCATTACACAAAGCAAAATGGATAATGGTTGATAGCAATCCAGGATATCCATGCCGTGTATCTTTGGCTGAAGTAGGCTTAGGAGAGCGTGTATTAGCAATCCCATATTGTCATCATGATGTAGATTCGCCTTATCGTGCATCAGGTCCTATTTATACCCAAACCACTTCAAG
>NZ_NQMR01000272.1 GCF_002276045.1 Pseudoalteromonas sp. NBT06-2 | reverse complement strand
AGGCATTGATTGAAGAACATGGTTATTCCCTTTTCAAAATCAATAACGCTGCATAAAGTATTTATAAACCAACCTTACAGGGACTTCTGAGCAAATCATGCTCGTTGTTCCATCTTTTTTTAAGGGAGTAACCATTAATGCAAAGATGCGCCTAGATCATGAATTGCTCAGCAGTCCTGAACCTCACATCTTGAAGTGGCTTGGGTATATGTACATGAATATGCTAAAACAGCAGACATTAAAGCTAATCAAATACCTGAGATTTTACAGCAACGTTTATTGTCACTTAGAGCTTATAACAATGAGAATATAATGCTATATGCTGCTATTTTTCAAGGTGAAAAAAATTTAATTAAAGGGATTGAAGATTTTTTTGAAAATGAAAACATCTCATATCTACATATTCATAATGCTAATCAGGGATGTTTTAATTGTAGTGTAGAGCGGGTTTAAACTTAATCTAATTTGTATTTTATAGTTGAGTTTATGTTTTATACACTCCCTGAAAAAATGGGAGTGCATAAAAAGTATTTCTAAACTAAATGAGTCTACTTTTTAAGCTTGGCAAACGCATCCGCAAAGGCTTTTTATATATAGCTAAAACATGTAGTTATGCGATTAATCAATTGGTTACCTTTATTAAAAGTAACACCTCAATAACCCGTG
>NZ_NQMR01000271.1 GCF_002276045.1 Pseudoalteromonas sp. NBT06-2 | reverse complement strand
TTAGCTAACGTCTGCTTTGGAGATCATAAGCACTCTGTTCGAAGAACGGTGAATGACGGTTCCTCGCTCTGAGCCGAACTTCGCAAAAGTGCCATAAGCGGACAATCGCAACGCCCCAAGCAGAGGTGAGTAACATTGGAGGGCTTTTTGCCCGCGTAGCGGATGAGAAAAAAGCGCGCCAATGTTACGAATCCGACTGACTTGGTTTGTTATGTTTTTTTCTTTTTAATTTTAACCTCAACAGCATTTTCTGGTAATGAATATACCGCGCCTACTGTTCTGATGTTAACTCTCGCATCCTTTGAAGGAACTAAGTCTCCTACCATTTCCACTTTGAACCTTGGACTTACAAAATCTGAAACAAATGTAATTGGATTTTGTGTCGTTAAAGCTCCTTTTCTATCTTCCATATAAAGAGCTATGAGCTCCTCAAAACCTTTTGATAGAGATTTTTCAAATAATTTAAACTCAACATCGTCCACACCGTCTGAAATAGATTCTTTCGAAACTTTCACGGGTGTTTGGTACATATATTTCCCAATCCAGTTCTCTTTTTGTCCTGCTGCAGTTTCAACAATCATAGCCGATCCAAGTAGTAACTGCTCATCATCAGTTTTTGAAACATATATATAAGGACTTACAGAAATTGAATTAGATGTGTTAATTGAAAGTTCTAATCCACCTTTTTCAGAGGCTTTCTTAAAAATATCTTTTGGATCGATAGTTATTTTACCTTTAAGAGCTTCTACATCCTCTTCTGTATTTGATTTTATTGCTGCAATATTCGCCGCAACGCCAATTGGGCCGAGAAGTAAACCAACTCCGACACCACCTCCTCCAAAGTTTTGCTGGTAAAATATATCCTTGTTTTCATTTAGGTGCATTAATGTGTGATTCGTTTGGTTTAGTAACTCAGAATAACCAACTTCATGCGTTGCCTTATTAGTTGTAACTGGTGGTGAAGATTGATATTTCACAGACGCACAACCAGATAAAACTGAAGCTATCAAACAGGCTATTAGAACTTTTGTGTTAGATTTCATTACTACTTTTCCCTTTTTACTTCTTCCAATACTACAGTTGGATACTGACTAAAACATAGACATTATGACTCCCACACGGTGTTAGCCTCCGCTTTCGTGGGTTAGCTTAAAAATAAGCCAGAGCCATAATTAGTTTGTCAATTAACTAAACAGCAGAGGCTAACATGACTAAATATAACATAGTTTTCATTGGTTTAGATACCCATAAAGAATTTAATGAAGGCGCTTATATCGAAGACCAACGCGGTGCTAAGCCTGTTCATTTAGGCCGTATCTCTTCTTCTAAACTGGCTATTAACCGTCAATTTGAATCTAAATATCCTCATGCTACATTGCACTTCGTCTATGAGGCTGGCCCTTGTGGTTACTGGATTTATCGATTGATTACTTCTCTGGGCCACTGTTTCTATGTTGTTGCACCTTCTCTTATTCCTAAAAAACCAGGAGAGCGTATTAAAACTAACAAACGTGATGCGCTTAAGCTTGCTAAGCTACTTAAATCAGAAGATTTTACACCTATTTATGTTCCTGAGCCTGAAGATGAAGCTATCCGTGATTTATCTCGTGCCCGTGAAGTGGCTATGAAAGATCTTAAAGATGCGAAGTATCAGTTAAAAGCACTGTTACTTCGCAATAATATTTATTATGCAGGCACTGCAAATTGGTCTGTCAAACACTTACGCTGGCTTACCGAACTCGTATTACCACATCCTGCACAACAAATCGTTTTACTGGAGTATATCCAAACGATTACTGATAGGCTTGCCCGTTTAGAACGACTCATAAATGAACTCACTCATTACGTTTTCCAATGGCGTTACTACCCTGTTGTAAAAGCAATTCAAGCTATGCGAGGTGTACGATTATTAGTTGCCGCTGGCGTAATTGCTGAACTCGGTGATTTAACGCGTTTCGACCATCCCCGTAAACTTATGAGCTATCTTGGTCTAGTTCCAAGCGAACATTCCAGTGGTGGAAAGCGCCATATCGGAGCAATCACCAAGTGTGGTAATGGCCGAGCAAGGCGTTTATTAGTTGAAGGGGCACATAGTTATCGCTACACAGCGAATATTTCAACTGAATTACAAAAACAACAAGAAGGGTTACCTAAACAAATCATTGATATCGCTTGGAAAGCCCAACTTAGGTTATGTAAACGATATAAAAAAACTCATTGCTAAAGGAAAACATTACAATCTTGTTGTTACAGCAATAGCAAGAGAAATGATTGCTTATATATGGGTAATCTCAAAAGAAGTGGTACTCACGCCAGTGAACCAAAAACTACGTTTGGTAAGAGTACCAGCATAATGAACGAATTAGAGTTAATGCATTGGATCAAGCATCGGGTGTGGCATAACCATCGGGGGCGTTGCCTACATGGATGTAGGTAAGGGGCGTGAGCAGGAGCGGAAGCTTTAGGATGGCAATCAGCGTAAGCTGGTTGATCCACGAGCATAGACTGAAATTAGGTGCCACGACGAAATAAGTAAGGTTTGCTCTGTTACTAGCAATAGTAATAATCAACGAATACCAGCATGAAAACCGACGAAAATACTTGCTTCATCTATGCATTAACTCACTCAAATTCGAGTGCAGAATTATGGTTTAAAAAGTTAAGCAAGGATCAGTGTGTTTAACTTGACAGTGAGAGTCATACCAACGCTTGCCTAACCGGCGCGAAATAGCAGGCTAAAATTAGCGACGAAGGAGCGCAAGCCTGCTATTTTACGTCCTTTGGTTTAGGCACTTGTTATAAGTGCGGTTTTCACAGCCTTGTGTTTATACTTTATTACAAAGTCTTTAGCCTCAGCTAATGTTATTGGGTAACTGACTTTATAGTAACCAGAATCTTCTCTTAGCTCGTAAATAGTTTGGAAAACGAACCCATGTTCGACAAGGTATTCGATTTTTTTCCATTGAGCACTGTCAGATTTTTTAGGTGGTTTGAAGTGCCTACCAAAATTAAGCGCAACGCCTTTGCAAATTGGACACTCCATAGTATCAGGGTAGTCACATGGGTCCTTATCAAAATGCCGCATATTTGATGCTTTGCACTTTAGGCATGCAAAAGACATGGCGTATTCAGGGCCTAAAACTTTCTCTTGAGGTTTAGGCAAGTCTCTAAAACCTGTCTTTCTTCGAAGCTCCATTCTCGACGGTTTATCCATGATTACCAACGTCTTATAACAATTTAATATCGACCCATTGGGTCGTTTTTCTACCGAGCCACGGGTCGTTTTTCTACCGAGCCACGGGTCATTTTCTTGACTATAGGAGAAACACAAAGAAACTGGACATAAGATCAGTGATTTAAAATAAATTTTCTAATGGCCGCTATTCGCTCTGAGCTGAACTT
>NZ_NQMR01000270.1 GCF_002276045.1 Pseudoalteromonas sp. NBT06-2 | reverse complement strand
TAAAAGTAAGCAAAATGATTATTCAGTTCAAAGTTTGAACTCTAAAATTTAATGCTATCTTGTATTAAAAAATTTTGAATGTAGCGCTTAACTGGACAATCAAAAAATATGCAATTTAACCTAATTTCAATAAATATTCATGAAATATCCACCACTTATTACAATATTGTAAATGTGTCTTTGATAGACGGAAAAAAATCCGTATTTCACGCAAACTTAAAACTAAACAATGTAATTAAAGTATTTGATATAATTATATAAATAGAGTATTTTACAAAAAATAAAAATCATGATAGATGGAAACACCCGTGTTTAAACACGGAATAAATCCGCCTATTAAGCTGTTATATGCTTTTCGAATCATGGAGTTTTAAAATAGTATGGAAGCAAACTTAAAAATCATTGAAGCTTTAGCTAATGGTATAAATCCACAAACAGGTGAAGTTTTACCTGAAGAATCCCCTTACAATTGTCCTGATACCATCAGAGCTTTATTTGCCACATTGGACTTCATAAAAAAACCACCTAAAAAGCAGCCTAAAGCTAAAAAGACTCTTGAGCAAAAACAGGCTGAAAACCTTGAAAATAATTTACCTAAAAATGCTGGTTTAGCTTGGACCGAGGAGCAAAAAAATGATGTTGCAGAGCAATTTGAAAGTGGTAAATTAGTCTCTACTCTTGCTAATGAGTTTGGACGTACAAATAGTGCAATTAACTCTGAACTCAAAAAGCAAGGTCTAATAGAAGAGTAAGCAGCATATAACAAGGCATTAAAGTTGGACTCGTAAACGTTTGCTCGGTTCCACTTGGTTTCACATTTTAGCAAACAATTACTCACCGCTTAATGCGGCGTTGATATGCGAGTAGAGTCACCTCATAAAATGGAGTTTTAATGAACATTGAAAACATCATCGTGCATGAAGTACGTAAAGAAGAAGATCAGAGTGTTGCTACCATCTATCCGAGAAATGAAGAAAATACTGTAGATGAACATGCTCAAACATTGAGCACTCAACTTTCTGGTTTGTTTAGGAAAACTGGCTTATTAACTGGAAGGTTTGAAACACCAGAAAGTCCCGATGATCCTCAACCACATTTTGTAACTCTTCTTGAAAGCCACTTTGATGAGGGAATTTTTAAAAATTTTGTTTCCTTTTCTGATGCTGCTGCACGAGAATTCAAACGAAAATTAGATGAAACAGGTGCTTCAAAAGGCGGTTATTTGTGGTTCAACCATTACACGTATAATGAAGAAAACTTTTTATCTATCGTTCTTTTGAGGAAGAAACATGGATTAGCACTTTCCAATGATTTAACTCTAGATCAAATAGAACAATTAGATTTAGATAAGTTGCACATGGCTGCTCGTATAAACCTCACCGCATGGTTATCAGGAACATCAACACGTTTTATATCTTTTAGAATAGGACGTGGTGCTACAGATGTAACTGAATACTTTGCTAAATTTGTGGGTTGTGAGGAATATACCCGCGCACGTGCTGATACACAAAACTTAGTTCAGGTTACAAAGAAGTATTGCGCAGTTAATAATTTTTCTGATGAGAAAACGGAAGATGTTAAGCAGTTCGTATTTGAGCGTTGTAATACATGGTTAGATGAGAACGAACCTGTACTTTTAGAAAGGATATCTGAGTTACTTGATTCAAGTTTTACACCTCAAGAGGAAGGTCGTTTTTTAGAGATAGCGCAAGATGACCCTTTTTTCTTAAGTAATGAAGTTCCTATTGAAAAATCTGCACTACGAGGTTTAACACGATACGCAGGTAAGACTAAAAAGCTATCATTAAGCTTTGACAGTGATTTAATAAATATAAGCGTTTTTTACAACGAAAATGACGAAGAGATTAGAATAACGGATGTGCCAGTTAAACTAAAAGAGCAGCTTGCTACAGAAGAAGCATAAAATGGACAAGCTTGCTTTATTAACTAAATTAAAGGATTTAAATCGAGAGTTCTCATTTACTAAAAATGATGACGGCTATGAGTTTTCGGTAACAATATCTTTAAATACTATTATTCAATTAACAGACTGTATTGATCACGGTATACCAATATCTGCTTTTCTTTTAAATGAAATGTATATTGAATTAGCAGATTTGTCTGACAACATAGGTAGCACAGTAAAAATAGAGTTATCATCAAAAGGGTTAAAGCAAAAAAAATTAACTATATTCAATGAGTGGACTGATTTTTTATCGTTTAAACCAAACTTGTTGCATCCTCCAGAAAGTTTCATAATCCTTCAAGAAGAAATCGTTCATCCTTCAAATTCAATTGATGGGAAACTAAAGCACTTTTTCGATATTAGTAACTTTTTACATTTGTTAAATGATAATGCAGATCACTCTACTAAAGTTACGAGTAAAGTCATTGATGAATTAGTTTTCCTACATAAGTCTAGATTAGACATCCCAATAATATTGCCTATAGATTGTTTAGACGATGCTCTAGATGGCTATAGTATTGTTGATTCTTTATTTAAAGATGACTCCCATACGGAACAAAAATCTAGCATATTTAAAGAAGTAATGTATGGACTATTAATTAATATCCCAATGAAAGAGAGGTTGGGCTATTTACTTTTAAACTTCGGCGAGTTTTCCAAAAGATTTAATGAAAATTATCAGCTGTTTGTAAGTGAGTTTTCTTTTGACGATGTAAGAAAAGAATATGAAGAAAATAAGCGAGACTATTTAACAAAACTAAACGATATATTTTCATCTGTTCAAACTAAGATGCTAGGTATCCCTATCTCTTTAGCAATAGCTTCTCTGAAAATGAGTTCTGTTGTAGATGGAATCTCATTTTGGACTAATTTCTTATTAGCTATATCAATTACGATTTATAGTATTATGATGTTTATGCTTATAGCTAATCAAAAGCATACACTTTCAGCTGTAAAAAGTGAGTACAAAAGTCAAATGACTCGCTTGAAGCATCAGTATTCAGAACAGTATGAAAGCATCAAAAAAATACAAACAGAATTAGATACAAGACATGATTTTCAAAAAAGTTGCCTTAACTGGTTTTATGTAATGAGTGCTGCATTATTTATTCTAATTTTAGCTTTATTTACATGGAATTTGCCTTGGAAATCAATTCTAGGACTCGCATAATCGGGTAGCCGGAGGTCTCTAACCTCCAGCCCCCACACCACCCATCATGCGGGTCCGCAATGGGCGGTTCATCTCCCGTAATGAATCTTTATCCAAGCATCTCTTAATGATACGAGTCCTTGTTTAGCCAAAAAATCATTGTTGATCGCTATAATTGAAAGTCTTGCCTTTTGACCCTCTGCTTTGTAACCGAATTATCGGTAAAAATAATTAAGTATGAACAACTAAAAATAGCTTAACTGCGCTTTTTATTATCATCGTGTTTTTA
>NZ_NQMR01000027.1 GCF_002276045.1 Pseudoalteromonas sp. NBT06-2 | reverse complement strand
TTATGAGTTTTTACAATTCTAGGTATGTCAGTGAATTAATGGTATTCCCTTTAGAACTGAGATAATAACGAAGTGTCAATTATCAAAAGCTCTTTTTAGGCGGGTTTCAAAGCGCTTTATGCTGCGTTATTGGTTCTGATAAGGGAGTAACCATTGTCTGTAACCAATGCCTTGACTAAAGCGCTTTTAACTCTCGTTGATTGAGCACTTTATTAACGGAAATAGTATAAAATAAAGCTGCTGTTTATGTTTATATAACTTGTTTCACATATTTATTGGGACCACTTTGTGGCAAGGTAAATTTTATAGAAAGATCTTACTGTGTAATTTAATGGAATTGGTTTTCTACCCAAAATCACGTAGGGCAAGACTATACCCAAGCTACTTGATAATGCATGATTTCAGCGGGAGTTAAAATGGTCAAATACAAGACATTTATTGCAGGTAATGGTTATTCTCTTATCAACATAAATAAAGCGGTAGTGACCATTTAAAACCGCCCCGTAGCGAATTTATCAGGTAAGTAATCACTACGTTACATCAATTTTAAAGGCAATAAGCATTCCTAAAATGATGTGCCTTGTGCTAACTCACCTGATAAATTCTGAAACAAGCATTATCAAGTGGCTTGGGTATATAGCTAAGCTATCATCAATAAATATCCCGCATCATAGGGTGATGCGGGATATTTTATTAGTCTACATAAAATTTTTGTTGAAATTTTAGTTTTTTAAAGTTTTTTCCTTGGCTTATTTCTAATTCAAAACGATAAGTTTCTTCATTTCGGTATTTTATAGGGGCAATATAATAAACCGAGTCACCTTCCACAATTTCTTTAAACTCCATGTTTATACGATGACCTATTAAGTTTCTTGCAACACCTATAATTTTTACTTTTTGGGCTGGCGTATCTTTAGTGCGATTGTCTAATACCGAAATATTTATAACACCCGCATATGCACTGCGTTCAATACCATAATGTTTGGCTATTTTTGGTTGTAAAAAAGTAGATGGGAAAGCAATGTAATGAACATCCCAGTTACCTAAGGTTTTAAATTGTCCTCCTTGATCACTGGCATGAGTAAAAGAGGAAAATAAAAAAAAAGTTACAAATAGCAAAATGACATGATTGAACTTTACCATTGGTTGTCTCCATCGACATTGATTTTATGATTGAGTGTTATAACAATTCCGATAATTAAGTGGCCACTCAGAGCTTGTGAGGTTTTACAATTCTATCCATGTCAGTGAATTCATGGATTCCCTTTAGAACTGACATAACAACGAAGTGTAAATTCTCAAAAACTCCTTTTATGCGAATTTCAAAGCGCTTTATGCTGCGTGATTGGTTTTGATAAGGGAATAACCATTGTCTGTAACCAATGCCTTGCCTAAAGCGCTTTGAACTTCCGCTGATTATCCACTTTATTAACGGAAATGGTATTAATACCTAATTCATAAATACGTGTTCATTTATATTTGAGCACTAAGTTAAAATAGCTGATATGAGCCATAGTTGGCTTTGTTTTGATTATAGTATCAGGGTTTAGTTTTATCTTGTTATTTTTTATAGATTAATTAACTTTAAGCGGGATGTTTTAGAAGAGCCAATTGAAGGTTCTTCTTAAAAGGGATAGATATATACCCATGTTACTTCAAAATGCATGTTTCATAGCTATCTGAGAGAGTCCAATTCAAGGCGTGTTGATACAGGAAAGGCAGCTTTAAAACCAACGCAAGGATGAAGTGGTTTTGCTCAGAAGTTCCGTCTCGGCGAGTTTAAACAGGGTTTATTCTGCGTTATTAATCTTGATAAGGGAACAACCATTATCTTCAAATTAATGCCTTACCTAAACCCTGTTTAATTCTCTCTGAAATCGCGTATTTTGAGGTATCATGGTTATAGACTTAATTAAATAAATCCATAAATAAAATCTGAATAAACTGGATACTAATAATTAATACCAATACGGATAAATCTAGACCACCAATAGGGGGAATGATTTTTCGTATGGGCTTAAGCATTGGCTCAGTCAGTTGGTGAAAAACCGCTTCCATAGGGTTATGTCCCTGGCTAATCCAGCTCAATATCGCACGGATAATTAATATCCAAAATACTAAGTTAATGGCCTCTTTAACAAGCGTGATCCCAGAATTTATTAATGCACTTATTGGATCCCAAGCACTGTAAATTATCAACATTACTATGCTAACTTTAGCAAAAGCAATAATAAAGCCTAATACCAGAGAAGCGACATCTATTCCTGCAAATCCAGGAATTATTTTGCGTAATGGGTTTACTAAAGGAGAAGTGGCCTTTACGATAAATTGACTTAAAGGATTGTAAAAATCAGCTTTGGCAAGTTGCAGCCAAAAACGAAGTAATACCACCATTAAAAATAAATCAAAGGCGATTTCAATTAAAAATTTAAATGCATTCATTAGTTACCTATTTAGCCTTACAGTGCTTCCTGAATAAGTCAGACTACACTAATTATTAAAGTTCTTGTTCCATTTCTTGTGCTCTGGCAATACATTTATCCATCGCATCTGAAACACTCTGTACTAAGTCATTTTTTTCAAATTGTGCCAGTGCAGCAGCTGTTGTGCCATTTTTTGATGTGACATTTGCACGCAAAGTTGAAATGGAGATATTTTGAGACTCTACCATTTGTGCTGCACCTAAAGCGGTTTGTTGCACTAATAATCTAGCTTGTTCATCACTAAATCCTAATGCTTTTGCTTTTTGTTCTATCGCTTCCATAAACAAAAAGAAGTAAGCAGGAGACGAGCCAGTTACAGCAGTAATATTGTTAATATCAGACTCTTTTTTTAACCAAATCGTAATGCCTGTATTGTCAAATATGCTTTGTGCGAATACGCGTTCTTCTTCACTTGCATTTTGAGAGTAAAGTCCAGATACCCCTTTACCTAATAAACAAGGAGTATTAGGCATACAGCGTATCATCGTCACTTTTTGGTCTAACATTTGTTGTAACCGTTCAATTGTTAAACCTGCTGCAACAGAAATAAATAATTTTTTACTTATATCTATGTCTGAGTTGGCAAAGGTTTGACATAAATCAGCCATCATTTGTGGTTTTACACTTAGTACAATTACGTCAGCTTTTGCTAATGCAGCTAAGTTATCAGTATCAGTTGATATTGCTAACTCATTGGCTACTTTTGCTAACTTTTCACAATTTCTATTCGTGGCAATAATACGGCTTTTATCAAAACCATTTTTGATCATTCCGCTGATAATTGCGTAACTCATATTACCTGTGCCAATAAAGGCGATGGTTCTGTTTATCATTTATAAACCTTAACTTCTTGCACCAAAAATATCTGTACCAATTCTTACCATAGTTGAGCCTGCAGCAATAGCAGCTTCTAAATCAGCACTCATTCCCATAGATAAGGTATCAATTTCTTTATATTGGGTCTGTAGTGCATCAAAGCAAGTTTTTAGCTGACTAAAAGCGTGGATTTGTTGCTCCAAAGATTCCTTCTTTTCAGGGATAGCCATTAAACCTCTTAACTTTATATTATCTAAAGTATCGATATCTTGTGCTAACTGGCTGACTTCTTCTAAAGTACATCCTGATTTTGATGATTCATTACTGATATTTACTTGTATTAATATGTTTAGAGGTTGTAAATTAGGGGCTCTTTGTTCACTTAATCGTTTTGCTATTTTCAGTCTGTCGATGCTTTGCACCCAAGAAAAATTATTTGCTATTAATTTAGTTTTATTTGATTGTATAGGGCCAATAAAATGCCATTGAATATCATCAATATGCGCGAGTTTTTCAATTTTTTCAACTGACTCTTGCACATAAGACTCACCAAATTTTCGGTGACCCGCCTCATAAGCATCTAAAATAAGGTTGATTGATTTTTTTTTGCTAACAGCTAGCAAAGTAATACTTTGTTCTCGGCGGTTAAACTTTTTTACTGCTTGTGTGATTCTACCATAGGCGGAATCCAGTCGTTCTGCTATTGTCATCATATATTTAATATCTAAATTTATTAGTTTTCGGAGTTTACCTATGGATATTACCGAATTATTGGCCTTTAGTGTGCAACATAATTCTTCAGATTTACACTTATCGTCAGATGTATCTCCTATGATACGTGTTGATGGTGATGTTAGGCGTGTCAATATTCCAGCTTTAGAAGCCAAAGATGTCAATGGATTAGTTTATGACATTATGAGCGATAAACAACGTAAAGACTACGAAGAAAACTTAGAATGCGATTTTTCTTTTGAAGTGCCAAATTTAGCGCGTTTTCGTGTAAATGCATTTAATACAAATAGAGGGCCTGCTGCTGTATTTCGTACTATTCCAAGTGATATTTTATCATTAGAAGATTTAGGCGCTCCTGATATTTTTAAAGAAATCTCAGATAATCCTAGAGGATTAGTATTAGTGACTGGTCCTACGGGCTCAGGTAAGTCTACCACCTTAGCTGCCATGGTTGATTATATTAATGCCACACGACATGATCATATTTTAACAATTGAAGATCCAATCGAATTTGTACACAAAAATAAACTAAGTCTGATAAACCAAAGGGAAGTACATAGAGACACTAAAAGTTTTAACAATGCGCTTCGTAGTGCATTACGTGAAGATCCAGATGTAATACTTGTTGGTGAGCTACGTGATTTAGAAACCATTCGATTGGCTATGACGGCAGCAGAAACAGGTCACTTAGTTTTTGGTACCTTACATACAACCTCAGCACCAAAAACCATAGACCGTATTATTGATGTTTTCCCTGCGGCTGAAAAGTCTATGGTGCGTTCTATGTTATCTGAATCACTGCGGGCTGTTATTTCTCAAACGCTGATAAAAAAAACGGGAGGTGGTCGAATTGCAGCACATGAAATCATGATAGGTATTCCGGCAATAAGAAATCTTATTCGTGAAGATAAAATTCCGCAAATGTATTCATCGATTCAAACAGGTGCAAGCGTTGGTATGCAAACCATGGATCAGTGTTTAAGAAACTTACTTAATAGGGGTTTAGTGAGCCAAGCTGCCGCAGCTTCAAAGGCACATGATAAATCACAGTTTAGTACTTCAGGGGAAATGTAAATGAAACCGAGTAAATTAAATTATTATTTAGCAAAAATGTGTGAAGTAGATGCATCGGATGTATTTGTTTCTAGTCATTTACCAGTGAGTGCAAAAATAAATGGTGAGTTAACACCTTTAGATGAACACGATTTAACAGAAGAGGAATCTTTATCTTTAGTTGAATCGGCGATGAGTGAGAAGCAAATATCTGAATTTCATGTAACAAAAGAATGTAACTTTGCTATCGCAACAGATGAAGGTCGCTTTAGGATCTCTGCCTTTTGGCAAAGAGATAAAGCGGGTATGGTTATTCGTCGGATTGTAACAACAATACCTGATGTTGGAGATTTAGGTCTACCTTCGGTATTAACCGATTTAATTATGGCTAAAAAAGGATTATTGCTTTTTGTGGGTGGTACAGGGACTGGTAAATCTACTTCCCTTGCTGCTTTATTAGGTTATAGAAATCGTAACCATAGAGGTCATATTTTAACAATTGAAGACCCTATTGAATTTGTACATGAGCACGAAAAAAGTATTATTACACAAAGGGAAGTCGGTTTAGATACAGACAGTTTTGACTCAGCTTTAAAGAGTTCATTACGTCAAGCGCCAGATGTAATACTTATCGGGGAAATACGTTCACAAGAAACAATGGAATATGCATTAAGTTTTGCAGAAACTGGGCATTTATGTGTGGCAACGCTACATGCAAATAATGCTAACCAAGCAATTGACCGTATTATGCATTTAGTACCAAAAGAAAAGCACGAGAAATTAAAGTATGATTTAGCGCTTAACTTACGGGGTATTGTCGCTCAGCAGTTGGTTGCAACATCTGATGGTAAGGGAAGAGTTGCCGCCATAGAAGTATTATTAAACTCACCTATGATTGCAGAGTTAATTAAGAAAGGGGACATTGGCGGTATTAAAGAAACGATGTCTAAGTCACGTGAAATGGGCATGCAAACATTTGATCAGGCTTTATTTGATCATTATCAAAATCAAAGAATTAATTATGCTGATGCACTACATAATGCTGATTCACCAAATGATTTAAGATTAATGATAAAACTTAGAAATAATGATCAGCAAGGGGCTGGTTTTTTACAAGGTGTTACAGTTGATGGATTAGGTGATGAAAATTCTTAATTAATTAATTAATTAATTAATTAACACCTAAACCACTTCAAGATACAGGGTTCAGTTGGAATTAGAAACGCCTTAGGTAAGACATTGATTACAAAGAATAGGTTATTCCCTTTTCAAGATCAATAACGCAGCTTAAAGCGCTTCTAAACCAAACCATAGGGGACTTCTGAGTAAATCATGCTCGTTGTTGCCGGTCCATCTTATTTTAAGGAAACAACCATTAATACAAAGATGCGCCTAGATCATGAGTTGCTCAGCAGTCCTGGAACACGCATCTTGAAGTGGCTTGGGTATAATAAACTGATTCAATTATGTAAAATTAGCTTTTCTTTTAGTTGCTTATCAAGTAATGTAAGTTGGACTCGATAAGCTATACAGACTCTTTTAATGTCGAGATCACATATTTTTCGGAATGAGGGTTATGAACATTGATTCTCAAAGAAGCTTTCTAATATGATCCTCGCTGACATGCTATCTACATTATCTTTTTTAAGATTTTTATAACCACCATGCTCAAAAAGCTGTGACTTTGCATCTGTAGTTGTTAAACGCTCATCTTGTGTTTCAACAGGTAAAGCATGTTTATTATGCAAACGGTTTGCAAATTTTTTAGCTTGAAAAGTCACTTGTTGATTACTGCCATCCATATTTAAAGGTAATCCGACTACAATTAAGTCAGGTAACCATTCGTCAACAATTGTTTTGATTTCATTCCAGTTAGGAATGCCATCTTGCGCTTTTACGGCACATAATGGGGTTGCCGAGCCAGTCACTTCTTGTCCAACAGCTATGCCGATACTTTTAGTGCCAAAATCGAAGCCTAATACTGTACGTTGACCTTTTTCTTTTAATTGGCGTTTTGCCATTTTAACCTCATATAAATTGTTATTCTTGTAATGAGAACCTAAGCATGACCTTTTTGGCTACTTAACTTACTAATATCAATTCCTAGTATTTCAATTGCTTTTTCCCATCTTAAATGTGCGGGTGTATTGTAAATAATTTCAGGGTCAGCTTTAATTGTTAGCCATGCATTATTCATTAACTCTTCTTCAAGTTGGCCTGAGCTCCAGCCAGCATAACCTAAAGAAATAAAAAATTTCTTAGGGGCTAGATCTGTTGTAAGATATATTAATATATCTTTAGATGTGGTGATCATAACTTCATTAGTGAGTTTTAAGCTTGATTGGTAACCATCTTGAGGAATGTGTAAAACAAAACCTTGCTCTTGCTGTACTGGACCTCCAGAGAATACAGCGATGTTTGCTGCATCGGTTTGTTTATCGTTATCTATTTTTATTTGATCAAGTAATTCACCAACGGTTAAATCTATGGGCTGGTTAATCACTAATCCCATCGCACCTTTCTCATTATGTTCACAAATATAGGTAACAGAATGTTTAAATGCCGGATCTTGCATATTTGGCATTGCAATGAGAAAGTGGTTTTCAAGGGATTGCATTACATTCACCTTAGTTATTGATCTTAGGGGTAATGCTTATTCGTTATGATAAGCATTACCTTATTATACGTTATACCCGTAGTCTTTCAAAATACTCCCAGAGGGCAAGCCAAATCAAAGTCATCTTCGTTGTTGTGAATGCTTAAAGTGGAATAGCCATTCCTTCACTTTTACGCCTAGAATCTCATTCTGATTTGACTTGCTGAAATTCCGTATTATGAATGGTTAAGGGTATTTGATTCTATTCTGCGTTCTATTGCATCAAATAAAATACCGGTAATAGAAATATCATAAGCTGCTTGAATTTCTTTCACACAAGTCGGTGCAGTCACATTTATTTCAGTTAACTTATCACCAATGATGTCTAAACCTACAAAAATAAGCCCTTTTTCTTTTAAAGTGGGTGCGATAGCTTGTGCTATTTTTAAATCTGATTCACTAAGAGGGCGTGCTTCACCACGACCGCCTACTGCTAAGTTTCCACGTGTTTCACCATTTTGTGGAATGCGAGCTAAACAATATGGGATCACTTGACCATCAACCACTAATACACGTTTATCTCCTTGTTTTATTTCAGGGATATAGTTCTGCGCCATCGCAAATTCTTTGCCATGTTTGGTTAAAGTTTCACAAATTACACCTAAATTAGCATCATCTTTTTTCACTCTAAAGATTGAAGCTCCACCCATACCATCAAGAGGTTTTAAAATTATATCGCCATGCTCATCTAAGAAACTACGAATTTGTTGCTGATTGCGTGTGACCAAAGTGTCAGGTGTAAACTCACTAAACCAAGCTGTAAATAGTTTTTCATTAGCGTCACGCAAACTTTGTGGTTTATTTACAATTAAAGTACCAGTAAGTTCAGCACGCTCTAGAATATAAGTAGCGTAAATATACTCGGTATCAAAAGGGGGATCTTTACGCATTAAAATAACATCAAGGTTCGCTAAGGCAATGTTTTGTTTTTCTTCTAATTCATACCAATGGTTCTCATCTTCAAAAAGCTGCGCTTTAGCTGCTGTCGCAAAAGCTTGTCCTTTTCTTAAATAAAGGTCATCTATTTCCATATAATAGACTTCATAGCCTCGGTTTTGTGCTTCTACCATCATGGCAAAACCAGTATCTTTTTTAATATTAAAACCTGAAATTGGGTCTGAAACGATCCCGAGTTTAATGCTCATGGTAAGACCTTATTATTTAGCGGGACTGACTACCCAAATGTGTTAGTTATAAAGTATATGGGGCTAGTTTATGAAAAAACTAGCCTAAATAAACCCTATATGATTATGCTAAATCGCCAAATTGTAGTTGTAATGCACTTAATACTGTTAGTGCTGCTGTTTCAGTTCTTAATACTCTTGGCCCTAAACGAATATCCATAAAGCCAGAGCTTTTAGTTAGCAACATTTCAGCTTCGGTAAAGCCACCTTCAGGGCCAATAATAAAACGTAAGCCTTTTATTGGATTTGAAATTGTTTTAATACTGTGTTCAGCTCTAGGGTGCAAAGTGATCTTTAATTCATCAGATGGCTGATCTAACCAGCTTTCAATTTTGATAGGCGCATGAATTTTTGTTATAAAGTTTCGACCAGATTGTTCAGCGGCAGAAATTGCAATTTTTTGCCATTGTTGATGTTTTTTTTCTAATCTATCACCATTGAGTTTGACGCCACATCGTTCGGTAAAAATAGGGGTGATTTCTTTAACTCCCAGCTCTACAGACTTTTGAATTGTAAAGTCCATTTTATCACCACGAGAAATACCTTGTCCTAGGTGAATATTGAGTGGAGATTCTACATTTTTATCGTTAAATTTATTTACCGTTACAGAAGCTGATTTTTTACTTACTGCTGATAATTCACATAGATATTCACCGCCTTGACCATTAAACAAACTTATTTTATCTCCTACGCCCATTCTTAATACGCGTGTTATATGCCCTGCGGCATCTGAACAGAGATCTAAAGTTTGATTTAAGCTGATTTTACCAGCTTGATAAATATGTGGGATGCGCATAATTGTTATAAATTTTTAAATGGAGATTACTGCCAATGATACAGATATCTATTGTTTATATCTATTTCCTACTGGTAATGTGCTTGGCGTGATGAGAAATAAAGAAGAGTAGAGTGCTCAGTAAGAGCACTCTAAGATTTTAACAGTGTAACTAAGCTTGATCGAAGTGGTAAGCTAAATGCTGGTGGAAGCGAATAGTGATCTCTTCATGATCTGGAGTTATTTCTAGATCTTTCGCCATCATGCGTAAAGATTTATCAACGGTTTCCATAAACTTAGCAAAACCTTTATCTTCTATATCAGCTTTGGTTGCTGCAAAAATGATTTGCACGTAGTCAACTAAATTATCATCTTGCCAATTACAGTAAAATTCATTTTTAGGTTCGATAGGATCAAAACCTAACATTTGTAATTCACCTACTTTTTGTTCAGGCATATTTGAACTATTACGAATAATAGGTGTTAAGCCATTTGCGATAAATGCACCATTTTTTAAATTATAATGATTTGCAGATTTCACACATGCATCGGATAACATTTGATAAAAATCACCATAAGACTGCTCACCAACCAAATTCACATTGCTACGTTTTAATAAACGACGAGACAGTGGCATGCTTGCGACTACGTAACTCATAGTATCGTTTTGCTCTGGTAAGGTAACTTCAGCAGCTTTATAACGGTTTTTGATTAACCTTAAAGTATGACCGTTAGAGCCTTCAACACCTTTATCTTTTGCGAATAAATCATATGTTAAATGTTGATGATCACGTAAGCGAACAGCACTTGCATCAACACCTACTTCAGATAAAAGCTTTGTAAGTGTTTCGCGAACTTTTGTATGATAGCCAGCTGCACTTGTACGAATTGAGTCACCTGATGCTAAAAATAATAAAGATATTTTTTTCGATCGAACAGCACCATCAAAATGAGATTTATATGATTGATGATATTCTGGATTATAGAAAATCAACATTTGCTGATCAGTTTCCCAGTATCGGATCTCTTGATTAAAACGAACACGAGGTAACTTATCATTAGCGATAAAGTGAACATTATCTATATCAGCATCTTCACAAACTGTGAAAAGTTGCTCAGAAAACTTTTGATAAAAACTTTGCCAAGGTTTTAATTTATCAGAACTGTTATTACTTTCAAAACGATCTAATAATTCATCTGTTATTTTAAATTCAGCTAATAAAAATTGGTTATAACGAGAATTTGAAGGTAAATAAACTTTACTAACTTTACTGCGATGACGACGAATAGACATTATTGATCCTTTATCTTAATTGATAATAAGCACGTTTATTATTTGGTTATTATAAAAATTCAAATCACTAGATTTATTGTTTTAGAACAAACTTTTCTTAAGTAGACATTCATTTATTAAAGGAATCAAGTTTAAGATATAAAATTTATGAATTTTTATTTATAAATTTAATCAATATATACCCATGATACCTCAAAATGCACTATTTCAGCGAGAATTAAACAGGATTTAGGTAAGACATTAATTGAAGACAATGGTTGTTCCCTGAACAAAATTAATAACACAGCATAAACTCTGTTTAAACTCGCTGAGCCGGTGCTTCTGAGCAAACCCTCTTCATCATTGCGTTGACTTGAAAGGTACCGACTCCCTGTATCAAAACGCCTTGAATTGAGCTCGCTCAGATAGCTCTGAAACATGCATTTTTAAGTAACATGGGTATAGATGTTAGGATTATAATTTTCCATCAGACCTTCAGGATAAAGTGGTTTTGTAAAACCGTATTGAGCGTATAAACCATGGGCGTCTTTGGTTGTTAAAGTAAAACGTCTTAAATCTTGTAACCTTTTATCTGCCATAATAGCCGTGATAAGTTGTTTCCCTAGACCACGGCCTCTAAATGGCTCCAAAACAAATACATCAAGTAAATTAGCAAAAGTAGCTTGATCGGTGACCACTCTGGCGAAAGCACATAATTTATTATTATTATGAATTACAAAACATAAAGAATTCTCACAGGCGTGTTTTAAGCAAGCTTTGGATATGCCTTTTGACCAATAACTACGGTTACTTAAAAAGCTAAAAACGGTTTCAAAATCATTTTCGTTTAAATTGTATTTGACTTTCATAGTGTCTCCGAAATAAAAATCATAGGTATGGTTAGTAGGAGTAAAGCAGCCATCGTGAAATTAAATTTTTGGTTGAAATTTGGTTCTTGTAGCTTGTCTGCTATTAACTTGCCAATTGTGACCCATACAAATGCACATGGAATAGATACCGTATTAAATAATAAAATACTAAGAAACGCTGAAGACCAATAAAGTTCACCGGTCAGTGTAAATGCAGAACTTGCTGTTAATAGCATGGTCCAAGATTTTGGATTGATTAGTTGAAACCCTGCAGCTTGAATAATATTAAATGGTTGATGTACTTTATTTGATGACGGTGGTTTAGCTCTAGAGATAGTTACAGCTAGTTTTAGGATATATATGCAAGCAATCAAACTTAATAAAAACTGAACTTTAGGCCAAGTAATAAATAACTGCCCTAATCCAAATAGAATGCTAGTTTGTAAAAATATCATGCCTATTCGTATTCCAAGGATATGAGGTATAGTTTTTTTAATGCCAAAATAAGCTCCTGAATGGGCTAATAAAATATTATTTGGTCCTGGGGTTATCGTTGCTATAACTGTAAAAATACTAATAGGTAAAATTAAAGCTAAAAGTTCATTTTGCATAATTTGTCCTTGTTAATTAATAATTGTACGCATACAATTGTCGTTGTTTGTATTGTTTTAAATTGTCACAGTTATTTTAATTAGGCTATAAGTTTATTGTTATGGATACAATTTGGAAGGTGAATCAAGAACGCTTTATTGAGCTTGTTAAAACACAGGCAAAATATAAAGCATTAAGTATATTAATTGATGAAGCGATCACTGATGGAGATTTAGCGTTTAAACAAAAGTTACCGGCGCAGCGTTGGCTAGCTGATGAGTTAAACGTTACTCATGGTACAGTAACTAGGGCTTATGAATTAGCGCAAAAAAAAGGGCTTGTTAAAGCTAAGTTAGGCGCTGGGACATTTGTTGATGTGGATAATACGACTTATGTAACTGAAGATCTTGAAGTTGACTTTGCATCAAGTATGCAGCCAAAGATGGGACAGCAAGATATTTTAGCACAAGCTATGGCTGAACTTGCTCAAGATAATAATGCTTTGTCTCAAATCTTGACTTATTCCATAGATGGTATTGATAAACATAAAAAAACATTTAGTAACTGGCTTACAAATAAAGGCATTAAAAACTCTGATGATTTAATATTCTTACAAGGCGCACAACAAGGGGTTTATAGCTGTTTACAAATATTGACTGAGCCTGGGGATTTAGTGCTACATGAGACGCTGTGTTATCCTGGTTTTTATCGTGCAGCAGAAGCTTCTCGATTAGCAATGAAAGGACTAACTTTAACAAGTGAAGGTCTTGATTTAGGTGAGTTAGAGGCTATTTGTAAAAAATATTCCCCAAAAGTATTGTATATAACGCCCAATAATCAAAATCCGACAAATGTAAAATATAGCCAAGAACAGCTAGATAATATCTTAGCTTTAAGTCGGCGATATCAATTTTTTATTATTGAAGATGATGTGAATTATTGTCTTCCTAATAATTGGCGTTTACCACTTCAGCAAAAAGCGCCTGATCGGGTTTTTTATATATCAAGCTTATCTAAATATTTTGCAGGTGGTTTAAGGGTGGGTTATGTTTTGGTGCCGGTGCTATTTCAGCAAGTTTTAAAGCAAAATATTCATAGTCAATGCTGGATGGTTTCAACTATGAACTTTGAATTGGCATCTCGCTTTATTCAAAGTGATTCATATCAATATAACCAAGAGAAACTAGCACAAGAATTAATCTACAGGCAACAAGCGTTTAAGATGCTTTTTGATAAATATAAACTTACCGCACGGTTAGGTGGTTTAAATATTTGGTTAGAACTACCCAGCCATATCAATATGCATCAATTAAGCGGCTTATTGTTAGCAAATAATGTCAAAATACGTACTGCAGATCTATTTTCAGCTCAATCTGGTAGTGAGAATAATGCTATTCGTATCTCTTTAGGTGGACCTGACAGGAGAGGCGTATTTAATAAAGGCATAGAAATTATGGATAAGGTTTTTAAGCAACTGCACAATAATAATGATGTCGTTATTTAAAAAATAAATCGGCTTCATTATGTATTTTTGATTTTGGAAAAGGATTGAGCATTCTGTGCAATTAATGTCTTATTTAAAGTGCTTCTAACTTTAACTGAGTTCTGTATATTATGATGTTTAGGGTAAAATCACCTGAACATATTACACCCTATGGTGGTTTATGTTACCCTTGCCTCAATTATTTAGACTTAGTTTTTACATACTTATTTTAAGAGATTTAACTCATGACTATTCGTACTCGTGTAGCACCGTCACCAACGGGTGACCCGCACTTAGGCACAGCTTATATTGCATTGTTTAACTACGCTTTTGCTAAGCAGCAAGGCGGTGAATTTGTGTTGCGTATTGAAGATACAGATCAGGTGCGTAGTACACCAGAATCAGAACAAGCAATTATGGATAGTTTACGCTGGTTAGGTCTTAATTGGGATCACGGTCCTGATGTAGGTGGTGAGTTTGGTCCATACCGTCAATCTGAACGTATTGATTTATATAAGAAATATGCACAAAAGCTAGTAGATGATGATAAAGCATTTTACTGTTTTGCAACGAGTGAAGAGCTTGAGCAAATGCGTGAAGCGCAAATGACTGAAGGTTTACGCCCTAAATATGATGGCCGTGGATTAAAGCTATCTAAAAACGAAATTGAAGCGAATTTAGCTGCGGGTAAACCTTATGTTATTCGTATGAATATCCCAGAAGAAGGGACTTTCAAATTTAACGATTACTTACGTGGTGAAATTGAGATCCCGTGGGAAAATGTTGATATGCAGGTACTTCTTAAAGCAGATGGTTTTCCAACTTATTTTTTGGCAAATGTTGTAGA
The DNA here is from genome assembly GCF_002276045.1 of Pseudoalteromonas sp. NBT06-2. Lineage (GTDB taxonomy): Bacteria > Pseudomonadota > Gammaproteobacteria > Enterobacterales > Alteromonadaceae > Pseudoalteromonas. The sequence continues at coordinate 2,704 of NZ_NQMR01000027.1, read as the reverse complement.
TGATCATCACATGGAAATTAGCCATATATTTCGAGGTGAAGAGTGGATTAACTCGGCACCTAAATTATTAAAATTATATGAAGATTTTGGTTGGTCTGCACCTACATTAGGCCACTTACCATTATTGCGTAACCCAGATAAATCTAAATTATCAAAACGTAAAAACCCTACTTCTATTAATTATTATAAAGAAATGGGTTTTTTACCTGAAGCAGTATTGAACTACCTAGGTCGTATGGGCTGGTCAATGCCTGATGAACGTGAAAAATTCACCTTAGCCGAAATGATTGAAAACTTTGACATGAAACGTGTATCACTAGGTGGTCCAGTATTTGATGTTGAAAAACTCAGCTGGTTAAATGGTCTTTGGATCCGTGAAAACCTAACTGACGAAGCGCTAATTAGTCGCTTTGTTGATTGGAAATTTAATAGCGAAACTTTAGCTAAAATTTTACCACAGGTAAAAACGCGTATTAATACACTATCTGACTTAGTTGAATTGGCAGGTTACTTTGTTTCAGGCATGCCAACATATGAACCTGATTTATTAACAGCGGGTAAAGCTGAAGAAGATGTGATTCGTCAAGCGTTACAATTCTTTATTTGGGACTTAGAAGCTTTACGTACATGGCAAAAATCAGAGATTTTTGCCATCGCAAAGAAATTAGCTGATCACCATGAGCTAAAAATCAAAGTATTCTTAGAACCTATCTTTGTGGCTATCAGTGGCAAAACATCTTCTACTTCTGTCATTGATGCAATGGAAATTTTAGGTTCTGATATGTCTCGTGCGCGTTTACGTGTTGCTTTAGGGCATATTAGTGTATCTAAAAAACAAGCAAAAAAACTAGAGAAAGCTTATAAAGTTTACCTAGCAAATTAAAGGAAATTTTTAATAAACAATATAAAGCGACAGTATCGTTTTATATTGTTTATTAACTGATTCGACCTCTATTATCATAAACCTTGATAGAATAGTCAGGTTGTAACTTTAGTCATAAAAGAAGCCATTAAAATATGTTAAGTCCTTTTTACCATCAGTGCGAAAAAAACAAAATCACTTTTACCCGTGAACAAGGTAGTAATTTCGCTAAATTAATAGCTGATGACTATAATCCCTTACATGATGCTGATGCTAAAAGGTTTTGTGTGCCTGGCGATTTGCTTTTCTCTTTAGTTTTGCAGAGATATGGTATCAGCCAAAAAATGCACTTTACATTTTCTGGTATGGTAAATGAACATGTCGCGTTAGATTTTCCGGAAGTTGCAGATGAGTTTGATATTACCGATGGTGATAAAGTGTATTTATCTGTTAAACGCTCTGGTGAATCAACTGATTGCCCTGCATTAATACAAAGTTTAACTAAAAATTATGTTGAATTTTCTGGCACAACTTTTCCGCATGTCATTATTCCAATTATGTGTGATCAAAACGTGATGATAAACCCATCACGCCCTATGGTTATTTATGAATCAATGTCGATTGATTTACAACGATTAGATATTACCAGCCCCGAACTTGAGTTTGCAGATCCTGTATTTGAACTTAATGGTAAACGAGGTAAAATCATCTTACGCTTTAATATTTTAGAGCAAAATGAAGTTGTTGGGACCGGTGTTAAAAACATGCTTGTTTCTGGTATTAGGGATTACTGCCAAGAAACAGTAGATGATTTGATAAATTTCTATAATCAAAGAAAAACAGATTTAAAACCTGAGTAATTACTCAAAATGTTAGATTTTTTTAAAAGATTTTTTATATAAAGAAGGCACTTAATTGATGTCTTTTTTGTTTGCCCAGCGAAGCTGGCAAACCCGACAGGCTAAAAGAAGCCTGATCACCCAAATTAAGGGGGGAAGAGAATCCGAATGGCAAGGGCGTTATTGGCTAACGATAGGGTCTGAAGTAAGCCATAGAAAGTCAGAGGTACATAACATAAGTAAACCTGCTTCGGCGGTGTTGGTGGGTAAGCGTCCAAAATAGCGCGAAGCCCGATACTTAGTTAGACCAATACTGTGCTTGAGGGTGGTATTTCTAACAGGGAGTCAGTGTAGTAACTGGGGAAGCCTGGCATCTAAACTTAATTTTAGTAAGTGGCCAAAATTCAAGAGGAGACTCAAGGTTTAGTGTCGGTGTGAGGTGGCAGATGAACCCGTAGTAGTGAGTAAGGCTAGGCCGATGAAAGCCAGTAATGGTGTGGAGGACAAAACCAAGCCGACTATCAGCAGTATGTTTGATAGAGTCAACTTAAGCCAAAAGCTTTAATTGATTGCGAAGGAGGGAAGTGATTTATAAATCACAGAAAATTGGTAACATTTATCTTGGGTTCACGGATCATCAAATAAGGTGAAGTCTCCATCAACGGCTAAAGGTAACATTAGGGCTGTAAATGGAACTGGACACGGGGAGTAATTGTTCCTCTTTATTATAGGCATAAAAGGCGGTTAAGCATATTGCAATAATAGGGCAAACCCCACGCTAGAAGACTTAATGCGATAACGAAACAAACTTAACTGATGCAAATAAAAACTAATAAAAGGTGATGTAAGACAATATTTTGAGAGTTCATTGTAGCTTCTATGGGCGCATGTTATCACTGCAAGCGCTCTATATGGCTTACAAACAAGTGAAAAAGAATCGAGGCGCTTCCGGTATTGACGGGCAGAGCGTAGATGATTTTACCCAAAATTTGGAAGTTGAACT
>NZ_NQMR01000269.1 GCF_002276045.1 Pseudoalteromonas sp. NBT06-2 | reverse complement strand
CTGCTTTTTGAGAAGTTACTATTAAAATGGTGGTCTTTAGCCGTGTTTGGTTATCTTTGTGGTCACAACGTGGACGTTAATTTTAATTAATTAAAAGAGCTGCTATTGCGACATTGTAGAGATTAATTCATTAAATAGTCAGTTTAAGTATGGTTAATTTCTAGTGATTCATATTTGATCTGACACTTTTTATATAAAGTTTAGACTTGACAGGCAGCTAAGAGCGAGGAGCGGACGCTCATCAATTGTTTTTCTCTATCCAGTTAAAATATATTGCTTGTATATTCAGGAAAACGATCCAAACGCTTTTTTTCCAGTATCAAATTTCAATTAGACTCAATTTTATTTTTGCTAGCAATTAGTTAATGGTTCAGGTAAAAATAGCGTATTTAGAAAATGAGCGATATAGTGGTAGAAAAACAAGCAATTCGCTCGCTATAAACACGTTAGGCTACTTAAGGATTGGTGTGAATTCAAAGTTTGAGAAACTAAATGAATTAGGTGCTGGAGAGTTTGAACATTTAAATGGTTCTTTAATTAAGCACTTACATAATACATATAAACTATTAGAAAAATGGGGAGCTTCGCAAGAGCTTTGTGACTCGGGTCTATACCATGCCGCTTATGGCACTGCTGGTTTTGACGAGCAAGTTGTTTCTTTATCTCAACGAAATGATATAGCTAATATTATCGGAGATGCTGCTGAAGAAATTGTTTATTTATATTGTTCTTGTGATCGGAATTTTGTCTTTCAGGATTTTAATGCCAACGAACGGATCAAATTTAGAGATCGGTTTAAAGATGAAGAATTTATTTTGACACACGAACAAGCACAACAGTTTTGTGAATTAACAGTAGCAAATGAAATTGAGCTAGCAATCGATAGCAATGAGTTTTTAGCAGAGCATGGAAAAGGCTTATATTATTTATTAAAATGAAACCTCTGCTTAGTGAAACCGCAAATAAAACAGTTGTTAGTGTACTAAGTTCAGTAGCCTAATCGA